>NZ_AKFU01000032.1:0-199452 GCF_000277625.1 Clostridium sp. MSTE9
AACAGCGCCCGAGGGAGGCTGAAATATCAGCCTCCCTCGGGCGCTCATCTTGCAATAGGATCAATAGTCCCGTAATAGCCACTTAAAATCAACGTATATACATTAGAATCATTAATCCATTTTTTAACAGATAATGATAATCTACTACCTGCTTTAAAAAGTTCCATTCTGCTGGCATATGACCAGTATCTTACATAGCTTGTACAGCTTGTTGTCTTTCAACTTGTAAATCCATATATTGAAGATATAAAAACTTGTAACTCCTTTTTGATTAACTTTCATTATTCCTCTCGATATAGTAAGTAAGCAACATTCCACATGCCTTGTTGCTGCAATTCTAATAGCCATTGAGCTTAATCCCCCTTGGCGTCAGGGTACATTTCAATAATTGTAACATTTAACACTTGTTTTTAATAGCTATATTAATTATAACACGGCAACGCCCCTTTTGGGATATCTATTAGTAAAGATAAAAGCTATTAAGACAAAATACCCTCAGCGTACTGAGAGTTTTCGTCTTAATAGTTTTTTGATAAAAACCGCTCTCTCCGTTCCTGTTTATTATTTCTCTTTATCAATTGGAATTTAACATCATACCATTATGCTCATAAGGATATCAGTTTCAATTTACTTTTCAGTCTACTCGATTGATCGGCTGTCCTTTGGAAAAAGCTCTGATATTATCTTGGATCAATGAAACCAAGCGTTGTCTTGTTTCTAATCCCCGCCATCCCATGTGCGGAGTAATGATAACATTATCCATTGTATACAACGGACTTGCATCATCTAATGGCTCTACTTCCTGCACATCCAATCCTGCGCCTGCAATTACATTATTTTGCAATGCGTCAATCAACGCTTTTTCATCGACCAATGCTCCCCGTGCAGTATTGACTAAATATGCTGTCGGCTTCATCATTGCCAATGTTTCTTTATTGATCATATGTCTTGTTGATTCGTTTAAAGGACAATTAAGAGAAATAAAATCACTTTGCATGAAAACTTCTTCATTTGTTGTAAAGTGAATATTCTCTACATCTGCTCTGGGAGTTCTGGTCGTTACTAAAATTTTCATTCCCAGTGCCTGCGCTACTTTGATTATTTCTTTCGCAATATTTCCATAACCGATAACTCCCAGTGTTTTACCGTTTACTTCTACATGGTCCACCATTAAATGTTTATGGAAATTATCATGATTCCCTTCTGAAAGCATACGAATTTGTTTTTGCATTGAGCTTGCCAGATTTAAAATCATAAGGATTGCTGTATGGGCCACTCGTTCACTGCTATACGCAGGGATGTTGCATAATATGATTCCTTTTTCACGTACTGCGTCCAAATCGATATTATTATATCCGGTTCCGGCTTCACAAATCATCTTCACACTATCAGGGAATTTTCTGATAATGTCACCTGTGACTTTCATTTCTTTCGTTACAACGATTGTAAAACCGTTGACTCGCTCCAAAATTTTATCTTCGGACGTTTCATCATAGATTACCACTTCGGATGCAATTTTTGAGTAATCAACGTTCCCATCATAATTTACCAGGCCGGCATTTAATACCACAGTTTTATCATTCATAATTTTGTCTCCTTCATGTGATCTATATTTTCACCTATTTTTAGGAGGTAAAAAGCAGCTCCTTTAGCTTCTTTTTCACCTCAAAATCGTCCTCAACCCATAATATTTTGTGGTCACACCCTACGTCTTGCTTTCCGAACTATAACGCTGGAGCAGCACCACACACTCCACATGCTTTGTCCTCGGAAACAGATCAAGCGGCGTGATCGGCCCGGCGGCGTAGCCGAGCTCGCGGAACAGCTTCAGATCGCGCGCAAGGGTAGCGGGATCGCAGGAAACATAAACGATGCGGGAAGGAGCCATGTCGGCCACCGTGCGGATCAGCTCGGGCGCACAGCCCTTTCTGGGGGGATCGAGCACCACAACGTCGGGGTGCTCGCCGCGCTGTACCAGCAGCTGCGCCGCCTCGGCAGCGTCCATACACAAGAATTCCGCGTTTTCAATATTGTTGAGCGCCGCGTTTTCGCGGGCGTTTTCTACGGCCTGCGCTACAGCCTCAACTCCGATGACCCGTCCGGCGCGGCCCGCCATCGAAAGGCCGATCGTACCGGTACCGCAGTACAAATCAAGTACCGTTTCTTTGCCGGTGAGACCGGCGTACTCGCCCGCCAGCGCATACAGCCGCTGGGCCTGGGCATGATTCACCTGATAAAAGGACAGAGGAGAAATCCGGAACTGCAGGCCGCACATCCGGTCGGTCAGAAAATCCTGCCCCCAAACCGTGCGGAAACGCCTGCCCAGCACAACGTTGGTGTCTTCCCGGTTACTGTTGATCAAAACGCTTTTCAGGCCGTCCACTCTCTCGCGGAGCAGCGCCGCAAGAGAATCCTCTCCTTTGAGGCCGTTCCCATTGACGACCACGCAGACCATCACCTCGCCGGTGCCTTCAGCCATGCGCAGGTATAAATGGCGCAGCTTCCCCTTATGCGTCGTTTCGTCATAGGCACTCTCTCCGCTTTTACGTGCCCATTCCAAAAATGTATCCAGCGCCTGCTCAAACGGCTTTGGCTGCAAGGCGCAGCGCTCACACTGAACAATGCGGTGGCTGTGGTTCGCATAAAATCCCGCGATCAGATTGCCCTGCTTGTCCTGCCCGATCGGAATCTGCGCCTTATTGCGGTAACCGTCGGCATGCTCCGCCCCCACAATCGGGCGGATATCCGGATTCTGCAGCCCGCCGATCCGCTCGATGGCGTCGCGCACACGGTTCTCCTTTGCCCGCAGTTCCCCGGCATAGGTAATATGGCGGAACGCGCAGCCACCGCACTGCGCAGAACAGGGACAGTCCGACTCGATCCGTTCGGGAGACGGCTCCAGAATTTCTTCTATCTTTCCAAAGGCATATGTTTTTGCCGTTTTCAGGATACGGACTTTTAAACGGTCGCCGGCCGCCGCACCGGGAACAAATACGGCAATTCCCTCTACCCGGCCCACGCCGCTGCCCTCCGCGGTCATGCCTGTGATTTCTATTTCAACTATCTCATTCTTTTTCAGAAGCATCGTTTTCTCTCCGATCGTTTTTGGCTCTGATACCGATCTCTAATAAAAACAACAAATCATAATCGTGATATCTCCCTCGCTTTCGGCGAGGGAGATATCACTGTTTTCACTTTTTGATCGCAAATAGATTCTTTCAAAAGTTTAGCATTTTCATGCTATAAATACAAGAAAAGAAAATTCTGTAAAAATTTTTTCCTTTTTGAATATTCTAATCTATTGTGTCAATCATAATAAATATTAAATCGCTTCCCCATGCAATTTATGAAAAAAGCAGATTCATTATTAACCTTTTGTTAATTTCTTGACTTTGCTGTATTTAGTGGTTTATACTAAGGATAAAGAAAAAAGATATTTCCATATCCAAATTTTATTTGCTTATAAGACCGCGGCGGATGCCGTACCTTTTTCAATACAACTCCTCCCCAAAAGGGCTGAAACCGGTAACTTTTTACCGGTTTCAGCCTTTTTATCATGCCATCTGTCGTTTTTTCCTGCGCCTCGCCGCTTTCGCCAAACAAAGGCACTGTATCTTGTACTTATTCTTTTTAGAAGAAACTTTAATAATCGATATTTTTTTGCATGAAACTTGACCCGTTTCCTGCAAAAATTTGCAAGAATAGGATTAATTCTCAAATTTTATCATCATTTGCACAATCCGAAACCGGGCAAACTGCAAAAAACAAACGATGACAACAGCGGCATGCAGAATTCACTCTGCATGCCGCGAAACGCAGTGACGAAGAAAAGCCACTTATTCCGGGGAAAGCGGCAGGCGAACCGTAAATGTGCTGCCTTTACCGACCTCGCTCTCTACGCTCACCTCGCCATGATACAGCGCTGCCAAGTGTTTTACAATGGAAAGCCCCAGGCCCGTGCCGCCGATTTCGCGCGAACGGCTGGTATCAACCCGATAGAAGCGCTCGAACAGCCGGTCCAGATGCTCCGGAGCGATGCCGATGCCCGTATCGCGCACGCGCACAATCGCCATATGCCGCTGCTGCCGGGCAGTTACAGTAACCTTGCCCTGCGGAACATTATACTTGATCGCATTTTCAATCAGATTGATGAACAGCTGCCCAATGCGCGTGGGAGAGCAATCGCAGTACAGCGACGGGTCTGCGTCCAGCTCCAGCGTAACCGAAGCCTTTTCGGCAACGGGATGCAGCCGTTCTATAGTGGCCATCAGCTCCTCCTTCAGATTGCAGCGGCGGGCGGATGGATCTTCTTTCGCGTTTTCGATCTGGGAAAGCACAAGCATATCGTCGATCAGATGGTGCAGGCGCTCTGCCTCAATATCCAGCACATCATAAAAGTACTGGCGGGTCTCTTCATCCCTGTCGCCGCTGCGCAGCAGCTCGATGCTTCCGCGGATCGAAGTCAGCGGCGTTTTCAGCTCATGCGTCACATTGGCCACAAATTCGCTGCGCAGCTGCTCCAGCCGGCGCATGCGGGTCACATCGGCAATTACGGCTAGCACCTCGCCATCCTCCCGCTTCCCGGGGATCGGCGCGATATACACGTTATACTGCTGCTCCTTGGGGCCTCCGGTCGTCAGCGTTTCACGGCGCGCGGCCTCCTCTTCCCCCTGCTCTCCGGCGCTGCGCATCCGGTCGGCAAGCTGGCGGATGAGCAGGCTTCCATCCAGAATACCGCCTTCCTTGAGGTCGCGGGCATTCAGCAGTTCGCGCGCACGCTGGTTCAGGAACACGATCCGGTTATTGCGGTCAACGCATAGCACGCCGTCATCCATTCCCTGAAGCACGCCCTCCAGCTGCTCCTGCTTCTTCTGCGTCTGCAGCACCGCCTGCTCGGTGCTTTCCGCCATGATATTGAACGAATGGGTCAGATCGCCGATTTCGCCGGTATACTGTCCCTGCATGCGTCCCGAAAGGTCGCCTTCGGAAATCCGCCGCGCCACCTTGGTCAAACTGCGGATGGGCAGGGTAAAGCGGTCTGCCATAAACCATGTGACAGTACAAATCAAAATCAGGCCCAGCAGCAGGCTGAGCAGAGAGCCGACCCAGAATTTCCGCGTTACACGGTCAAGATCTGCAATCGAAAGCGCCGCGCGCAGATATCCCTGATCCGGCAGCCGCACCGCCGCGTAATAAAAGCGCTCGCCGGCATTTTCAGAAAGGCGGACGTCGTAACCGCGCCCCGACTGATCCGCCTGAAGGATTTCAGGCCGGCTCAGGTGGTTTCCCTTGACGGTATCGTCGTCCACATCTCCCGGCTGTTCGCTGTCCCCGAGCACATTTCCTTTGGAATCAAGCACCGTAATGCGGATCTGCTGCCCCACAGCGGAAAGACGGTCGCTTTCCTCCCGGGCATATTTCTGGGGATTCGCCCAGATTTTACTGCCCTGCGTCTCCATAATCGCAAGGGAAGCGTCGAGCCGCTTGGTGAACTCCTCCTGATACTGCTTCTGTACCAGCAGCGCCACGAGCGCAAACGCCAGGCAAAAGCCCACACACAGGATGATGGAGCTCGACAGCATCAGCCGCTGCTTGACAGAGCCGCTTGAAAAATGGATACGAATGCGGTTCTTATGTTTCACCCGCAAATCCCTCCTTTTCTATTGGGAAAAGCATATCACTTTTCCCGAAAATATGCTATGATATTATTCAGCCGAAAGAGCGAAAGTATTTATTTTTCCCTTGCTGCCGGCAAGAGGAAAAGAGATACGGTTTTATGTGCGAATGACAATGAGAAAGGGTGGTCCGATGACTTCAGCCGAACGACGTGAAAAAATCCTACAGCTTTTGCAGCACAGCCGCCAGCCGGTCAGCGCCGGGGCCATCGCCCGGCAGTTTCAGGTCAGCCGGCAGATCATTGTTGGGGATATTGCCCTGCTGCGCGCCGCCAACGAAAAAATAGCGGCCACGCCCCGGGGCTATGTATTGGAATCTGATGTTCCGGCCGGGGAATACCGTGTGATCATCGCCTGCCGCCACAACGGCAGTGAGATGGAAGATGAGCTGACCACGATTGTGGACAACGGCGGCAGAGTGCTGGACGTAACGGTGGAGCACGCCGTTTACGGGCAGTTGAGCGGCCAGCTCCGCATTGGTTCGCGCCATGACGTACAGGATTTTATCAATCGCCTGAGCGCCAGCAATTCCGCCCCGCTTTCCGACTTGACCGGGGGCATCCACCTGCATACCGTCGCGTTTTCCAATTTGCAGGACCGTGACCGCACACTGGCCGCACTGACTGAAAGAGGGTATCTGCTTGAGCAGCGGGAATCCGACTAAATGATTTGAAAAACAAATTTTTTTGCAAAGGTGTCTTGACACCTTTGTTTTTTTGTTCTAGAATACTGTCAAGACACATGTATAGTCAATTGTTATGGAAGTGGCTATACGGGGAGGAAAGCAAACGCTTTTGGAAAGCGGCAACCCTGTAAAAACTTTTGAGGTGATTGAAATGAAACAAACGAATCAAAAAATTCTGACGATGGTGATCGCGGCGCTGCTTTGCGCGGTGGGTATTGTGATCCCCATGTTTGCGCCGAAAATCGTACTGGAGCCCATGTCGTTTACGCTGGCCAGTCACGTGGCGATTTTTATTGCGATGTTCATTTCGCCGCCGGTAGCGGTGGCGGTTACGCTCGGCACCAGTGTGGGCTTCTTCTTTGCGGGCCTGCCGCCGGTGATTGCGCTGCGCGCGCTGAGCCACCTCGGCTTTGTGGCAGTCGGCTGCCTGATTTTGAAAAAGCACCCCGATGTTCTTCTGCGGCCCGCGTCTACCGTGCTGTTCAACTCGATTCTGGCGGTCGTTCACGCCATTTGTGAGGCGCTCGTCGTCACACTGTTCTATTTTGGCGGCATGCTGAACAGCGGCTTTTACAACAAGGGCTTCGCGTTCTCCGTCCTTTTGATGGTCGGTGTGGGCACGATTGCACACAGCATGATCGACTTCGGCATCGCGCTGGTCGTGTGGAAGCCCGTCAGCCGTGTGATCCAGATTCCCGTCAGCGCCCCCATGGCTTCCTCTCAGAAGCGCGCGGCGCTATAAGGAACACAACCCCCAAAACAAAATATCTCGCCCGGTAAATCTGATTCCAAAGGATTTACCGGGCGTTTCTATTTGGGCAAAAGGGTCACTCCTGCTCCGTGAATTTATAGCCGACGCCGCGCACCGTCTGCACCAGACGGGGGGACTCGGGGTCTTCCTCAATTTTCTGCCGCAGGTAGCGAACGTGAACATCCACCGTGCGGGTATCGCCGTAATATTCCACGCCCCACACCTTGTCGAGCAAGGCGTCACGCGTCATCACCCGGCCCCGGTGCTTCATCAGCATGACGAGAAGATCAAACTCCTTCGCCGTCAGCTCGCGCAGCTCGCCGTTTTTGGTCACCGTGTGGCGTGCGATATCCACTGTCAGTCCGCCGCCGGTAAGTACCTCTTCCTCTACATCCTGCGCTGCGCGCTCGCTGCGGCGCAGCACGGCACGCACGCGGGCAGCCAGCTCTTTCATACTGAACGGCTTGACAACATAATCATCCGCGCCGATTTCCAGCCCCAGCACACGGTCGAATTCCTCTCCCTTGGCGGTCAGCATCAGAATCGGCAGATGCTTTCCCTCGGGGCTTTCCCGCAGGATGCGGCATACCGCCAGCCCGTCCGGGGGCGGCATCATCCAGTCCAGAATCACGGCGTCGGGCCTCTTTTGCCGCACCGCCGCCAGCAGAGAGGTTCCGTCGGCAAATTCCGCGCTCTCGTACCCCGCGTCTCTCAGGCCAAAGGCCACCAGCTTGCGGATATTCGGTTCGTCGTCGGCGATATAAACCAGCGCCATTCCTTGTTCTCCTCTCGGTTTTAGGATAAATTCCGATACAAACTCATAACGGTTCCGCCCGTTTCCCGGAATCACGCGGCCGATGATCCAATGCTCTTCAGCCGCCCGAAAATACGATTCGGTTCCGTGGGTGATTCTATCTGTTATATCTTTTCATTTATATCTTTTCATTCAGCTCAGGGTGCACGCCGTTTTCGATGTAGATGACCCATTCGGCAATATTCGTAGCGTGATCCGCCGTGCGCTCAATATATTTCGTAATAAAAATCATGTCGACCTCACACATCACATTCCGGGGATTCTGCGTGATGATGTCGCAGACCTCCAGAATGATTTTGGAAAACATGGAATCCACCACGTCGTCGTACTGGCAGATCGCTTTGGCCTCTTCCACATCACGGGAAATAAACACGTCGATCGAGCGGCGGAACATGCCGCGCGCCTCTTCCAGCATGCGCACCACGTGCGACAGCGCCAGGCTGTTGCCGTTGAAATCGCCGCCCGCGACAATCTCGCAGATATCGGCACACTGGTCGGCCACACGTTCCATATCCGTCAGGATTTTCAGGCACGCCGCGATCATGCGCAGATCGCCCGCGATCGGCTGCTGCAGGGCGATCAGGTTCAGGCACATTTTTTCGATCTGATGCTCCTGAATATCGATCTGTTCATCACTCTGCGCCACCTGCTGGGCTTTTTCCAGATCCAGCGTGCGCAGGGCCTCAATCGTTTCCAGCAGACGGCCGTCCACGTCGTTTCCCATAGAGATCATTTCCTGCGCCAGCTCCTGCAGCTCGCGCTCAAACATTTTCCTCGCCATCTATTCCTCTCTTTCCGCCGCAGGCCGCCGGCGCTTGTCTCTTTTCATAGTATCAGACCGGCCTGGAAAAATCAACCGAAGCGACCCGTGATATAGCGCTCGGTGCGCTCATCCTTAGGCTGCTCGAACATTAACTTGGTTTCGGTGAACTCCACCACCTCACCCAGCAGAAAGAACGCCGTCCGGTCCGAAATACGCGCGGCCTGCTGCATGTTGTGGGTAACGATAATCACCGTGTACTGGCCGCGAAGCTCGTCGAGCAAGTCCTCGATTTTCTGTGTGGAAATCGGGTCGAGCGCACTGGTGGGCTCATCCATCAGCAGAATGTCGGGGTCTACCGCAAGCGCGCGAGCAATACAAAGGCGCTGCTGCTGGCCGCCCGAAAGGCCGAGAGCCGACTTTTTCAGGCGGTCTTTCACCTCGTCCCACAAGGCGGCGCTGCGAAGCGACTTTTCAACGATCTGGTCGAGCTGGCTCTTGCTCTTGACTCCGTGCACGCGCGGGCCGTAGGCAATATTGTCATATACGCTCATGGGGAACGGATTCGGCTTTTGGAACACCATGCCGGCGCGCCGGCGCAGAAGGTTGACGTCGGTGCGGGGATCGTAGATATCCTCCCCGTCGATGGAGACCTTCCCCTCGATACGGCAGCCGGTGATCATATCGTTCATGCGGTTGAGTGTTTTCAGGCAGGTGGATTTTCCGCAGCCGGACGGGCCGATAAACGCCGTGATCTGATTTTCGGGGATTTCGAGCGAAATCCCGTGCAGCGCCTGAAAATCATTATAAAACAGATCCAGATTTTGAATCGAAATTTTTGTCGCCATATTTGTTGCCATAAATTATTCGGTTCCTTTCTGCAGAGTTTTCGATAAAAGCCCTGCCAAGCGATTGAGCAGAAATACCAGAATCAGCAGAACCGACGCGGTGGCAAAGGCGATGTTCATGGCGTCGGGAGTGGTGGCCTCGCGGGCCGTCTGGTACAGGTGCAAAGTCAGCGTACGGCCGCTGCTGAAAATCTGCTGGAAAAAGCCCTTGGGCATCTGGTATGCAAGGCCCGAGGTAAACAGCAGAGCGGCGGATTCGCCGACGATTCGCCCCATGGCAAGGATGACCGCCGTCAATACACCCGGCATGGCGCACGGCAGCACAATCCCCAGAATCACGCGCAGCTTGCCCGCGCCGAGCGCAAACGCTCCCTCTTTATAAGAGGACGGGACCGAAATCAGGGATTCCTCTGTGGTGCGCACGATCGTCGGCAGAATGCACAGCGTCATGGTCAGGCAGCCGGCCAGAATCGAAATCTGCAGCCGGAACAGGATGCAGAACACAGTATACCCAAACAACCCGAACAAAATGGACGGAATGCCGGAGAGAATCTCGGTAGTAAAGCGAATCGCCTTTACAAGTTTACCCTGCTTTGCGTACTGCGTGAGATAAATCGCAGAGCAGATGCCGATCGGCGCCGCGATCAGCAGAGTGATCACGACAATGTACAGCGTATTGATGATCATGGGCAGGATGCCCTTCAAATTCGCTTTCGTTTCGGAATACGGGGTGGAAAGGAACTGCCAGCTGACATAACCGAGGCCGTTCACAAGAATATAGCCCAGAATACCGATAAGAACCACCACGCACAGAAAGGCTGCGCCGTTGATCAGCAGCTTCAAAACGACGTCCATGGGCTTGGAACGGCGGTTGTAAAGGGATTTGCCTTCCATGACAAAATTCGCGTTTGGAGCGTTCTGCTCCAATACTCCGGATTTATTCGGCATGAATCTGCACCCCTTTCTTCGAAATATAGTTAAACAGCAGGTTGACGATCATAATGAACACAAACAGCACCAAGCCGATGGCAAACAGCGCCTCGCGGTGCAGGCCAGACGCATAGGACATTTCCATCGCAATACCGGTGGTGAGCAGGCGGACCGTGCCAAGCAAAGACGGCATATTGGCCACGTTGCCGGCCACCATGATGACCGCCATCGTTTCGCCGATGGCGCGCCCCACGCCGAGAATCACGCCCGCCAGAATTCCGGATTTTGCCGCGGGCAGCGTCACCTTGAAAATGGTTTCGGTCTGCGTGGCGCCCAGCGCCAGAGAAGCCTCGCGGTAGGCGCGCGGAACCGCCCGCAGGGAGGTTTCCGTCACGCTGACGATCGTCGGCAGAATCATGACCGCCAGAATCAGAATAACTGCAAGCAGGCTGTCGCCGATCGTATGCTCCGGGAACATGTTCCGGATCACCGGAACCACTACGAGCATTCCGAAAAATCCGTAGATGACGGACGGGATGCCCGCCAGCAGCTCCACAGCCGGACGCACCAGCATGGCCAGCCGGGGGCTTGCCGTTTCAGACAAAAACACCGCCGTCAGAATTCCGACCGGCACGCCGATCACGATGGCTCCGGCCGTACCGGCGATCGACGAGAGGATCATCGGCAGAATCCCGAAGATATCGGATGCCGGCCTCCAGCTTTCCCCGAACAGGAACTGTACCGCACCGATCTGCAGGATCGCGGGCAGACCGGCGGAAATAATGTAAACCGTCAGCAAGATCACAGAACCGATGGAAACGCAGGCAAACACCTGGAACACCGATTCCGCAAGCCGCTCCGTGCCCTGTGTGCGCAGCGACAGAATGGACGATACAAACCCGCCCAGCAGCGTGCAGAAAAAGGGCCATAAAAACCGCATTTCAATTTGGCTGACATTCAGGCTCGTCACCGCAGTCTGAATCGCTCCCGAAGCCGCCATGACGAGCAGCGGAGATATACCGGACAGTAAAAACAGCAGACCGGCTGTGATCGGTTTCTTTTTCAGTAAGATCAAGACAAACCCGCCTGCCGCGCAAAGCAGTCCCAGCACAATGCTGGCCCGCACTGCCAGGGGGATGGTGACAAGGCCGCTCTGCTGCGGGCCCACCACCCAGAATCCTTTTACAAACGCCAGCTGAATCCCGCTGACGGTATATTTTAATCCACGGAACACAAAGGTGATATACGGTAAAAAGAAAGATAAAACCATTACCGCTCCCAGCCCGGCGGCGATCCACCGGTATACCGCGTTACGCCTTTTCTCCCGCTCCCGGCCCTCCTGGCCGTCCATCGTACGCTCCATTTGCACCCTCCTTCGCCTGATGCCAAAGCAGCCCGGGGTATCCGTACAGATACACCGGGTGCTTTTGTTTTCAATCAGGGTCAGTCATTTATTTAATTACCAGACCGGCGTCTTTGATGATCTGCTGTCCTTCGCTGGAGTCGATGAACTCGAACCAAGCTTTTACCAGCTCGTTATCGCTGCCCTTTTTGTAGATTTCAATAAAGGGTCTCTGGAGCTTGTAAGTACCGTCTTTGATGGTTTCTTCCGAAGGCTTTACATTGTCGACAGTGACAGCCTTTACAGACTGGTTCACAGAATCCAGAGAAACATAACCAATTGCCGCGGGGTCACTGCTGACCTTGGAAATCACTTCACCAGTGGAAGAGAGTTCAGCCGACAGCTTTGTTTTCTCTTTGATATTCAAGATGGACTCGAAGCCGTCGCGGGTACCGGAGGTCGCTTCACGGCCGATTACGGTGATCTTCTGATCCGCGCCGCCAACGTCCTTCCAGTTGCTGATCTCGCCGGTGTAGATCTTTGCGATCTGCTCGCTGGTCAGAGCATCAACCTTGTTCTCGGGGTTGATCGCAATGGCAATACCGTCGATCGCCATCTCTACGATTTCGAAGTCGGCAGGCTTTTCCTCATCCTTCAGGTTGCGGGAAAGATCGCCGATCAGTGCGGTACCGTTGTTGACCGCTTTAACCGCGTCACCGGAACCCGTGCCGCCCTTTTCCACAGTAACCTGCGGATATTTCTCCATAAATCCTTCGCCCAGCGCCTGGCATACCTTCGCCATGGAAGTAGAACCGTTCAGTGTCAGCTTGCCGCTCAGGGATGCGGTAGACTCTGCATTGGATGCCGCGGACTGCGCAGGTGCGGTGGACGATGTATCACTTTTTCCTTCAACCGTGGAAGAACAACCTGTCGCCGCAGTGGCTCCCACCAACAGCATTGCAAGCAACGCCATCATTTTTTGTTTCATATTCTGATTTCCTCCTGAATTTCTCAATTTCTCTTTTGCACATTCTTATCTTAAATCACGATTGTTAAGTTTAGGTTAAACGCGATTTAGAAGTCGTTAAAAACGAAAAAGAGATTGATTTTTGGTAAGCTTCCTTTTAAAGCCAATTGATCTGTCCCTGAAAAAGGAAAAGAGGCTAAAATTTGTTTTCCATTTTTGAAGCATTTGACAAATAGCCAACTTGTATTTATAATATAAGTTGTTACTTGACAGGAATGACCAATTCACTGCCGGTCATTCTCAATCGCTTACGATTATTTTCAGAAAAAGGAGTGAGAGCATTGTTGAAGCAAGATACCGTGAACGTAGGAATTGGATTCGCCACAGGGCGAAAGAGCTTTCGAAAGGTTTTGAAAACCAACATACTGAGCTGGCAGGAATGCGGACTGACACAGAATCCGAAATTCAACCTGAATCTGTTTGTAGCGTATGACCTGAAATATGCGAATACCAAGGTAACGGACTACACCAGCATTCCTCCATACCTGCTCAAAGACCTTGACGGCACCTTTTTTCTGGGGAAGACAGCGCAGGCCCGCGAAATACGCAGCCTGGTGCGCGGCGGCGTTTTGTCGCCGGAAGAGGCAAACCTCTTCTTCTGCGCAGGCTATGCAGGGCAGCGCAACACCGTCCTTTACTGGGCGATGAAAAACCAAATGGATTATCTCTTGTTCCTGGACGACGACGAATACCCTATGGCGGTTACCAACACCCGCAACTGGGCCATTTGGAGCGGGCAGCATGTTCTGCTCTCTCACCTGCAGCAGATGATGGACACCGGAGCCAACATCACCCACGGACACCACTGTGGTTATATTTCACCGATCCCGTCCATAGAATTCAGCAGCTCGCTGACAAAAGAGGATTTTCGGACCTTTATTGAAGCAATCAGCAACGACATCATCAACTGGCAGTCGCTGGAATCGCTGATGCAGCAGGGCGGCGTTACTTACGCGGATACTGCCATACTGACCAGCAACAAGCCGCAGGAGGTTTTTCCGGTCAATCGCTGCAAATTTATCTCCGGCTCCAATCTGTGCATCAACTTAACGGACAGCGCCCGGGTCCATCCCTTTTACAACCCGCCCGGGGCCAGAGGCGAAGACACCTTTTTAAGCACCCTGCTGGAAAACAGCAAAGTGCTTCGCATCCCCTGCTACACGTTCCACGACGGCTTCTCCGCGTACGATCACCTGATGGACGGCGTGCTGCCGATTCGGCTTAAGCCCGTCTGCGCCGACCTGGACTTTGTGACCGACCGCTTCTGCCGCGCCTGCGTGGGCTGGGTGCGCTACAAGCCCCTGCTGCTTTACCTAACGCAGCGGGAAAATTACGAAAGCCGGATCGAGGAAATGCGCCGCCAGCTGGCGACGACTCTGCCGAAGCTGGCCGCCTATTTGGGCCGCGAGGAATTCCTGAGTATTGCGGACGAGCTGGAACGTTATCATCAAAACGTAGAGCTTCACGCCCAGCAGTTCCAGCAGACGATTGAAATCTGGCGCAAGCTGGTTTCTCATCTGGAAACCGAACGCAAAATGCAGGGATTCTCCGCTTCGACGAGCAATCTTTCGGCAGCCGATTCTCTTCGCAATGCGCTGTAAAAAATAAAAAACCTCCCTTTGTCCATCAAACGGCAGACAAGCCGTATTCTGTGACAAAAGGAGGTTTTCTCTTTGATGTGAAAACACCGTCTTTCTGCAGCCGTAGCAGAAAGACGGTGTTTTATTCGGCCTTCGCTTTCCAATAGCTGGAACCGTCCGCCTTACGGCACAAAAGACCGTAATCGATCAGCTCTCTTCTGATCAGAAAGTAATCCCCGAACGTATGTGAGGCCTCGCAGATATCGTTGACCTCCCGCTCGGTGTAGCTGCGTTCCGGCTCAAACTGCTGCGCCAAAACCTCCAGCACCGCGAACCGCACACTGCTTTTCTGGGGCAGCTGCGTGATCTTCCCCTCTGAATTCAGGAAAGGGGCAATCTTTTTATTCTGTTCCAATGCGTTCCCTCCCATCATCCTGCTTTTCATTCCAAAGCTCCAGCAGAGCCGAAACATCCTCCGAAAATTCGCGCGGCGTCTGTGTCTCCTTTTTCTCGATTTCTTCCAATATCTCAAAAGTGAAGCCGGCGGCTCCGTAACGCTTCCAGGCCGGCGACATGGCTGCTTCGGGGCACAGATTGGTGGTGCACTGAAACGCAAAGCGATTTTTGGCTCCCTGTAAATTTGCGCTCGCGCGAACCCAGCTTTCGCCCGCCTGATCGCAGCGGATTCGATAGACCCCGCCGATCTGCTTGCTGTTTTTATATTGGTTCTTCATTTCTTTTCTGGATGCTTCCTTCATCTTTCTCCCTCCGTATCCTCGCAATGCACCCTGCTCCCCGCGGGTCAAATTCACCCAGCGGTACAGGATCATTGTAACGCGCCTTGTCTTGCAGCGCAATCAACGCTCCGTAGAGTATGCGCCAAACAGAAAAAAAATCAAAAACCGGGGCCTCTTTCTTTTTTTAGAAAGAGGCCCCGGAAATCATTCAGCTTTCATTACGATCAGATGAGAACATCCTCCAGCTTGCGCTTCGGAACATAATGAACATCGTTTTCGTCACGGTAATAGGCGACACTCTTGCCCTTCTCCGCTTCCGTCAGCACGATGGTTTCCTCCGGCTTGCCGACGGCAACGATCAGCATCGGAATCATGTGAGCAGGCAGGCCAAGTGCCTCCTTCACCGCATCGGTGGAAAACGCGCCCAAAATGCACCCGCTAAGCCCCATCACCCGGGCGGAGAGCATGATCGTCTGGCAGACGATCCCCACGTCGCGCACAAAGCCCGGGCCTGCCGCAGCGATCTGCGTATCGTGGCAGACCACGACGAACGCGGGCGGACAATGCCCCTCATGCGGCAGGTGAAGCCCTTTGAGCGCACCGGCCCACTTGGTGAGCGACTGCAATTTTGCCACCTCGTCCGGCTCAAATACCAAACGGTAGCGCAGGGGCTGCATATTCATGCTGGACGGCGCATACCGCGCGCAGTCGACGAGCTCTGCGAGCTCCTCACGGCTGACCTTGCGGCTTTCGTCATACCCGCGCGTACTGCGGCTGCTTTTCAGCAGGTCTTTCCATTCCTTGAACTCCATGAATCATTCTCTCCTTTACCGGTTTCTGTTTCGGCCCTCAGGCAAAAAACGGACGGCTGCAAAAAGGCCGTCCGTTTGTTAAAAACACGTTTGGCTGGATCGGGCAACCCGCGATACGGCACCCATAAAATCCGCTTGTTCCGGAAATGGCGTTAGAAGCAGCTTTCCGGCTCCGGACGGAAACCCCGAATCACGCAAAAACAACAACGGCCTGTTTCTGCTTGATGCGCGGCAAAACGGTTTCGAGCACGCGGAAGCTGTGATTGAGATCTTTCTGCTCCAGATAAGCGGTCGCCATATCCTGGCCGATCACAAGATCCATGTTCTTTTCGTCGGAAGCGACCAGCACCGCCTGATCCGCGCCCAAAACCTGAGATTGGTAAAGACGGCCGCCCACAAGCCTGGAAATCCGGTCGGCTTCCAGAAGCCCGGTTCCCGGCTGCAGCCTTTGCAGCTGCATGAAAAGGCGGGGGCTCACCACAAGTGCGTAATCGCCGTAGATACCCTTTTCCGCAAAATAAGCGATCCCGGCGGCGATATCCTCAAAAGCGTTTTCGCCGGCGCTCCAGTCCTTCTTTTTGATCCGATTTGCGCCCGACACGGTCAGAAGGCCTTCATATCCCAGCTTTTCATTCCCCAAAAAGATGAGCTTGTCTTCCTTGATGGCGCATTCCTGCGCCGCCTTGGCCGCTCTGGAAAGATCCAAAGGGAGAGAGGATGCTTCCGCTCGTTCCAGATCCTTCGCAAGCAGGGTAAAATCCGCATAGACCATCGGGATTTCAACAAATTTTCGGCCCCTGGTCGTGATCAGACCATCCGTTTCTGCTTCCTCCACCGCGTCAATGTCGTCGAGAGCGACATCCGCAACGCCGGCGCCAAGCGGCCCGAACACAGAAAGAAATCTTCTTCCGGTCAACATTTTTCTCGCCGACGCTACGACGGTGGCGTCAATTTTTTCCCATAATTCTTCCGGCAACGGGGAAGACTCTCTGGATAAGTAACTCATTGTCAAAACCTCCTTCAGCGATACGTTCAGGATTTATCGAGCAGACTGCCCACGGTTGCAGGCGCAGAAAAGCCGGAACCAGATTTGTCCTCGGGAACGGCGATCCCCAATTCGCTCAGCATTTCGCGAACCTCCGCTTCGCCGGATGCAAACAGCTCCGCTTCCTGAGGATCAAGCGTACGCAGCAGCGTCATCAGCTCGCCGATGTGGGCCTTTTCCTCATCACGGATATCCGCAAGTACTTTTTTGGCGATTTCTATATCGGTTGCCTGAACGTGCGCATCATACAGATAAATTGCTTCCAGCTCGCCCGCGATATCCAAACGGAGCGCCTGAATCAGTTCCTCTTTGTTCAGTTTACGGTCGACATTCCCTTGAAATGGATTTGCAAAAGCCGGCATGTGTATCATCCTCCTATCAGTTTCTGCTGACAAAGCTGTCATCGGTGTTTTTTCAACGAATCACCTGCATTTGGCCGTGATCCATCCGAATGGATTCTGCATAATGAACACTCGGGATTCATTTAAAATTTTGTGTTTTTATTCTAGCACTGAACTTTTTATCTGTCAATCATTGCGGACCTTTCCGACTGATGGCCATAGCGCGATAAATTTCTCATTTAACTGTTGAAAAATTGAAATTTTACGCGGCGCGTGGTATACTGTCAAAGTATTTTCAACATTGTAGTCAATTCAATTAAAAAGTGCGAATCTCTTCCCTCACCACAGACGGGGGAAGAGATTGCCGTGCCTGTATCATACTGTTTTAAAATTCATTTACTATACTGGATAGACGGAGGAACCTGACTTGAGTGACTATCGATCTTTGATTCAAAAGCGGAGAACCTTTGCGATCATCTCGCACCCTGACGCCGGCAAGACAACGCTGACCGAAAAATTCCTGCTGTACGGCGGAGCAATTGCGCTGGCCGGCTCGGTAAAGGGAAAAAAGAACTCCCGGCATGCGGTTTCTGACTGGATGGAAATCGAAAAGCAGAGAGGAATTTCCGTTACCTCCTCCGTTCTGCAGTTTCAATATGAGGGATATTGTATCAATATTCTCGACACCCCCGGGCATCAGGACTTCTCGGAGGATACGTACCGCACGCTGATGGCCGCGGACTCGGCCGTGATGGTGATCGACGCCTCGAAGGGTGTTGAGGCGCAGACGAGAAAGCTGTTCAAGGTCTGCCTGCTGCGCGATATCCCGATCTTTACGTTCATCAACAAGATGGACCGCGAGGCGCGCAACCCCTTTGATCTGCTGGAGGAAATCGAGCAGGAGCTGGGCATCAAAACGTACCCGATGAACTGGCCGATCGGCTGCGGCAAGGAGTTCAAGGGCGTGTACGACAGAAACAGCAACCAGATCATTTCATTCCGCGGCGACAGCGGCAAGCATGAGGCTGAAGCCACCGTATCGGGCCTCGATGACCCCGGCCTGAAGGATTTGATCGGGCCGTACCTGCATGAACAGCTGTGCGACGACATCGAGCTGCTTGACGGCGCGGGCTATGAATTCAATATGGACGCCGTGCGCCACGGGCGTCTCTCCCCCGTATTTTTCGGTTCCGCCCTGACCAACTTCGGCGTGGAGCCGTTTCTGGAGGAATTCCTTCGCATGACGAGCTCGCCGCTGCCGCGCAAAACCACCGACGGCGAGGTAGACCCCTTTGACCCGGATTTCTCCGCCTTTGTGTTTAAAATTCAGGCCAACATGAACAAGGCTCACCGCGACAGAATCGCGTTTATGCGCATCTGCTCCGGTAAATTCGAAAAGAACATGGAAGTCCTGCATCAGCAGGAAGGCAAAAAGATCAAGCTGTCACAGCCCCAGCAGATCATGGCGCAGGAGCGCGAGATCATTGAGGAAGCCTACGCCGGCGACATCATCGGCGTATTCGATCCGGGTATTTTCTCCATCGGCGATACGCTGTGCGCGCCCGGCAAAAAAATCCTGTTTGAGGGCATTCCCACCTTTGCGCCGGAGCATTTTGCCCGCGTGCGCCAAATGGACACTATGAAGCGCAAGCAGTTTGTTAAGGGCATGTCGCAGATTGCGCAGGAAGGCGCTATTCAGATTTTTCAGGAACTCGAGGGCGGCATGGAGGAAGTGATCGTGGGCGTCGTCGGCGTTCTGCAGTTCGATGTGCTGGAATACCGCTTAAACCACGAATACAATGTGGACATCCGACTGGAGTCTCTGCCGTATCAGTATATCCGCTGGATTTCGAACGACGCTGTCGACCCCAAAACGCTGACGGTTACCTCCGACACGAAAAAGATACAGGACCTCAAGGGACATCACCTGCTGCTGTTCACCAGCGAATGGAACATCCGCTGGGCGCTTGAGCGCAACGAAGGACTGGAGCTGACCGATTTCAGCCGCGGATAAGGCTCCTACCGTCTGAAAAGATTCAAATCAACTGCCGGTGATTTTCCGCTTTTCGTGGGGAATCAAAACAGCCGGTTATGAAAAAACACCGCCCCGGTTTTCCCCTGTTTATCAGGGAGAAATCAGAGCGGTGTTTATGCTATGCGGCTTTTTCAGCGGCCTGTGCCAGAGCGGTTGTTCGATTGCGTTTGGTAACCCCCAAAAACAGCAGAAGCAGCGCCGTGGTAACGAGATCGGCCACAGCCTGCGTGTACAGGATTCCTGTTACCGCAAACAGGCGGTCAAACAGGAACAGCAGCGGCAGAAACGCCAGCCCCTGCCGGAAAATGCTGAATACAAAACCCGCCTTGCTGTACCGAATGCAGAGCAGGTACACCGTCGCCATCGACTGAAAGCCATAAGTGAAAAACAGCAGGCTGCCCGCGACCAGCGCCTGAACGCCCACGGAGATCACCTCGGCGTCGTTCGAAAAGGCGGACACGATTCCGCCGGAAAAACCGATCTGTACAATGGCAATCGCGAGACCGCCCAGCATGCCCCACAGATACGCCGTTTTGGTGGCCTGCCGGATGCGGTCGGGCCGGCCCGCGCCATAGCAATAAGAAATAAAGGTCTGGTACCCTCTGGAAAAACCTGTTACCGCCAGTGTTGTCATGCCGATCACCCGGTTGGCGATTCCGAGCCCTGCCACCACCGCGTCACCATACGGCGCAGCGGCGATGTTTGCAGCCGCCATCGAAATGCTTTGGAACAGGTTGATGCACAGAAGCGGCACACCGATTTTCAGAACCGGCTCCAGAATCCACCACTGGAAACGCACCTTGCGGAAGTCGAGCTTTAAATAGCTTTTGCCGCGCAGATAATACTGCGCTAAAATGCAGAACGCGGTGAACTGTGCCACCGCCGCCGAAGCTGCGGCCCCGCGGATTCCCCAACCGAAGCCGAACAGAAAAATCGGCGTGAGCACCACGTTCAGCACCGCGCCGGTCATCTGGGAGATCATACTCAGCGACGCGTTGCCCTCGGCCCGCACCAGATTATTCATACAGACGGAAGGGATGTGGAATAAAAACGAGATCACCAGAATCTGACCGTACTGCACCGCAAGCGGCAGAACCCCGGAAGACGCGCCCATATGAACGAGCAGAACCGGCATCACCGGCAGCAGTAGCTGGGTCATGATGCTAAAGAGAATACAATAAAACGCAGTGGAGGCCAGCACGGTTTCCGCTTTTTCCTTTTCCCCTGCGCCCAAAAGCTCCGCCATGTAGGCCGCTCCGCCGTTGCCGAACAAGAGCCCGATGCCCGGCATAATCAGAATCAGCGGATACACAATGGAGATGGCCCCCATGGCCTGCGTCCCCATTTTTGCAACAAAAAAGCTGACGGCCAGCTGGTAAAAGCCCGTTACGGAAAGCCCGACGATCGTCGGCAACCCCAAATAAGCCAGCGCCTTACTGACCGGCGCGCTCTCCATAATTTCAAGTCTACGATTCATTTCCTACCCTTTCAAACGGCTGATCGTTCAGCGCTGCTGCGCATGGAACACACAGCGGATTCCCCTGGTGCGCGGCAGAGCAAAGCACTGGTTGCAGCTGATGCACCGCGCCCTCTCCCCCGAAAGCAGGCGGGGGATCAGATCGCCCTGGCAAATCAGCGGCCGACTGAGCGAAACCATCGGGATGCCGGCATCGATCACCTTGGCAATATCCTGCAGCGAGCGCACCCCGCCGACCAAAATCAGCGGCATGCTGAGCTGCTGCTGCATCCGCGTCGCCCTTTCCAGATAGTATGTCCGCTCGTTGGCGCTCTTCTTTGTAAAATCGCAGCCCGAAAGCTCTGCGGCGGCAACCCCAAGCGATTCCATCTGCTGCAGATAATACAGCAGGTCCTCTTCATATTGGCGGTCGTTTACCTGAACATTGCTGTTGATCTTTACAAGAATCGGGAAACTCTCGGAGGTAGCACGCCGTACCGCCTCGATGATCTCCGCACAAAAACGGAAGCGGTTTTCAGCGGAACCGCCGTATTCGTCGGTTCTGTTGTTCATCATCGGCGTTAAAAACTCGCCGAGCAGATAATCGTGCGCCATGTGAATCTGCACACCGTCGAACCCTGCCTGATATGCGCGGGAAGCCCCTTCGGCAAAGCACTCGCAGATTTCGTCCATCTCTTCCCTTGTCAGCGCGCGTGCAAGTCGTCCCTTGGAATACACCCGCTCCGACGGGGCCACGGGCTCCTCCACATCCGCGTTGCCGCCCGCGTGGTTCAGCTGCGCTACGATGCAGCCCTCTTCCATGTGAACCACATCTGTCATCCGCCGCATCCCAGGCAGAAAGCGCCCGTCATAGATGCCGTTCTGCGAGGGGGAGGCCTGTCCCTGCGGGTGCACATAGAAATGCCCGGTGATGATCATGCCCACCTCATGCGATGCGAACGTGCGCATGATCTGCAGCTGGCGTTCGCTCACGGTGCCGTCCTCGTTCTCCACGCCGTCGCGCGTAGCGGAACGCACCAGATGATTCCGCAGCTGCAGGTTCCCCAGCCACATGGGTTCAAGCGCTTCGGAGTAGCCCATGCTCTTGGCGATCATTTCATAGGTAGGCAGCTCCACCTGATAGCGCTTGCCCAGGCGAACCACCTCAAACAGAAGCTCGTTGATTTCGGACGGGCCGCCCTTTTGCAGATCTCTCTGCATAGAGGTCGTGCTGTCCGGTGCGGAGTGATCCAGAATCTCGAGATTTTCCTGAACCACATCGGTGGAAAACGGAATTCCCATCGCCTGCGCAAGCTGGCCGATCTCCCCCACCAGGCTGGCAAACACCGCTCTCTTTCTGGGGTTTTCTCGGATCTCGCCCATAGTATTCTGAAAGAACACACCCGCGGCCGCCATGGGAGAAACACAGGAAAACTTCTGAAACGCGTCGCGGATAATATTCGTGGATACGATCACGTCGATCCCGCTCTCGCGCAGGTCGCGTTCAATGTCATAGAAAATATCGGGGCAGCTCGAATCGCGGTTGCCGTACACAACACGGAACAGCGGGCCCTTCTGCGTGATTTCGCCGGGGGCTGAAATGTAGGACACGATGTAAACACAGCCATCCGCCACCGTAAGGCCCGGCATGCGCACCGCCAGTTTTCCGCCGGTGCCGTACACGTTCAAAATCGGTACAATCATGGTATCCGATCGTGCGACGCGGCGGAGGAAGGGACAGACCTCATCCATCGAATACCCTTTGACACATACAAAAATCACATCGGGGCTGTCCTCGTAGCTTTCCATATCGAACGCCTGCGCATTCTCAATGTGCAGCCGTCCGCGCAGCTCAGAATCGACTACCAGCCCGTTCTGACGGATCGCTTCCAGATGACTGCCTCTGGCGATGAACGAAACATCCTTGCCGCTCGCGGCCAGAAATCCGCCGATTGCGCCCCCTGTTCCTCCTGTTCCTACAATCAAGTACTTCATGGAAATCCCTCCGGTGATAAAATGACGCCGGCCCCGAAGAGCCGGATTCTTCAGCGATTTTTCCTTATCATAGCACCTTTTCCGACTCTTTGCAAAGCGCCCCGCACTTACTGGATGGCAACGATTGTCTCTTCCCTGCTGAAGGCGGGAAGAGGCACCTGTTTTTCACTGTTTCGTCGCGGATTAGAACCTGCTATCAGGCAGGGATGCGATTCCAGAAAAAGAACGGGACGGGATAGTCCCGCCCCGCTTTGATCTAAAATCTGATTGCTGTCTTGCACGGAATTACGCTTTGGTATTTCTGGCCGGTGCCGAAGAGGAAGAGCGAAGCTGGAACTGAGACACCAGCGATTTCATCATCTGGGCCTGACTGGAAAGCTCCTCGCTCGCCGCCGCGCTTTCTTCCGCTGTGGCAGAGTTGGTCTGCACCACCGCAGAAATCTGATCCATTACCGTAGTCAGGTGATCTACCGCAGTGGACTGCTCTTCGGTGACCTCCGCAATCTCGCGGTGCTCTCTCTGCGTTTCTGCCATGCTCTTTGTCACGGCCTGCAGGGCATCCAGCGCTTCTCCCACCATTCTGGAGCCTTCTGAGACAGCGTTCAAAGAGTCCGAAATCAAAGCGGAAGTGCTCTTCGCGGATTCCGCGCTCTTCGACGCAAGGCTGCGAACCTCGTCCGCAACAACAGCAAAGCCCTTGCCGGCTTCTCCCGCACGGGAGGCCTCAACAGCGGCGTTCAGCGCCAGAATGTTCGTCTGGAACGCGATATCTTCAATTGCCTTTACAATGTTGCTGATCTGAGAGGAGGTCTGCTCAATGCGCTTCATGGCCTGCACCATGCTCTGCATTTTATCGTTGCACTGACCAACCTCACCCATTGTCTGGGTAGCCCATTCACCGGCCTGAACCGCATTCAGGGCGTTTTCCTTCACCTTGTCGGACAAATGGTGGATCGCCGCGGCCAGCTCCTCAATGGAAGCCGTCTGCTCCGAAGCGCCCTGCGCCAGATTCTGCGCACCGTAAGATACCTGCTCGGATTCATTGGACACCATACCGGCAGATTGATTGATCTGGCTCAAGGTATCGTTCAAAGAAAGTACGATTCTCTCAAAATGGTCGGACAGCGGCTTGAAATCTCCGCGGTATGCATCCTGCGCCTGAGATCTCACATTGAAATTCGAGCGCGAAAGAGCTTCCAGCAGCGAAACGAGATCTGAAATGATGGCGCGCAGATTCGAGACAATCACTTCTGTCGCGTCGGCCAGGCGTCCCGTTTCATCCTTGGTATGTATCTGCGGCACAGGAGACTTCAAGTCGCCCTCCGACAGCGCATATAGGCGATCCGCACAAATGGAAATCGGTTTTGCAATTTTACCCCCAATCCAAAAGGAAACCACAACACCTACCAGACAGTACACCACAGTCAAAATAATGATCCAAAAAATTTCGTCGGCCCCGGATTTGATTACCAAAGTACTGATAGTACCAAAAGATACGCTTAGCAAGACAATAATTGCCAATAGAATTGAGGCGATTCTGAAACGGATGCTTTTCATCATAAACCAGCTCCCTTAACCTGATGTTGTGGGGGAAAACCTCCATATGTAATTCGTTCCGATTATCCTTGATATAGGCTTTCATGCACAAGTCGACAAAAAGGATAGAAAAAAATAGAACTTCATTTAGTAATTTCGTCCCTATTGCGAAAAAATTTAGTGATTTTGAAAAAGAAATAATAAAAACCACTTTAAAAACACAAGATTTTATTTATTGACTCTTTTTTAAGATTTCATTTTTCGCATTACGCCGAATGGCTTGACGAATCGTTCATTTTCCGCTATAATTTCGAAGCAAGTATGCTTTCTAATATCCTGATCAAATATTTCCGGGTGTGGCGCAGCTGGTAGCGCGGGTGGTTTGGGACCATCAGGCCGCAGGTTCGAACCCTGTCACTCGGACCAAAAGAAAAAGACCCTCAAGGGGGTCTTTTTCTTTTGGTATCACGTGGCTGGGGGCGAACCTTAGTGCAGGTGCGGAGAAACGAAACAGGGACGACTTTATATGAAAAAAATGGAGGGACTCGCGGAACGCGGGTTCAGCGCTCCAACACCCGAACCCTGTCACTCGGAGCAATATAAAACGTGTTCATAAGGACAAAAAAAGTTGATGACATGTCAGCCCGTTTTTGTTTACATATATTTCTTTTATGCCTTTCTTTCTTATTGCTCTTCAATCAGTTATAATGTTACTGATATAAATAGAAATTGAATTATCGTTTATGTATATTAGGCGAAGTAAGGGGTAAAAGAATGAACAAGAAAATCGGAATGTATGCTTCCATAATAAATGTATGTGCAGTAATAGCATTTACTTTCTGTATGCTGATAGGAAACGACTTCGGAAGTTACCTTGTTTGTATGTTCATTGCATTTAGCTTTGTTCCAATGATTTGTACTTTTACTTTTTATAGCAGTTTCGAAAAGAAAGTTGCTGGAAATACCGCAATGGTATTTGCAGGAATGTACGCTGTATTTATTTTATTAGTCTATTTTGCGCAAGTGACGACAGTGAGACTTGATAACCTGAATGAACAGGCAATACAAATCCTTTCTTATCCAAAGTTTGGTTTATTTTTTAGTTATGATTTACTTGGCTATGGGTTAATGGCCATATCAACATTTTTCACGGGACTGGCCGTAGAGGTTAAAACAAAGCCAGATAAATGGCTGAAATGGTTGTTGCTAATTCATGGAGTTTTTGCGATTGTCTGCTTTATTTTGCCGATAATAGGTTTATTTCGTACTGGTATGGAAGGTGCTGAATGGATTGGAACCGCAGTATTGGTATTTTGGTGTGTTTATTTTACACCGGTTAGTATTCTATCCTTCCTTCATTTCAAAAATCAATAATAAGAGTGTAAGCATAATGAGAATCTGACAAACTTCAATTCGTCGGTTTGCTTGGCTAATATAGTGATGCAATGTCTGTTTGCCTGATGTCAAGAGCCTTTATTTTATGCGGGTTTCCAAGTTGTTTCTTATGAATACTGGCACCATGGGAATAGCCCCAAAACGAAGATTTCGTTTTGGGGCTATTCCCATTTGTAAACAGTTTCGTTAGCAAACCGATTTTTTTCTGAAATGAGTAAAATGAATATTTTTTTAAAAAATATCTCATATACAGGCCGCAGCCCTCCGCAAAGCAATATCTTTTTTCTTTGGACCGTTTCTTTATCCGGCTTAATAGAATGCTCTCTCGCTGCGCTTTATTTTTGCAGCAGTCGCCACAGGGTGGTACGACTGATGCCCAGGCGTTTGGCGGCGGCGGTATGATTGCCGCCGGTTTCGTCGACCACCCGGATGGCGATGTCCTGACTGATTTCTGTCAGCGTCCGGTTCAGATCCAGAGGAGCAGCGGCATTTTCCTTCTGGGAGGAGAAGGCACCGACGTGCCGCTCCTTCCGCAGCACGCGACGGACGTTGTCGGCGGTGATGATCTGGTTGGCGCTCGTCACCGCCAGCTCCTCAATGACCCGGCGGAACTGGGTGTAGTTATGGGGCCAGTGGTAATTTTGCAGCAGGGACAGAGATTCTGGGTCTGCGCCCAGAATCTGCCGGGGCATGTTGACGTTCATATGGCTCAGGCACAGATTTACCAGAGTGGGAATCTGCTGAGAAATCTGCCGCAGAGGCGTCAGATACAGGGAAAGACAGGAGAGTTTGTCCTGGAACAGAGCACCTACTTTAGAAATATACTCGCCGCTCTGGCAAACACAGGAGAACATCACCCGGTTTCGCCGGCATACATCCATCTCCGTCAGCACGGCGATGAGCTGGTACTGCCGCTCCCGAGACAACACATCCACATTGGCAAAGTAGATAGTGCTTCCCTCATCTGCCAGGGGGGAGTTGTGGTGCTCCATGAGGAAGGCCCAGCTGCGGTCGTTCAGCAGGCTGCAGTTGATGGATACCAGCGGGTTATTCCGCAGAGACCCCCGAATGTAAAGCATGCGGACGATGGATTCCTTGCCCGTACCGTCCTCGCCGGTGAAAATGACCGGGGCGGTGCTTTGATTGATTTGGTCAATTTCCTGCTGAGAACCGTGCAGGTTCCCGGCGAAGCTGAAAATGCTGTTGTAATAAGCCGCCTCTGCCTCGGCCTGACTGGAAAAACGTATCCCCACCTGGTTGGGGGATACGGGCAATTTTCTGGCATCGAAGAAGAAGGCGGTATAGTGCAGAGCGCCACTCCTAATTTGCCGGACACGAATGGAATAGAGCATGCCCCCCAGGGAACGGCTGATCCGCCGATCCCCCTCCTGCAAAGATTGGGACAGCTCCTCGCGCAGCAGTTCCAATAGTTCGGGTTTTAGATCGTCCAGGGTGGACAGAAACAGATTTCCCTGACTGTCAAAGACAACGGTCTGTCCAATCTGTCCTCGGATCAGCTCCCGGAAGAACAGGTTTTCATCCCGCAGGTATTGCTGGCTGTCACACAGCAGCAACGCGTGGTGAAAGGCATTTCGGATACTGTCGATACCGGAGGTGATCAGGAAGGAATTGATCCCCAGCCGCTGGGCGGTGGTGTTGACAATCACGTCGCAGAGAATGGCGTGATACTGTTTCTCCTGAAGACTGCGCAGGGTCGGCTCCACGGCCTCAACGGTATCTACCGTGTAGATATCCATGTCGCATTCCAGCAGATCGCACAGGGACAGCACCTGGTTTCGGATGTTGGCGAAGAAGATCATGGCGGTCTTTTCTTTCAGCCCGTTGGCCAGCTTGATGGCACAGAGAATGTCATACATGGAAATGTCAATCTCAATCACCGGGATGGTCAGGTGCTGCCGCAGCATCTGTGCCGTAGCACCACGGGAGATGACCACATCGTAATCTCCATGAAAGTTGTTCTGAATGATGACAAGACCCTGCTCCAGATCACCGACATAGACGGTCAGATCGATCTGGGGATACTCTTCCACCAGATTGAGCATTTGGATTTTCATTCCCTCGTAGGGCGCAATGCCTAAAACACGAATATGCTTCTTCATGGACGCCTCCATCATGCGTTTCAATTATGGACACATTATATCAAACATACAAAAATGAAGCAATACTTTTCTGTTTGTTTCAAATATAAACGATTATGGGAATTAAAAAAGATTGCGCAGTACACGTTAAATATGTAAAATAAACACAAAAGCAGATCAATAAGGATTTATAATTTTCAAAATAAACAAAAGATGGAATGAAACCTTCTAATCTGTTTCAAAATAAAACGACCGGGAGGTGCATATATGGTAAAGCTTCTGATCATTGCAGATGACTTCACAGGAGCATTTGACACCGGCGTGCAGTTTGCAGCCAAAGGAGCAGCCACAACCGTGGTCACAGATTCGACCTGTGATTTCCGGTCAATTGGAAAAACAGCGGAAGTTTTGGTAATGGTGGCAGAAACCCGACACCTGCAGCCGCAGGAGGCCTATGAGATTGTGTATCACACAGTGCGCAAGGCACTGCAAGCCGGGATTCCTTACATTTATAAAAAGACGGACTCCGCGCTGCGGGGAAACGTAGGCAGTGAACTGACGGCGCTGATGGATGCAGCAGGCGTCGATGCCCTTCCGTTTCTCCCGGCCCTTCCGAAGCTCAACCGGATCACTAAAGCGGGAATTCACTATATCGACGGCGTACCTGTAGCCCAGAGCGTGTTCGGCCAGGATCCCTTTGAACCGGTTTTAGACTCGGAGGTGGCAGAGATTCTTGGACGGCAGACAGCTGTACCGGTGGTGATGCACTCACAGATGGAGACCAATGGGATTTCGAATCCAGGCATCCAGATATTCGATGCGGAAACGGATGCCGATCTGAGGCGCATCGGCAGGCAGCTGGGGCTGGAGCGGCTGCGATTCTGTGCAGGATGCGCCGGATTTGCGGCGGTTCTGGCAGATCTGCTGAATCTGAAGGGGCAGGCTCCGGAACTGCCTGAGCTGGAAAGCACGCTGTTCATATCCTGCGGCAGCGTCAACCCGGTCACCATCCGCCAGATGAAGGCGGCACGGGAACAGGGCTTCCCCCATGTCAATTTGAACCCGGTTCAGAAGCTGGAACGGAGTTGGGTGGACAGTGATTCAGCCGGAGAATGTGTTCGGCAATGGCTGGCACAGGCATCTGCGGAAAAGCGGTTTATTCTGGATGCAAACGATCCGGAAGGGTGTGAGGATACCGAACTCTACGCCCGGGAACAGGGGCTGACGCCGGAACAGGTTCGGGTGCGGATTCCGGAGAACCTGGCAGCTTTGATGAAGCGAATGCTGGATGACGGCCTGAAGGCCACTCTTTTGTGCACCGGCGGTGACACGCTGCTGGCGTTGATGCGAGCGGTCGGCGTTTCGGAGCTGACGCCCATTTGTGAAATGGCAACCGGCGTTGTTTTGACCGAATTTGTTTACAAAGAAAAAACCTACCATATTATTTCAAAATCCGGCGGTTTCGGCGACCAGGATTTATTTGTAACATTGGCAAAAAGGATTTCCCGGAAATCCACAATATATTAACTGGAGGTACATCTTATGAATTATCCTACTCTCCCCGGTCTGACTTTGGACGGACGAATCTTCCGCAACGAAGAAATGGGTACTGTGGAATCCATGGTGCCTCCCGGACCCTTCGCTACCTGCCATTCCCCCGCCATGCTGGAGCTGCCGGGCGGCGACATGCTGTGCTGCTGGTTTGCAGGTACTTATGAAGGGGATGCCGACGTGCACATCGTCTGCGCCCGCCTTCCCAAGGGCGCCGATCGCTGGACGGAGCCGGTCGCCGTTTCCGGTGATCCCCGGCGCAGCGAGCAGAATCCTTCTCTGTTCTATGGTCCCGACGGCGCTGTTTGGTGTATGTACACCGCCCAGCTGGATCGTGTTGCGGGCAAGGACAACATGCAGTTCACCTCTCAAATCCGCTGCCAGAAGAGCTTTGACGGCGGACTGACCTGGAGCGATTACGAAACCGTGTTCCCCAGAGAGGGCAGCTTCTGCCGCCAGCCCATTCAGGTTCTGAAAAATGGCCGCTGGATCTTCGGCAACTGGCTGTGCACCGACTCTGAGGAAGGCCTGTCCGGTGACCCCAGCGTGTTTCAGCTCTCTGATGATCAGGGCAAGACCTGGCGCATGGTAGAGATGCCCAACAGCCGCGGCCGCGTCCACCCCACCGTTGTGGAGCTGGATAACGGTCACCTAGTCGCTTTCATGCGCAGCCGTGAGGCCGACAACGTCTACCGCAGCGAGTCTCTGGACTGGGGCGAGACCTGGTCTGAGCCAAAATCCACCCCTCTGCCCAACAACAATTCCTCCATCAGCGCTATCCGCACCAAGAGTGGTCGTGTTGCTGTGGCATACAATCCCACCTGCACGCCCTCTCCTGTTCCCGGCAAGGCTGCGTGGCCCGGTCTGCGCTGCCCTGTTGCCGTGGCACTGTCCGAAGACGGCGGCCTGACCTTCCCCTTGATCCGCTGGATGGAGCGCGGAGAGGGATACATCGGTGAGGAAAACAAGACCAACAATAAGCAGTACGAGTACCCCTACCTGATGCAGAGCACCGACGGCAGACTGCATCTGACCTACGCAGCTTACACCCGCAAGTGCATTAAGTACGTCAGCTTCACCGAAGAGGATGTCATCGGTACAAAGCGAGAGCGCGTTGGCGTGTACAATCCCACCTCCGGCGAGGGAACAAAATAAGACGGCACCGCACGGAGGGATAAAAAGCAATTGTTACTAAGGAGTGATATAAGATGCAGACTGTATACAATTTGAAAATGCCCCACGCTGTTTACGGCGGCGAAAATGCAATAGACAATATTACCTCCATCCTGAAAAATGATCAGGTGAAGCGTGTGGCCATGTTCACCGATAAGGGAATTCAGGCCACTGGCCTGTTTGCTCTGCCGGAAGCTGCGGTGAAGGCTGCGGGAGCCGATTACTATGTTCTGGATGAGATTCCTCCCGAACCCTCTTACACTGCGGTGCAGAACATTGTGGATCAGTTCAAGGCAAGCGGCGCAGATATGATCGTTGCCTGCGGCGGCGGCAGTGTCATGGATGCCGCCAAGCTGGCCAGCGTGCTTGTCACCGAGGAATACGGCGTAAAAGAGCTGCTGGATGAGCCCGGCCGTGCCAGAAAGTGTGTTCCCATCATTCTGATTCCCACCACCGCCGGTACCGGTGCGGAGGTAACCCCCAACGCCATCGTCGCCGTTCCGGAAAAGGAGCTGAAGGTCGGCATTGTCAATGAGAATATGATTGCCGATTATGTGATTCTGGACGCCCGGATGATTAAAAACCTACCCAGACCGATTGCCGCTGCTACCGGAGTGGATGCCCTGGCGCATTGCATTGAGTGCTTTACCAGCAACAAGGCCAATCCTTTCAGCGACCTGTATGCACTGGAAGGGCTCGACCTCATCCTGAATAACATCGAAAAAGCCTGCGACGACCCCGAAGCGATGGCCGAAAAAAACCGGATGCAGATCGCCGCGTATTACGGCGGGCTTGCCATCACGGCTTCCGGTACCACCGCTGTTCATGCCCTGAGCTATCCTCTGGGCGGCAAGTACCACATTGCCCACGGCGTTTCCAACGCCATCCTGCTGGCGCCGGTGATGCGTTTCAACGCGCCCGTCTGCCAGGATCGTCTGGCTCAGGCCTACGACCGCTGCTGCCACGACACCGTGAAGACCTGCCATACCGCGCAGGAAAAGGCAGAATGGATTATCGGGCAACTGGAGCGCATTGTCCGTCATCTGGACATTCCCACCAGCCTGAAAGAATTCGGCGTTCCGCGTGAGGATCTGGATGGCCTGGTTGCGGCCGGTATGCAGGTGCAGCGTCTGCTCAGCAACAACATGCGCCCTGTCACCGCCGAGGATGCGAGAAATCTATACTTGGAAATCATGTAAATAATTTTTAAGAAGGAGAGCGCTACTATGAAGCATGTTGAACTGAAAGGCATTATTACTCCTATTCTGACCCCCATGAATTCCGATGAATCGGTTCATTTAGACGAGCTGCGCAACCAGATCGACCGTCTGCTGGAGGGCGGTGTTCACGGCCTGTTCCCCTTCGGTACCAACGGCGAAGGCTACATCCTGAACGAAAATGAGAAGATTGAGGTTCTGGAGGCTACCATCGACCAGGTGAAAGGGCGTGTTCCTGTTTACGCAGGCAGCGGCTGCATTTCTACGATCGATACCATCCGCATGAGCAAAAAGGCTCAGGAGCTGGGCGCCGACGTACTGTCCATCATCACCCCCAGCTTCGCTTTGGCATCCCAGAAAGAGCTGTACGACCACTATGTGGAGGTTGCCAAGCATGTGGATATTCCCATCGTGCTGTACAACATTCCTGCACGTACCGGCAACAAGCTGCTGCCCGAAACCGTTGCCAAGCTGGCGAAGGATGTAGACGTCATCATGGGCGCCAAAGACTCCAGCGGTGACTGGGATAACCTTCTGGCCTACATCACCCTGACGAAGGAGCTGGATAAGGACTTCCGCATCCTGTCCGGAAACGACTCCCTGATTCTGCCTTGCCTGAAAGCAGGCGGTGCAGGCGGCATCGCAGGATGCGCCAACGTATATCCCCATGTTCTGGCATCCATTTATGATTTGTTCCAGGCTGGTAAGCTGGAAGAAGCCGAGGTCGCTCAGGATTCCATCGCTTCTTTCCGTGCCGTATTCAAGTACGGCAACCCCAACACCGTTGTCAAGAAGGCTGTTTCCCTGCTGGGTTATCCCGTAGGCGACTGCCGCCGTCCCTTCAATTACCTGTGCGACGAAGGCATTGAAGCTCTGAAACTGGTTTTAAAGGAAAATGCCGACAAGGGTATGCGCTAATAAGGAGAATATCATGATGCAATTGAGACCTGTTCTTGGTATTTCTATGGGTGATCCCTATGGAAATGGCCCCGAAATCACTGTTCGTGCACTGGCAGATGCGGAAATCTACCAGCGCTGTAAACCCCTGGTGGTGGGCGACGAGACCTCCATGCGTTACGCTCTGAAGGTAGCCGAGAAGCTTCACGGTATCCATCTGGAGCTGAATGTGGTTTCCTCCCCCGCCGAAGGCAAATACACCTGCGGCACCATCGACCTGATGGATCTGGGACTGGTGCCCGCAGACAAAATCCCGGATACCTCCGAACTGAAAGAGCCAAAGCCCTTTGGCGTAGGCGCCTGTGCGCTGGGCGGCGAAGCATCTTTCCAGTATGTCGTCAAAGTGATTCAGCTGGCGATGGACGGTCAGATCGACGCTACGGTGACCAATGCCTTGAGCAAAGAAGCAATCAATATGGCCGGTCACCACTACTCCGGTCACACCGAGATCTATGCGGATTACACGAAAACCCCCAAGTACAGCATGATGCTGGCTCACGATGAGCTGCGAGTGGTCCATGTCTCTACTCATGTGTCTCTGCGTCAGGCCTGCGATCTGGTGAAAAAGGATCGTGTTCTGGAGTGTATCCGCATTGCCAACGAAGGCTGCAAGTCGCTGGGAATCAAAGAGCCCAAGATCGCAGTCGCCGGCCTGAATCCCCACTGCGGCGAGAATGGCCTGTTCGGCATGGAGGAGATTGAGGAGATTCAGCCTGCCATCGACATCGCCCTGGCTGAGGGCATCCATATTCCTGATCAGAAGCCCGTCCCTGCTGACACTGTGTTCTCTAAGGCACTAGGCGGCTGGTATGACATCATTGTGGTCATGTACCACGACCAGGGGCACATCCCCTTGAAGGTGAAGGGCTTTGTCTATAACCGGGAGGAAAAGCACTGGGAGGCTGTCGCCGGGATTAACGTGACCCTAGGTCTGCCCATCATCCGCGCCAGCGTGGACCACGGCACCGCCTTCGGCCATGCAGGCAGCGGCCATGCAAACGAGCTGAGCCTGATCAATGCCATGGATTATGCCATCCGCATAGCCAATGCTAAGAAAGAACGCTAATATTTTACAGTCTATGTTCTGCTGTGGGCTGCAAAATCAGGCAGCCCACTATTTCTCTCAGTCAGTGATCAAGCATCTCGCCGAACTGGAAGCTTGGATTCATACAGTGTCTCCCACAAAAATAATCCAAAATAGTAGAGAGGAGATTAAACAATGACAGTCCCTATGATTATTGCTCTTGCAATCACTGTGCTCATGATTATCCTGATCATGACAGAGAAACTCCCCTTCGGTGCACCTCCCCTGCTCGCCTGCCTGCTTCTGGTACTTTTCGGCGTAGCCGATATCAAAACAGCTTTCGCGGGCTTCTCTAACGCCACGATTGTTATGCTTGCCTCTTTTATGGCAATCATAGCCGCTCTGCAAAAGACCAGCTTTATTACTGCCTTTAAGAACACAATGTACAACATGGCAAGCAAGGGTGGCTATAAGTCCTATGTACTGCTGGTTCTGGTGGTTATGCTGGGGACCAGCCTGTTCGGCACCGGCTCCACCGCATACTATGTTCTGACCCTGGGGTTGCTCTCCGCCATCCCTTACAATCCCAATCTGCCCAGTTCAAAAATCATCATGTCTGCCGGCTTCGCTGCCAACCATCCCCTGATTCCTTTGAATGTGGCATTGCAGTACGGCATCGTTGTCGCTGTTCTGCAAAGTGCCGGCGCTGCTGTGGGCGAGGTTAACATCGTAAGATTCACAATTGTCAACCTCATCCTTTCTCTGGCTTTTCTGGCATGGTGCCTGGTTGCGTACAAATCTTTGCCGGACCATCCCATTGCAGAGACAACGGAGGATGCCAAGGCCCAGGGCGAAAACGTTGCTGGAATGCCCAAGTGGAAAGAGTACACCACCTATTTTGCTTTTCTGGCTGCCGTTGTCGGCATGATCCTTCAGAGCAAGGTCGGCGATGCGGGCTATGTGGTTCCCGGCCTGGCTGTTGTTCTGCTGCTGGCCGTTGGCGCCATGGACTTCAAAGAGATCCGTGACGCCATCTGCTCTCCTATCATTTTGATGTCCGCAGGTGTGATCGGTGTTGCCGACGCACTGGGCAATACCGGCCTGACCGCTCTGGTCGGTGAGAGTGTAGCGAATATGCTCGGCAACAGCATCAATCCCTTCGTTCTGGTTTTCGCCTTCTGTGTGCTGACCAGTGTTCTGGCAACCCTCACCGGGTCCACTCTGGGTACCGTTTATGTTTTCGCTCCTTTGGCCATTTCCACCTGCTTAAGCCTGGGGCTGAATCCTACCGCTGCCGCTGCCGCCATCGTGGTTTCCGGCTGGAACGGACACTTCCTGCCCATCGACGGCATGCCCGCTATGATCATGGGCATAGGCAAATACAAGCTGACCGAGTTCTGGAAATTCACCGTTCCGATGTACTTTATCCGTTTGCTGGCTCTGTCTGCCGGAGCTCTGCTGATGTTCCCCATGTAAGCTTCTGAATGACTGCAACGAACAGTAATCTTCTGATCCATTCTCTTCTTTCCTGCATAGGAGGGCCCTACAGGTCCTCCACATATCGCCCAAGTGAATCGCCGGCCAAACCGGCGGTGACCAAACGCTTTTGCGGTATATCGAAAATCATATCCAGCTTTACATAAAAAGATCATCTTCCGACATTCGGAGAAAGAGGTATGATTATGAACAACCAATTCGAACTGGAACACATCGGCATCAACACCCCCAATGCGGAGGAGGCGGCAAAGCTTGCCCAGCTTCTGAGCATGATGTTTAACCTGGAACCTCGTCACGGACAGAAGTCCGAATTCAGCGGCCCTTATTTCGAGTGTATGAAGGCTCCCTTTCTGGGGACAAACGGTCATATCGCTATGCGCACGCCGGATCTGACCGCTGCCGTGGAAGAGCTCAAAGAGAAGGGCTTCTCCTTCAACATGGATACTGCCGCATACACCGAGGAGGGCAAGCTGAAGAACGTCTACCTGGACGGCGAGTTTGGCGGCTTTGCCATCCATATCATGCAAAAATAAAGATAACATTCCTTCTAATCACTCAGCAAAAAAGCAGTCCCGGATGGGGGCTGCTTTTTGCATTCTTTTTACGGAACGTGCTTTTCGGCTTTGTGCTGACGATTTTCCTCCTCATAAAAGAAAGAAATTTCTTTTTTGACCCGGCCGGCCGCGCCGACGGCATGATTCCCGCATAGCTTTCTGCTGTTTTTGGGGAAGTACTACTCGTCGGCCGCGTTCAAGCCATTGATATTCCCCTGGAGGATTGGGAGAAATTCATGAAACAATCCTGCCGATATTGTATTTGTCAAACCGAAAACAAAAGCGGACTAAAATGCCGTTCTCTTTCTCTTAAACAGGTGTTAAAAGTTGTCGAGCTTTTGTAACATATCCAGGGGGTACGGCGCGTGACGCCGTACCCCTTTTCATCGTTATCCCATTTTGTCGGCACTGGAAAATCGAACCGCGTAAGAATGGATTGCGTTGCCTTCCGATCTTGAAGCGCCAAATCGTCCGAGAAGATTTTGAACAAAGTAGTTGCACAAGAAACTAAATCGCGCTATAATAGTTGCAAGGGAAACTATTTAGAGGAGAATGAGGGCGCATGCACAAGATTGGGCAGCTTAACGCAGCTATTTACCGCAATATGCAGATTTTTCTGGGTAATAAGCTGTCTGGATTGGATATCAAAAATGGACAATACGACTTTTTTCTTGTGATTTCCCTGAATGAGGGGATTTCACAGAAACAGTTGAGTGAGCATCTGCACATCAGCAAATCCACGACAGCCAAGGCCGTCAAAAATCTGGTCAGCAAAGGATATGTAACAAAGCAGAAGGATGAAAAGGACGGACGGGTTGACCATCTGTTCCTGACCGACAAGGGACGAAAAGAAGCCCCCTTTGTTGAGGCGATTTTTGAGGAAAATCAACGTGTGGCTGCGAGAGGATTGACGGAAGCGGAACGCGATCAGCTTTTGTTCCTCATGAATAAGGTCCTCAACAATTTTGTAGCAAATAACGAATCATATGCAGGGGGCCGCAATGAAGATTAATAAATCGCAACTCTGGACCTGGAATTTCACTATCATCACCATTACCAACCTTTTTATGTTTTTCGCTTTTCAGCTTTTTCCATCAGCGCTGCCTCCCTATTTGAAATCGTTAGGCGCATCCGACCATCTTCTGGGTTGGCTGCAGGGGATTATGACCATCGCCACTTTGCTGATCCGGCCGTTCGCAGGACTTGCGCTTGACCGGTATGGAAGAAAGGGAATCTTTATTACAGGTCTTGTCGGTATGCTGTTAACAACGGCTGCATACAGGTTCTTCCCTGTTATTGGCATTATTTTCATTATCCGGTTTGTACACGGAATGATGTGGGGGGTATCGAATACCGCTTGCAGTACGATCGCTACCGACAATATCGAAAAAAGCCGCTTCGCCGAATCCATGGGCTATTTCAGTCTTGCCAGCAGCGTTGCGATGGCGGTAGCACCTGCCGTTGCCTTGTCACTGGGGATGCAGAATAATATTCTATTGGCATTGGCCTTTTTATCGGTCGCTTTCATCCTGGCTTTCTTGATGAAATACCAGAAGCCTCAGACGGAGCAACCGAAAAAAAGGATGGCCCCTTATGCAAAGGAGTCCATCCTGCCGTCCGCCATAATGCTGCTTTTCACGATTACCTATGGCGCGATTCTGACCTTTATCGCTTTGTATGCGGCGCAGAAATCCGTTGAAGGCGTTGGACTGTTCTTCACGGTATATGCCGTTGCCATGCTGGTGACACGCCCCCTTTTCGGGAAACTGATTGACAACAAAGGATTTGGCGCAGGCATCTGGCCGGGGGTTATCCTGGTTCCTGCCGCCCTGATTTTGCTTTCTGTGAGCAACAGCCTTGTCTTATTTTTGATTTGCGGATCAATCTATGGAATCGGGATCGGTGCGGCACAGGCAAGTTTGCAGACCATGGCGATTGTAAACGTACCCAAGGATAGAACAGGCGCAGCCAACGCGACGTTTTTTACCGGCTTCGACGGTGGAATCGGTGCCGGAGCAGTTCTGGCCGGATTTATCTCTACCATTTTTGGATATGGCGGGATGTTTGGCTTTACGGCAATATTCCCTGTACTGGCAGGCATTCTGTATTTTGTCACTTCAAGGCTCAAGCGGGGGCAAAGCGTATGATCGCAATGTAGAGCAGCCGGTCGTATGGTATGATGATACATGTCAGCTTAATATAACCATACGATACGGACAAAATAAAATTTGTCGAGCAGTTTTGAGCCGGGATTTATGATCATCCGGCATAAAAACGCCGTTGCAACCACCGGTTGACAGATCTCCAAGTGCAGATGGTGGCGGCGCAACCGCCGGATTTCTTATAATGACATTACCAAACGAAAGGGGTGTCAGTCATGAACATCGCGGACAGAATTCAAAACTTGAGAAAAGCAAAGGGAATCTCACAGGAGGAGCTGGCAGACAAGGTTGGCGTATCGCGTCAGGCCGTATCCAAATGGGAAAGCGAGCAGAGCGTCCCCGATTTGGATAAGGTCATCATTATGAGTGAATATTTCGATGTGACGACGGATTATATCCTTAGAGGCATCGAGCCGGCGGTCAATGACCAGGGAGCGCACGCCGTTTTAACCAGCAAAATCCTGTACATCGCATCCACTGCCTTTCTTGCGATCGGCCTGTTTTGCGCGTTCGGCGGTTGGTATGAACAGCAGACGGCGGACATTATTTGGGGATCTATGATTATTCAGGCCGTTGGCGTGGCGGGATATTTCATCGGCACGCTGTTATCAGGCGCAAAAGCGTCGTTTGCGATAAATTGGCTGAATATTCTGCTGGCCGTATTTATGCCGCTCAGTCTGATTGTCGCCGTTTGTTTCAGAAGTATCGCCGCGCCGTATCCGACAGAGATCACCACCGGCGTTGTGTTTGCAGCAGTATATTTGATTACGGCCGGACTGAGCTTTGTGATTCTGAAAAGGAAGGCCAAAAAAGAATAGCAGGCGTGCTGCAAATTTCAATCGATCTTACTGTAAATACAATCAAATTTCTTTGAACAGCCGCCAGAAATGGCGGTTGTTCGGCGTTTACTGGGCTTGTGAAGATATTTGCTCCCACGTGGTAAAGGGGTCGAACCCTGCTACAGATGTGGAGAAACCGAACGGGAACCACCGTACAGGAAAAAACGGAGGGATTTGTGGAATGCGGGCTGAGCGTGCCCATAGCTGAACCCTGCCTCTCGAATCAGATACTTTTCAAATGTTTGGCAGTTGACTTCCTTTGACACGATGTGATACCGTATTGTAAAATGGCAGTTTATTTCTTGATATTACGGAGGGATCATAATGATTGATATAGAAAAGTACCTCTACGAACAAGTGAAAAGCATTCTATCTGATTGGGACGATCAATCCATCTATGCAATTTCTTTCTGTGTGGAATCCAATGAAGCGAAAGAATATGGCGGTTATTCCAATGTAACCGATTTTGTAATCAGTTACAACACCGAAGCCGACTGTGAAGAAGCAGACGAACTGAGTGAAGAAAGATGGAATTATGCTTTTTGGCGCCAAAACGAACACCCTATTATCGACACCTATGAAAAAAATCAAGGAGCCCAAATCTTATTTGAGTGGTATAAAGAAAATGGTATTAAAAATATTGGATATGAAGACGAAAACTGTTATGACGCCGATTTTAAATACATAGGAAAAGGGCCTGTCGGTCATTATGAGCTGCTGACTATAGTAAGCAATGTAGCAAGAAGCCTGCAGGAAGAACTGTTTCTAAAAAACAAATTTGGCAAAAGCATCCCGATTATTGTGCATGGACTTGAATATGCATGGTACGATATTCAAGCTACACGAAATGCCAATCCTAACGGGGAAGCAGATCTCTTTTTCAAAGCCATGTCAAAATTGGGGATGGTATGACAGAAGGCTGTTGATCCATTTTTAACCCGTCTTTTCAAAAAGGGATCGTTGGCCCCTGTCGATGTCGCCCGAAAACCTTGAATGGATTTCTTCAAGTCCTATTCCCCCACCCCAAGCAAAGAAAAAGACCGCCGATTTCATCGGCGGTCTTTTGTGCTATATCCATCCCTCTCAACGGCAGATATCACATATGAATTTACAATACATAAAGCCCGAATCACCCACGAAGAAACGGGATTCTTTTTTCCAAATTTATCCTATTATCATCTTGACTTTCGGACTCCGCAAATGCTATACTTAGGGAGTCCCGAAGCGAGGTGATAATTTGGGAACAAAAAAGATGGGCCGTCCAACGGACAACCCCAAAGCGCATCAAATGACCGTTAAGTTCGACGATGAATGTATCAAAATCCTCGAGATTTACAGCGAACAGGAGAATGTTCCAAAAACAGAAGCGGTCAGGCGCGGGGTTAAGAAGTTAAAAGATGACCTCAAAAAATGAAAGGAAGCGGCGCACACTCAACAAAGCAAGCCGCCACTTCCCCAACCGACAATTGCCCAAGGGCAAATGCAGTGTAAATATTGTACCATACGCTGCAACTCCTTTCAAGCAATGTCGGACGACATACAGAAAGGAAGGAGAAAGAGGATGATTTGGCAGCGAAAGAAATCACTCTCCAACACGGTCTCCCTTTAGCGAGTAGTTCGGATTTTTGTTTTTTTCAAAATATTCCAAATAAACAGTTGACAAATAGGGTCACCCGCCCTTATAATCAAGGTAACCCTATTCTACTGGGAGGTGTTATACTGGAAACGGGTAAAAAGAGAGGCCCCAAAACAGATAATCCAAAGCTGTACCGAATGGCAGTAAAGTATGACGAAGAGTGCAAACAGATTTTAGACGCTTACTGTGAGCAGGAAAACGTCAACAAAATGGAAGCTGCCCGGCGCGGGATTAAAAAGTTGAAGGATGACCTCAAAAAATGAAAGGAAGCGGCGCCCACTCAGCAAAGTAACACGCCACTTCCCCAACCGACAAATGCCCAAGGGCAAATGCAGTGTAAATATTGTACCATACACTGCAACTCCTTTCAAGCAATGTCGGGCGACATACAGAAAGGAAGTATCAAAATGATTATTCGGCAGCTAAAGAAAGACCAGTTTGAAAGCCTTCACAGCTCCCTGATCAGAAAAGCCCGTTCCGAACCGCTGGAAGCAAGCTATACCGTCACGATGACCATCAATGGCGCGGAGTATGCCGTTAAGGTTCAGCCGGAGCCGCACAACAAAATCGCTATTTTGCAGGCATTGCGCATTTACCGCGAGGAGCACGGGCCCAACTTTGAATTGATCACGCAGGGCAATGTATTATCTTCTCTGCTGGAACTGCTGATCTATCAGGGCGTCGCATAGAAATGATTCAGGAAAAGCCCCGGAACGAAACCTTCGTTTTGGGGCTTTTGATTCGCTCTTAGGCAGATGAGAGGCTCAAACCCGGTGCGGGTTCGGGCCGCAAATCCCGCAGGGCTACTCCCTAGCAAAATGAAGTGACAGGCCCGCCTTTCTATGGTACAATTTGGGTAATCCCCGTTTTTCCAAAGCGGAACAAAGCCCCTGGCATCAAAAAACATACTTGGTCGGAGGAAGCGTATGTTTGCAGTCAACACCTATGAACAGATCGAAAAAATAGAGCGCGAGCTTGGGGAACAGCACATCGTGATCCTGCTGTTTGTCCGGCCGAGCCTGCAGGGCGCCAAAGAGATCATCGATGAATTTGATTATATCCATTACAATTCCGGGAAGCTCTGCTCGATTTACGCAGTGGGATACACCAATGATTCGGAGCTGGCCAAGACGAACGGGTATCGCAAGCTGGACCGAAAGTACGGCGCCGACTGGTATTTCAGCGATAAAGCCTTTGTCGACTTTAAAAACAATCTGGAAGGCCGGCTGAACTGGAAATACTCCGGCGAAATCGAATTGATCGTTCTTCAGAGCAACCCCAATGGAAGCAAAATTCTGAACTTTCAGAACTATGTCGCCATTGATGTGAATTATGGAATCCGGAAGGAATACATCGATTCCTTTCCCAGATTGATGGAATCGCTGATTCGAAGCTCGCGTTCAGAGGTCACCGCGATCGAAGCGATGAAAAAAGTCGGGCATTCCCGCATCAGCGTCAAAAACGTGGTACTCAATACGATTGAAGAGTGTAAAAAAGTGCCGACCCCTGTGAAGAACATCGTGAAAGACCGGCTGTTCTATCTCGTATCCACATATAAACCGAACAGCTGAAAGGAATGCCGTTTGCCGACTGCTGCTAAACCGTTTACAGAAGCACAAATAACACAAGGGCCAACAAGAGAATTCTCTTGTTGGCCCCTCTCATCTTGATTCCACCGTCATTCTGAAAAGTTCAACATCCTGAAAAAGCGGCCGGAACCATTTGATTTGGATAAAATACCGCTCTTGTGGTTTACATCAGCAATCGACTCCGCCGTCAACCCGCAAAAGCTGCCCTGTGACAAAGGAGGAATCCTCCGTCGCAAAAAACAGCGCCACGGTTCCGATTTCTCTGCCTTGACCAATCCGTTTCAGGGGGGACATCTCTTTCATCCCTCCTACAGCGGCTTCCCCGCCTGCGCTGTCGAGCATCGCCGTGCTAATTGCTCCGGGCAGAATGGCGTTCACCCGGATTTCCGGCCCCAATTCACGGGCCAGTGCTTTTGTCAATCCGTTCATCGCGTGCTTAGAGGTGCAATAGGCCGCCGCGCCCCACCGTGCCGAGGTTCCCGCGATAGACCCTGTATTGATGATATAGCCTTGTCCCTTCGCTTTCATGATGGGGGCAACCTTCTTCGATAAAAGCAAAGCGGCCGTCAGGTTGACCTGCATGATTTTATCCCATTCTTCAATGGGAACATCGATGGAGCTCTTGATACTGAGCAGCCCGGCGTTATTGAATAATATGTCCACCGTTCCATATTTTTCAAGTGTCTCGTCCACGATCTGATCCAACGACTGCCTGTCGGAGAGGTCAGCGATGACATAGGATGCTTCTCCACCGCTTTTTTTGATTGTCTCTATGACTTCTTTCGCTCTCGCTTCATCTCTTCCGGTAATTACGACTTTCGCGCCCTCTTCTGCAAATACATAAGCGGTATCTCTGCCCATGCCTGAAGTCGCTCCGGTAATAATTGCTACTTTTCCGTCTAATCTGCCCATTTTCTTCTCTCCTTTATCTCGATATGATTTTGGTAGTCTGTGATGGATATTTTTATAACAATCCATTTACTCACTATAGTATATTGTTTTCAAAAGGATTTCAATATATGGAACGTTTTCAGAAGATAGAATTTTGGATCCTCGCCATTGTTTATATTGCCTAATTTTACCAAACTTACTCTTTTTCACTTTATCATTTTTTTAAAATTTTGTAAAAACAGGAATGCTTTTGGCTTAATACTGCAGTTCACTGAAATCGTGCACTCTGGCTGTATCCTGCACAGGGCTGTGAACGCCGGAGGTACAATCGAAATCTTTGTATATGCATGTCCGAAAATGGCTGGCTTTTGAAGAAATAGATGATATAATAACCTCACGGTGCAAACCAAAGCAAAGCTTTGGGCACCTGAGAGAGCATTGAATCATCTTGGTGATCGCGATGATTTCAAGGCTCTTTGAAGAGCAATTTCAAATTCATGATATTCATTCCAGTCAAAAGGAGGTGTGATGATGCAGACAGCTGAAGACAGGGCTCGGTATGCGGCATTTGAATCCAAAGATGCACGATTTGACGGACGCTTTTTCGTGGGAATATCCACGACGGGCATTTATTGCCGCCCGGTGTGCCGGGCAAAGCTGCCAAAGCCCGAAAACTGCTCTTTTTATACCACCGCGGCCGCGGCGGAACAGGCCGGTTTTCGCCCCTGCCTTTTATGCCGCCCGGAGCTTGCCCCAGGCAGCGCTCGTGTGGACGCCGTTTCCTCTCTTGCGCACCGGGCTGCCAGGCTGCTGGAAGAAAACTGCGGGAGCGAGCAAAGCATGGCGGAGCTGGCCGGGCAGCTTGGCTGCACAGACCGCCACCTGCGCCGGGCATTTGCGGCCGAATACCATGTCACTCCCATTCAATACCTGCAAACCTGCCGACTGCTGCTCGCTAAAAATCTGCTGACGGACACAGAGCTTTCGGTCATCGACGTTGCGATGGCCTCCGGCTTCGGCAGTTTACGGCGCTTTAATGACCTTTTCCAAAAGCATTACCGGCTTGCTCCTACCGCACTTCGCCGGCAGGCTGCGGGCAAAAAAGAACCGCACAGCGATGTGACCGTAGCGTTAGGGTACCGCCCACCCTATCAGTGGCAGCAGATACTGGACTTTCTGGCGCTGCGCGCGATCCCCGGTGTGGAAATCGTCAGCAACGGGGAGTATCTGCGCACCGTGCGCCTGAAAACCGGTGACCGGCAGGTGTATGGCTGGGTGCGGATAGGCCATCAGCCGCAAAAAAACGTGCTGACTGTTTCACTGAACGATTCCCTGCTGCCTGTGCTGCCACAAGTGCTTTCCCGGATTCGTCACCTGTTCGACTTATACTGTGACCCGGATGCGGTCTACGAAGGTCTTGCTTCCATGAACCAGATCCGTCCCGGCCTTTGCGTTCGGGGCACCCGTGTACCCGGCAGCTTTGACCCCTTCGAGATGACTGTGCGGGCAGTGCTTGGGCAGCAGATTACCGTAAAAGGCGCGCGCACGTTAGCCGCAAGGCTTGTGGCGGCTTACGGCACCTCCATTCAGACCGGTATTGAGGGCTTGACTCATACCTTTCCCTCACCGGAAGCAATGCTTGCTTTTGACGGAACGATCGGCGACCATCTCGGCCCGCTCGGAATTACCGGAGCGCGGGCAAATACGATTCTGGAGCTGGCGCGGGCCTTTGTGCTGGGAACCATCGATTTCAGCTTCTGCCCTCAGCCGGAAGCAGAGCTGCAAAAGCTGATGGAACTTTCCGGTATTGGGCCATGGACGGCACAGTACATTGCCATGCGCGCGATGGGATGGACCGACGCTTTCCCGCACACGGATTACGGCATTCAAAAAGCACTCGCCCCCCGTACATCAAAGGAAATATTGGATTTGGCTGAAACGTGGCGGCCCTGGCGCAGCTATGCGACGGTGAATCTATGGAACTCTTTCTAAAAACAGGAGGGAAATATGTTTTATTCAACACAGCATTCATCACCCGTAGGAACAATTACGCTGGCAAGCGACGGCAACAGCCTTGTCGGCCTGTGGATACAGGATCAAAAGTACTTTGGCGGCAGCGTGGCGCAAGCCATGATCGAAAGCCCCGATCTGCCGATCTTCACCGCCATAAAAGAATGGCTGGACAAGTATTTTTCCGGCCAAAAACCCGCAATTGCCGAGCTGTCCCTGGCCCCAAACGGAAGCGACTTCCGCAGAGCGGTATGGGAAATTCTCTGCGAGATTCCCTATGGCGAAGTCACCACTTATGGAGAGATTGCCAAAAAAGTGGCGGCCCGGATGAATCAGAAGCACATGTCGGCGCAGGCAATCGGCGGAGCTGTGGGTCACAACCCCATCTCCATCATCATCCCCTGCCACCGGGTCGTGGGGTCAAACGGCAGCCTGACCGGTTACGCCGGCGGCATCGATAAAAAAATCCGGCTGCTGGAGCACGAAGGTGCAGATCTATCGAAGCTGTTTATCCCTGTCAAGGGAAGCGCGCTCTGATGATCATATTATCTAATATCCGCTCTCCAAATCTGGATAAAAATAGTCAAAATGGAATTTATTTGATTTGGACATTGACTTTCAAAAAACGCTTTGCTATGCTAATTTATAAAGTTAGGTATAGCTAACAAAATTCATCTGAATTGATTTTCTTCTATCCATTCTGATTATGAGGGCGGACACAGTTTCATTTTATTGTGTCCGAATGTTAGTTTTAACTAACCCAGTGATGTGCAGGATTGGATGTGACAGACTTGTATAAAATCGCCATTTATGGCAAGGGCGGAATCGGGAAATCCACAACAACCTCGAACCTTTCCGCCGCACTGGCTCTGCAAGGCTACCGGGTCATGCAGATCGGGTGTGACCCCAAGGCCGACTCTACGAAAAACCTGATGAAAGGCCGCCGGATCCCTACCGTGCTTGATCAGATTCGTGAAAAAGGGAATGGCCTGAAGCTGGAGGACATTGCGTTCTCCGGATTTTCCAACGTGATCTGTGTGGAATCCGGCGGGCCGACTCCGGGCATCGGATGCGCGGGCCGCGGCATTATTACGGCCTTCAACAAGCTGGAGGAGCTGAACGCCTACGAGGTGTATCGGCCGGATATCGTCTTCTACGATGTGCTGGGAGATGTGGTATGCGGCGGCTTTGCCATGCCCATCCGCGGCGGATACGCAGACCGCGTTTTTATTGTGACCTCCGGTGAAATGATGTCTTTATATGCCGCCTGCAATATTTCGCAGGCGATCAAAAATTTCGGGAATCGCGGTTACGCGGAATTTTCCGGCATAATTCTCAATTCACGGAACATTGAAAACGAGCTGGAGCTGGTACAGAAAGCGGCCCAGGAAATCGGAACCGACATTGTAAAAGTGGTTCCGCGCAGCCCGGATGTACAGCGTGCCGAAAACGATGGAAAAACAGTGATTGAGGCGTTCCCCGACTGCGAAATGGCAAAGGAATACTTAGACCTTGCTTCAAAGGTAATGGAGGTGTGCCGCCATGAATAGCTGCGGGTGCTTTGAATCCACGCTGCATTATGCCACCCCTGCCCACGGCGGATGGGGTGTTGTCCGCATGGGGATGCTCGCCCCAGAAAGCTACCAGCTTTTCATCTGTCCCTTTGCCTGCGGCCGGCACGGCGCGCTGGGCGCACTCAAGCAGGGACTGAAAGACCGGATTTCTTACTATTATGTGGATCAGAGCGACATCATCAACGGGTACGACGATCTGATTCTAAACGCGGTGGAGGAACTGCTGCGCGTGCTGAAAAAACGCCCGCGCGCCATGTTCGTATTTGTCAGCTGCCTGGACGACCTGATCGGCACGGACTGCGATGCAGCAGAAGCCGAGCTGGAGCTGCGCCACCCCGATATCAAGTTCCGCATGGCGCACATGAACCCGATCACTCTTGGTTCGGACGAACCGCCGCCGATCGGGATTCAAAAAAGGATTTACAGCCTGCTCTCAAAACAGCCTGAGCGTGACGGCGGGGTCAACAGCATCGGCAATCTGGTTGCGGTCGACCCAGAATGCGAGCTGCACAAAATGCTGGCGCAGGAGGGCGTTTCCGGCCTGCGTCACGTCAGCCAGTATCAGGATTTTGACAAGTGGCAGGAAATGGCCAAAAGCTCCGCCAATCTGGTATTAATGCCTCCCGGAATGAAGGCCGCAAAAGAAATGGAAGCGCGCTGTGGAATCCCCTACCGGTTTTTCCCGGTCAGTTACGATCTGGATATGGTTGCTGAGCAATATCGGGGCATTCACGAGTTCCTTCGCCCAAACACCTCTGCCGCTTATGATCTGACTACGGACAGACAAGCTGCCGAAAAAGCCGTTGAACATACGGTAAAAAAGCTGGGCAAGCTGCCCTTGATTCTCGATTCCTCCGCCGTGGTGCGCCCGTTCAGTCTGGCAAAGGCGCTCGGCAAATACGGCTTTACCGTTCACAGAATCTTTGCGCAGGAGGTTATTCCGTCTGACCGCGAAGCCTTTGAATGGGTAACGGAGCATATGCCCACGGTGGAGATTTTACAGCCGGAGCACAACGACATCGTAAAATTCGACAGGCGCTTTCCGGACAGCCTTTCCATCGGCGTGAATGCCGCTTACATTTCCGGCTCTGAGCATGTGGTCGATTTATTTGCCGACGAGGGTCTGTTCGGGTATTACGGCATCCGAAGGCTGATGGAGCTGATGGAAGAGGCCGCGGATACTGTGATTGACCTGCGCGTGCTGATTGAAGACTATGGATTGGTGGTGTAATCAGAATTGGGTAAACTCTGCGTGAAGCTCCCCCCATTTTCACCTGATTATTCGGGGGTGTGCTCTGCGATTTTTGATCTGAACTGCGTTGCGGTGATCCACGACGCTTCCGGCTGCACCGGCAATTATACCGGGTATGACGAGCCGCGCTGGTATGGATCGAAAACCGCGATCTTCTGCTCCGGCCTGCGCGAAATCGATGCGATTCTGGGCGACGATGAAAAAATGATCCAAAAGGTTCTGGACGCTACCGAAAGCCTGAATCCGGAGCTGATCGTGCTGATCGGCAGCCCGGTTCCGATGGTGATCGGCACGGACATGAAGGGAATTGCCGCCGATATTGAGGCACGCACCGGGATTCCGTGCCTTGGCTTTGACACCACCGGAACCAGATATTATTCCGACGGAATTGCAGAGGCCTGCCTTGCGCTGATGGAACGCTTTACTCGAATGCCGGAGCAGAAGATACCGAATGGAGTAAATCTGCTGGGACTGACCCCGCTGGATTTTGGGAGCAGTGCGGCGAGCGACCTCAAAGCAGCCCTTACGCAGAATGGTTTGGAGCTTGTCTCCAGCTTTTGCGACGGCCTGACGATGGAGACAATTCAAAATGCCGCACAGGCTTCTCTGAATCTGGTGGTTTCGCAGTCCGGCCTGCAGCCTGCCCGCTCTATGGAACAGCGGTTCGGCATCCCTTACCTTGTTCAAATCCCAATCGGGAGAAAAGCGCAGGAGAATTGGCTTGAAGCCGTACATAATTGCCTGAACGAACAGAAATCCCTGGTTCCGTGCGCAGCGGGCGGAGAAACTGATATCCTCGTGCTGGGGGACGAAATCCTCTGCCGGAGCGTTCAATTGGGGCTGGAAGCCGACTTTGGCCTTACCGCAGACTGCGGCTGTCTGTTTGGCACAGAATCCAAACTCTCGGAAACAAACATCCTGAATTTAGAGGACGAGCAGAAAATCGAAGAGGCCATCAACTGCGGAAAATACCGCAGGATTATTGGCGACCCGATGCTGCGCATGCTGATTCATCCGGAAACTGAGGTGGATTTTTTCGATCTGCCCTCGTACTGCATCTCCAGTAAAATGTCCGGCATGCCGCCGGTCAGCTGCATTGGGGAACGGTTCAACGCGTTCCTTGCTGAAATACGATAATGATCGCCGAAAGGCGTTTATTATAATAAAAAAGAAACCGGCGACGGCCTGAACGCATTTCCTCACTCTGCATTCAGGCAGGCACCGGTCAGGAAAGTTGGTAGAACATGTTCAAGTTCTCAAAAAGAATCCTCTCTGCGGCAGTCAGCGCAATTATGCTGACCTCGGCCCTTGGGGGCTGCGCGGGCACTGCAAACCAGACCTCCTCTGAGGCGGTTTCCTCCGCACAGACAGGCGGTACCCGCACGGTGACAGACCACGCGGGGAATGCGATCGAGCTTCCCGCTGAAGTCAATCGCATCGTCATTTCCTCCATCATGCCCCTCCCCTCTGTTGTGGCCCTGTTCGACGGCGCAGCGGAAAAGGTGGTCGGCATGGACCCTTCCTCCATGGCGGCGGCGAAAAACTCCATTCTGCCGAATATCCATCCTGAAATTCTGAATGCGACCACTGATTTTCTGAAGGACGGCAACCTCAACATTGAAGAGGTGTTAAAGCTGAAGCCCGACGTTGTATTCTACTCCGCCGATAACACAGCGGACTACGAAGCGCTGACCAAGGCCGGGATTCCCGCAGTCGGTTTCAGCACCAGCAAATTCAAATTTAACACGGTAGAAACCTTCGACAACTGGGTCACGCTGCTCGGCGAGGTGCTCGGCCAGGCCGACACAGCCAAACAGATCGCGGACTACGGCTATCAGGTGGAGGACGAGGTTACCAGCGTTATCAAGGCGGCTGGCGACTCTATCCAAAAGCCGAAGGTGCTGATTCTGTTCCGTTATGACAACGGCACCATCAAAACCTCTGGCAGCAATTTCTTCGGCCAGTACTGGCTTGACACCACCGGCGCGGAAAACGTGGCAAAAGACCTGAAGGGCCAGGCAGAAATCAATATGGAACAGATCTATCAGTGGAACCCTGATATGATTTACATCACGAACTTTTCCCCTTACCAGCCCGACGACCTGTACAACAACTCCATCGAAGGCTTTGACTGGAGCAAGGTAAAGGCGGTTCAGGACAAAAAGGTCTACAAATTCCCGCTCGGCATGTACCGCTGGTTCCCGCCGGCCTCCGACACGCCTTTGGCCATGAAGTGGCTCGCCACGAAAAACCAGCCGGAGCTGTTCAAGGATGTCGACATGGAGAAGGAAGTCAAGGAGTACTATAAAAGATTCTATCGCTACGATCTGAGTGACGAAGAGCTCCAGCAGATTTTCAATCCCTCCAGCGAGGCTTCCGGTTTGAAGAAATGAGCAGGGCAACGCTGAGTATTCGCAGCAAACTCCTTTTATTGCTGTTTCCCTTTGTGGTTGCAGTCATATGCCTTGGCATCGGGCGGTATTACATTAGCGTTCCGGATACCGTGAGGGTTCTGTTCTCTCCCCTGACAGGAACTGCCGCGGAAATGGACTCCACACAGCTTTCCGTGCTGTTCGGCGTTCGCCTGCCGCGCGTGATACTGGCGATGTTCATCGGCGCGGGACTGGCTGTTTCCGGCGCGGCCTTTCAGGGGCTGTTCACCAATCCGCTTGCGACCCCGGATACGCTCGGGGTTGCGAGCGGCGCTTCCTTCGGCGCGGCGCTGGCCCTGATGTTCTCGAAAAATCTGCTTGCGGTTCAAATCTCTGCGTTGGTTTTCGGCATGTGCGCGATCATACTGACCACCCTCATCAGCCGCCAGAAGGGCAAAAGCACGATCATCATGGTCGTGCTGAGCGGCATGGTGGTTTCGTCGCTGTTTCAGGCCCTGGTATCTCTTGTGAAATACGTGGCTGACCCGCAGGATGTTCTGCCGAGCATCACCTACTGGCTAATGGGCAGTCTAACGGGAATCAGCTATTCCAGCCTGATGCTGGGGCTGCCGTTTATCCTTGTGGGAACGCTGGTCATCTTCTTTTTGCGCTGGCGGCTGAACATCATGGCGCTCAGCGACGACGAAGCCCGCTCTCTGGGCGTCAACGTCAAGCGAATCCGGCTGATGATCATGTTTGCCGCTACCTTTGTCACCGCGTCGTGTGTTTCCATGTGCGGGCAGGTGGGCTGGGTCGGGCTTCTTGTTCCGCACGTTGCCAGAATGCTGTTCGGCAGCAACAATAAAAATGTGGTGCCGGTCAGCATCAGCTTTGGCGCCATCTTTCTGGTGGTGATCGACACCCTGGCCCGCAGCGCCACCGCGGCCGAAATTCCGATTTCTATTTTGACCGCCGTCATCGGCGCTCCGTTCTTTATTGTTCTTTTGAGAAAGACGGGAGGAACTCAGCTATGACTTTTGAAGTGAAAAACGGCTGCTACCGTTACCCCGGTACAGAACGGCAGGTGCTGCAAAACATCTGCCTGCATGTGGAAAGCGGCAAGGTTCTGAGCATTCTCGGCTCAAACGGAGTGGGAAAAACCACTCTGCTGCGCTGCATGATGGGGATGCTGAAATGGAACAGCGGCGAGAGCCTGCTGGACGGTACCCCTCTGCGGCAAATACCGGAACGGGAGCTGTGGCAGAAAATCGCCTATGTCCCGCAGGCGAAAACCTCCGTATTTTCTTACACGGCGAAAGAAATGGTCACACTGGGCCGGTCGGCTCACCTAAAGATGTTCGAGCTGCCAAGCGCGGAGGATGAAAAGCTGGCACTCGCCTGCATGGAATCGATCGGCATTCTCGGCCTGAAAGACAAACAGTGCAACGAAATGAGCGGCGGTGAACTGCAGATGGTGCTGATTGCCCGCGCCATGACCTCGAACCCCGCCATGCTGATTTTAGACGAGCCGGAATCGAATCTCGACTTTAAAAACCAGCTCACCGTTTTGAACTGCATTCAGGAGCTGTCGCGCCAGCGCGGGATTTCTGCCGTGATCAACACACACTACCCCGATCACGCCCTGCAGATTGCAGACGACGCGCTGATTTTAAACCGCGACGGCACCTGCGTTTACGGGGAAAGCACCGAGGTCATCAGTGAGGAAAACCTGAACCGGGCCTTTTCGGTTCGGGTGTGCATCCGCAGCGTGGAGGTGGAGAACGAAGCCTTCCACTGTGTGATTCCCATCAGTTCAAGGTCTGCGGCCGCACAATGAAACCAAATATTCTAAACACAGCAAAAGGCTGAGAAACGAGATCTCGTTTCTCAGCCTTTTTTGCGCTGCCAGGTGCAAATGCAAATCATCTGATGATGAACTTGTCAAACACCTGCAGACCAGATTGATTTTTTACACGTGGCCGCCTCTGTTAATACCGCTCCACACCGTCGCGCGTAACGCGCGCGTAGATCAGCGGAATCTCTTCCGGCGCCCCGTCACGGATCGTGACGGCGCTTTCAAACAGGCGCTCTGCCTGTGCACAGCGGGAGGGATCGGACGTGTAAAACACGGCGAGTGGCTCACCCTTTTGCACCTTGTCGCCCACCTTCTTTTTCAGGATGATTCCGGCACTGTAATCGATGGGGTCATCCTTCTTCTCGCGCCCGGCCCCAAGCTCTACAGAGGCAATTCCGCATTTCTCGGTATCCATGGCGTAGAACCAGCCGTCCTGCTGGGCGTAAACCTCGTGGCGCACCTTGGCCTGCTGGAATTTGCTGTTGTCGTCCAGAACAGCGATGTCGCCGCCCTGCGCCGCCACCATCTCTTTCAGGCGCTCATAGGCTTCGCCATTGTGAAGCTGCCCCTGTGCCATGCGCTTGCATTCCTCAATGCTGCCCTTGCCCGCCAGATACAGCATGTTGGCGGCCAGCTCAATGCAGATCGCCGTCAGATCGGTAGGGCCGTGACCCTTCAGCGTATCGCACACCTCGCAGATTTCGAGCGAATTGCCGATGGCATTGCCGAGCGGGCGGCTCATGTCGGTGATCAGCGCGACCGTCCTACGGCCAACATGCTCGCCGATGGAGACCATCGCTTCGGCCAGTCGGATGGAATCGTCCACCGTTTTCATGAACGCGCCGCTGCCCTCCTTGACATCCAGCAGGATGCAGTCGGAGCCCGCCGCAATCTTCTTGCTCATGATGCTCGAGGCGATCAGCGGGATGCTGTCTACCGTGGCGGTAACGTCGCGCAGGGCATACAGCTTTTTATCGGCGGGCACCAGATTGCCCGACTGACCGATCACGCTGACGCCGACCTTGCGGACGATATCGAAAAAGCGCTCACGGTCAAGGAAGGTCTGCATGCCGGGGATCGACTCCATTTTGTCGACCGTTCCCCCGGTGTGCCCAAGGCCCCGTCCGCTCATTTTCGCAACCGGAACGCCGAGCGACGCCACGATCGGCGAGATGACCAGCGTGGTTTTATCCCCAACGCCGCCGGTGCTGTGCTTATCCACCTTGATGCCCGGGATGGAAGAGAGATCGACCGTATCGCCGGAATTCGCCATGCTCATCGTCAGCGTGGCGGTTTCCTCCTCGGTCATCCCTTTAAAATAGATCGCCATCAAAAGCGCGGAGGCCTGATAATCCGGAATATCGCCGGAAACATAGCCGCGGATGAAAAACTCGATCTCTTCCCTGGTCAGTTCCCCGCCGTCCCGCTTTTTCTCAATAATATCATACATTCTCACTGTGGGTCACCCTTTTCCAAATCGAATCGTCGGACTGATCGCTGCATCACTTTGAAAGTGGAGCACGATATTGATGCTGATTTCTCACGAAATAGCAGACAACACTTTTGTTTGCCTGTTTGATGGAAAATCCGTATTATCTGTCAAGGTCTTTGCCGCTGAAACCAAGCGGAAGCAGCTCTTTCAGCGTGTAAGACTGCCATTCCTCCGGGCTTTTCGCCAGAAGAATCCGGAAAGTGTCCGGGTCGCAGAATTCCATCATCACCTGCCGGCATACGCCGCAGGGCGCACAGTACTCGCTGATGGGCGCCCCGTGCTTCCCGCCGACAATCGCGATCGCGGCAAAGTCCCGCTCGCCGATGCTCACCGCCTTGAAAAAGGCCGTACGCTCCGCGCAGTTGCTGGGGGTATAGGCCGCGTTTTCAATGTTGCAGCCCTGGTACAGCTTCCCGTCGGCAGTCAGAAGCGCTGCGCCCACAGCAAACCCGGAGTACGGCACATAGGCCATTTCACGCGCTTCGATCGCCGCTTTCACCAGTTCTTTGTCGTTCATGTAAGGCTCCTTCTTTCTGCTGTGATGGCAAAGGGCGGATTGTGATCCGCCCTTTGCCTGCTGAAAAAACATTCAGACCGTACTAATACTGCCCGCTGGAATCTTCGTTTTTCAGGATCTGGATGATTCGGCTGGTTCCCAGTCTGGAAGCGCCGAGCGAAAGGAAGCGCTCCGCATCCTCCATGCTTGCGATTCCGCCGGCAGCCTTAATCCTGATGCCGGGGCCAACATGCTTTGCAAACAGCGCCACATCGTCAAAGGTTGCGCCGCCGGTGGAAAAACCGGTGGAGGTTTTGATAAAGTCCGCGCCGGAGCGTGTGACGACCTCGCACATCCGGATTTTTTCCTCCTCCGTCAGGAGGCAGGTTTCCACGATCACTTTCAGGATACGCCCGCCGCAGGCCTGTTTGATCTGTTTGATTTCTTCCGTGACCTGATCGTAAAGCCCATCCTTGACCCATCCGATATTGATGACCATATCGATTTCATCCGCACCGTTCTGAACGGCGTCCTGTGTTTCGAACACCTTTACCGCCCTGGTGGAGTAACCGTTCGGGAAGCCGATGACCGTGCAGACGCGCATAGCGTCGCCCACATATTCCTTGGCCTGTTTCACATAAGAAGCCGGAATGCAGACCGATGCCGTCTGATAATGCATCGCATCGTCGCAAAGCTCTTTGATCTGCTCCCATGTGGCCACCTGCTTGAGCAGGGTATGGTCTACCGTACCGACAATTTTAGCAAGTTCCATACGTTTCTCCTTCTGTCAGCGTTCGCCTTTTTCGTAGGGCACTCCGTCTGCCTTCGGGGCAACGGAACGACCGACGAAGAGGACCAGCACAATAATTGTTAATACATACGGCAGCATGGCCAGAATCTGGCTTGGGAGGGTCACGCTGCTGTCGCTGCCGCCAAGCACGACCGTAAGGGCCTGCGCGAGGCCGAACAGCATGCAAGCGCCGTACGCGCCATACGGTGTCCATTTGCCGAAGATCACCGCCGCCAGCGCAATAAAGCCCTGGCCACTGATGGCTGTCTGGTTAAACTGAGAGATAATCGCCAGCGTCATGGAAGCGCCGCCGAAGCCCGCCATCACGCCGGACATCAGAACGCAGAGATACCGCGTGCGGGTGACGTTGATTCCGAGGGTATCCGCCGCCGCCGGGTATTCACCGACCGAGCGGATGCGGAGACCCCATTTGGTTTTGTAAAGCACAAACCAGATGACTACCGTAGCAATCAGAGCGAGAAGAACGGTGACATCCACATTCAGGCTCTCTGCAGGTGTGCCATGAAACGCGTTTTCGCCGAACAGCTTCGGCAGCGTTTTTACGGGAGGCGTCATTGCCGCATTGTCAAACAGCAGGCGGCAGAAGAACAGCGCAAATCCAGGGCCGAGCAGGTTGATAGCAATACCGGAAATCGTCTGATCCGCATTGAAGGTAATGGACGCGATGGCGTGCAGCAGAGCAATCGCCGCGCCCGCTGCGCCTGCGGCCAGAAAGCCAAGCCAGGGGTTGCCGGTATAGTAGCTGACGGACGCCGCGGTCAGGGCACCCATCGTCATCATGCCCTCAATACCGATGTTGATCACGCCGGAACGCTCCGAAATCACGCCGCCCAGCGCGCCGAACACCAGAGGGGTGGAATACATCATCGTAATTCCAACCAAAAGCAAAATACTAGTTAGCATGTTCGGTACCCCTCTTTCCCAGTCTGTCTGCCAGAATCGGAACAATCCGAGTCAGGGCCACAAAGAATACAATCGTACCGATCATGATATTGATAATTTCGGTCGGTGCGCCAACCACCTGCTGAACGCTTTGCCCGCCATACAGCAGCCCGCCGAACAGCAAACCGGCAAACACACAGCCAACCGGAGAGGAACCGGCGATTAGGGCCACCGAAAGACCGTTGAAGCCGTTGTTTTCAAACGCAGCCAGCGTAGAGATGCCGTGCGGCGCCGTGCCCGTAATTGCAAGCGCACCCGCCAGGCCCGAAAGAGCACCGGCGATCAGCATGGCGTCGATGATGTTGCGGCTGACATTGATGCCGGAGAATTCCGCCGCGTCGCGGTTAAAGCCAACGGCGCGCAGCTCATACCCCTTTGTGGAACGGTACAGCAGAACCCAGATCACCGCGACCATCACGATCGCGATCAAAATCCCGAAATTCACGTCTGTGCGCACCAGCATATCGTACAGCCACTGGTGGGGTTTCAGCACTGCTATCCCCTCAGGGGAGGCTTTCCACTGCGGAAGCAGCATCGTGTAGCTCGACGCATTCACCGGCAGGCTGGCGGTGGAATTCGGCTTATGGTACGCCTCTGAATTCACGATAAAATTGCAAAGATACAGGCCGATCCAGTTCAGCATGATGCTGGTGATGACCTCGTGGATCCCGAACCTTGCTTTCAGCAGACCGACCATCCCGCCAAACAGAGCGCCGCCCAGCACACCGGCCAGCACAACGATCGGAATCTGGAACACCGGGGCCAGATCAAGCTTGACGCCCACAAGGACGGAAAACACGGTGCCTGCAATGTACTGCCCCTCGGCCCCAATATTGAACAGGCCCGTTTTATAGGCAAACGCCACAGAGAGGCCCGTCAGGATAATAGGCGTCGCCTTGATGATGACATTCGAAATGTACTTGGGCTTGGAGAAAATCCCGTTGAACAGGGCGCCGAACGCCTGTATGGGATTATATCCCGCCAGAATCAGAACAATCGCCGCTACCAGAAAGCCGAACAGCACGGCAATCAGCGTGGAGGTGATTGGTTTTTTCAGTATCTTAACCAGCGTTTTCATTCCGCTTGCCTCCCGCCATTAATAGTCCAACCGTGTTTTCGTCGGCTTCCTCCTGTGTAAAGGTGCCGGTAATCGCCCCGCCGTAAATCACGCAGACGGTATCGGCCACATTCAGGATTTCATCCAGCTCCAGCGAAACCAGCAGAATGCCCTTGCCCTTATCGCGCTCCTGTACCAGCATTTTGTGTACATACTCGATCGCGCCCACGTCGAGACCGCGGGTGGGCTGCACGGCGATCAGCAGATCAGGGTCGTTCGAGATTTCTCTTGCGATGATCACCTTTTGCTGGTTGCCGCCTGAAAGCCCGCGCGCCGGGTGCCCCTCGCAGTCGGCCGGGCGGATGTCGTAATCCTCCACAAGGCGCTTTGCAAAGGCTGTGATTTTATCCAGCAGCAGCATGCCGCGTCTGCTGAACTGACTGCTGCGGTATTTTTCAAGCACGGTGTTTTCCGCCACGGTGAACGGCATCACCAGTCCACGGCGCTGACGGTCTTCATGTATGGTTGAAATTTTATGTTCAATGACATTGCGCGGAGTCGTATTCTGGATTTCGGTTCCATTGATCCGAATGGTGCCGCTTTCCACCTTTGTCAGACAGGTAATTGCCTCTACCAGCTCTTTCTGACCGTTTCCGTCAACGCCGGCAATTCCGACAATCTCGCCTCTGCGCACGCGAAGCGAAAGGCTCTTGACTGCTTCGAGTCCGCGTTCGTCCTTTACTGTCAGATTTTCAATTTCAAAAACAACTTCGCCAGGCTCGGCGGGCGTTTTGTCTACCACCAGCTTGACCTGGTGCCCCACCATCTTTGTCGCAAGCTCTTCTTCGCTCACATCGTGGACCGGGAACGTGTCGATATACTGGCCGCGGCGAATGATCGTGCAGACATCGGATGACGATTGGATTTCTTTGAGCTTATGGGTAATGATGATGATGGTTTTTCCATTTTCAGCCAAACCACGCATGATCTCGATCAGCTCGCCTATCTCCTGCGGTGTGAGAACCGCAGTCGGCTCGTCCAGAATCAAGATATCCGCGCCGCGGTACAGCGCCTTTAAAATTTCAACGCGCTGCTGCATTCCAACGGAAACATCTTCAATTTTCGCATCGGGGTCTACCTCAAGACCGTATTCCTTCACGATCTTCAGAACATCTTCGCGCGCTTTCTTCATGTCGAGAACACCGAATTGGCCGGTTACTTCTTTGCCGAGAATGATATTCTCCGTGACCGTAAAATTGTCTACCAGCATGAAATGCTGATGCACCATTCCGATGCCGCGCGCAATGGCATCGTTCGGATTTTTGATGGCGACTTTCTCGCCGTTTAAAAAGATTTCTCCGGCATCGGCCTGATACAGGCCGTAAAGCACATTCATCAGGGTACTTTTACCGGCGCCGTTCTCGCCCAAAATGGCGTGAATCGATCCTTTTTTGACATCCAGATGCACCTGATCCAAGGCGCAAAAGGAGCCGAATGTTTTCACAATACCGTGCATCTGTACTGCGTATTCCGGACTGATTTCCATAGTAAATCTCCCCTAACCTTCCGTTCCCTCTTTTACGGGGAAAGGCGCCCGAAGGCGCCCCTCCGTAAAAAAGTGCAGATGCAATCAATTATTTCAGGTTTTTAACAAAGGTATTGTAGTCTTCTTCACTTGCGGGGGGAACCAGCTTGCCGTCTTTGATCTGATCCTGCAGAGCAGCCGCGGCCTTGTAGGTCTCTTCGCCCATGAGCTTGTGCTCCTCGGGGATGCCGGCTGCTTCTTCCTTAACGCCCAGGCTGATGGTGGTGCCGCCGGTTGCTTTGCCGTCCATGATCTCTTTAGAGACTTCTTCAACAGCCTTGTCAACCTTCTTCAGAGCGGAGGTCAGAACGTTGTTGGGAGCAAGGAAAGCCTGATCCTTATCAACGCCGATCGCGTATTTGTTCGCTTCCTTCGCGGCCTCGATGACACCGGTGCCGACATTGCCCGCAGCATGGAATACGATGTCGCATCCGCCGGAGAACATCTTGGAAGCGATTGCCTTGCCCTTCGCGGAATCGACGAAGCTTTCGGCATACTGAGCAACTACCTCAACAGTTTTGCCCATCTCTTTTGCGCCGTAAGCAACGCCGGCCTTGTAGCCGTATTCAAACTGATCGATAACGTCGCTCTTTACGCCGCCCACAAAACCGACTTTATTGGTCTTGGTGGTTTTCGCCGCAATGTAGCCTACCAGGAAGGAGGGCTCCTGCGCGCGGAACACAACCGCAGTCAGGTTGGAGGGGGTCTCTTCGTATGCGTTGTCTACGATTGCAAACTGAACATCCGGGTTTGCTTTTGCCGCATTCAGGATCGCGTCGCCCATTGCAAAGCCAACGCCCCAAACCAGATTGTTTTCGTCATCGACAGCCTTATCCAGGTTTGTCGCATAGTCGGCTTCCTGCTTGGACTCTGCATAGCTGATGTCCGCGCCATTGTCGGCCTTTAATTTCTGCAGGCCTTCCCAGGAAAGCTGGTTAAAGGACTGATCGTTGACACCGCCGGTATCTGTGACCATGGAAACCTTGAAGTCCGCTTTTGCCGCGCTGGAAGTTTCGCCTGAGGACGCCGGTGCGGCGCTCGAGGTTGCTGCTCCGCTGGAGCAGGCTGTGGCGGACATCGCCATCGACGCTGCGAGTAAAAGTGCAAGAATCTTTTTCATACATTTTCCTCCTGATATTTTTTTGAATATGATATACCGCCGGAAAGCGGTATTTCTGGCTTTGAGAACGGGGGATGAGAATCTCCGGAAGCCGAACGCCGCCAAAACCGGCCGGGCGGTCCGCTTTAAAAACCAAACAGAACGGTCAGGCAAGGGCGAGGGCAATCTCCATCATCTGGGTAAAGCCGGTCTGGCGCTCCTCGGCCGGGAGGGATTCCCCAGCCAGCGGACGATCGGAAATAGTGAGCAGACAAAGAGCATTTTTCCCTGCGCGGGCCGCATTCATGTAAAGTGCCGCGGCTTCCATTTCCACCGCAAGGACCCCCATTTTCTTCCATGCCGGGAGGGCATCTTCGTTATCGTCATAGAAAGTATCGCTGGAAAGGACGTTGCCGACCTTCATCGGGATTCCCAGTTCTTCCGCCGCCTTGACCGCGCGGCTCAAAAGACCGTAATCCGCAATCGGCGCATAGGCGCCGGGCAGACGGTACTGCTCTGCAAAGCTGGAATTGGTGCAGGCACCCATTCCGGCGACCACGTCGCGCAGCTGAACGGTGTCGGCCAAGCCGCCCGCCGAGCCGATGCGGATAATATTCTCTACTCCATAGAAGTTGAAAAGTTCGTAGGTGTAAATTCCAACAGAGGGCATGCCCATGCCGCCGCCCATCACAGAGACGGGGCGCCCCTTGTAGGTGCCGGTAAAACCGAGCATATTGCGAACGGTATTAAAGCAGGTGACGTTCTCCAGATAAGTTTCTGCAATAAATTTCGCGCGCAGCGGATCGCCCGGCATCAGAACCGTTTTGGCAATCTCGCCTTCCTTCGCGGCGTTATGGGGCGTTGGTACATTTGACATCTTTGTTCCCTCCGTATTAACGTAAAATTTCGTTCAGGCTGGATTTGCCTGTAATGCGCGGCTCTACTCCGAAATACTCCAGAATCGTCGCGCCAATATTGGCAAAGGTGGGACTGGTCCCAAGGTTTGCGCCGGCTTTGACCTGTTTGCCGGTAATCACCCACGGAATGTATTCTCTGGAATGGTCGGTCGACGGTGTGGAGGGATCACAACCATGGTCGGCGGTGATCATCAGCAGATCGTCATCGCGCAGGCCCGCCAGAAGCTCCGGCAGCTTCTCATCAAAATAGGCAAGCGCCTTTGCGTAGCCGTCCACGTCGTTGCGGTGGCCGTACAGCATATCGAAATCGACCAGATTGATAAAGCACAGGCCGTTAAAGTCCTTTTGCAGGTATCCGAGCGTACGCTCGATTCCATCCGCGTTATTTTTGGTGCCGATCGCCTCAGTAACGCCTTTCCCGACAAAAATATCGTTGATCTTGCCCACGGCGATCACATCAAAGCCCTTCTCGCTGAGCTGGTCAAGCATCGTCACGGCCGGCGGCTCCATCGAGAAATCGTGCCGGTTCGAGGTGCGCGTGAAGTTCGGGTACTCGCCGGTGAACGGGCGCGCGATCACCCGGCCTACACTGTGCTCTCCTTTGAGCATTTCTCTTGCGATTCTGCAGTAACGGTACAGTTCCTCCGGCGGGACAATGGATTCGTGCGCCGCAATCTGGAACACGCTGTCTGCGGAGGTGTAGACGATCAGCGCACCGGTTTCCACATGCTCTTTCCCGTAATCACGGATGACATCCGTACCGGAATAGGGCTTGTTGCACAGCACACGGCGGCCTGTTTTTTCTTCAAACTCACGGATGACTTCCTCCGGGAAGCCCTCCGGGTACGTGGGCAGGGGCTTCGGGGAATAAATGCCCGAAATCTCCCAATGGCCGATCGTGGTATCTTTGCCCTTAGAGGCCTCCTGCAAGCGTCCGAAAGCGCCTGTGGGAGAGCTCTCCTTCGGCCAGCAGTCTACCCCATCGATATTAAAAAGGCCGAGCTTCTGCAGATTGGGCATATGAAAATATGGACTAGTCGCGCACGCGGCCAGCGTATTGCTGCCTTCATCGCCATATTCCGCGGCGTCCGGCTCCTCGCCGATGCCGCAGCTGTCCAGAACAATCAAAAACACCCGTTTATTCATAGGTCAAACTCCTTCTTTTCGTTTCGTTGTCTCCCGGATTTTCAAAGAAACCGGCAGCATATTTTCCCGCTGTTGGATCGTGCCATGCTCCGTCTGCTCCACAATGAGCTGTACGCACAGCCGGCCAATCTCTTCAATCGGCTGCGCCACCGTCGTCAGGGTCGGGATCATCAGGCGGCTCAGGCCCACATCGTCGTAGCCCACGATCATCACATCGTCCGGAACCTTGCGGTGCTGCTCATAAAGCACTTTATAGAGGGCGAACGCCACCAGATCGGTGGAGGCAAGAATCCCGTCCGTGTCGGGATACCGCTCGAACAGCTCCCGCGCGCTTTGAACACCCTCGTCATAGCTGTACCTGCTGTTGACAAACAGCGGCTCGATCTGATGCTCTCTGCAGACATCCACATACCCCTGGTAGCGCTGCTGGCTGCTGGAATACTGAATCGGCCCGCGCATGAGAACCAGCTTTCTGCACCCGCAATCGATCAGGTGCTCTGTGGCGATCCGTGCGCCGGTGTAATTGTCGGACTGAACGGAGGCCGCGTAAAAGGCATCCGCGCTTTTGTCCATCAGAACAATCGGGATCGGGCAGCTGCGGATTTCTTCCTCTAAATGCTCGTTGTTCGCGGTGATGATGATGCCGTCTGCATTCATGCCCATCAGCATCTTAATATACGATGCCTCTTTTTCCGGATTTTCATCCGAATTGCAGAGGATCATTTTATAGCCGCTGCGAAACGCTTCGTCTTCAATCGCCCGCCCGACCTCGCTGAGGAAAATGTTCAGAATACTCGGAACAATATAACCGATCAGCCGGGAGGATTTTTTGTAGAGAGAGCGCGCGATCTCGTTGGGATTAAACCCTGTTTTGCGGATGGCTTCTTCCACCCGCTTTGTTTTTTCCTCGCTCACTTTAGCCGTACCGTTGATCACGCGCGACACCGTTGCGTTGGAAACGCCGGCCATGCGGGCAATATCGCTGATATGAACCAAAATGCTCACCCAAAACCTTCTATGTATCAAAGTTTTGCTCCCCATACGGGAAGCGGCAGGCAATTATAAAACGCCCACCCTGCCTGCAAAAACATACTCGCTGGTACCACAAAGCTTGAAACCGGTTTCATTCAACGGCCTGAATGGTCTGTTTGTCTATATTATAAACCACTTCTGCCATTTCGTAAATTAATTTTATGGAATTTTATGGAAATTTTCTAAAAATGCAACGTAAAATCAAATTATGCAAAGAAAAAATCATTTTCAACGGATCGGGCCGGCCGGCCCGCCTTTTCGGGAGGACGGGCCGGGGCGCAATCGGAGGAAATTCATTTTTCGAAACGGGCCATCTGTGCCGAAGCACATTGATTTTAAAGCTACCGTAAAACAGCCGCTTGCCGCTATTTTACAATGATATTGCGGAACCCGACGGAAGCGGCCAGCTCCGCGAGCTGCTTCATCCTCTCTGCAGACGGGGAAGAAAATGCCGCGAACGGGCCCTTCACGCCGTTATTCCGGAAGGAGATCAAAAGCAGGCGCGTATTGCCGGTCAGCGGACCGAGCAGCTCCGCGGTGCCGCGAATCGCGTCCTCCGCGTCGACATGCCCCTCCACATTGACAATGCGCACTTCTTCGAGCTTTCCGCAGGAGGATAGGAAGAGGAGGTTTTCCTTGACGGCGGCGTTATCGCCTCCCGTGAGCGCCCGGAATACACCCGGCGACCACGCTTTTACATCCAGCATCACACCGTCGCAGACCTTCATCAGCTCCGGGTATTTCGAAAAGCGCACGGTGCCGTTGCTGTCCAGCAGACAGGTAAGGCCTTTTGCTCTGGCCAGTGTGAACAGCTCCTGCAAAAACTGGGGATACAGCCCGCACTCACCGCCGGAAACGGTGATCCCGCGGATAAAGGGGATGTTCTTTTCCACTTCCTTCATCACGGCAGGGGCGTCCATCCAGCGGATTTTCGGGGATGCATGGTGCGGACAGACCTCGATACACGTGTTGCAGGATACGCATTTGGATTCGTCCCACACCACGACTCCGTCCACCATAGAAAGCGCGCCCTCGGGACATCGCGGCACACAGACGCCGCAGTTATTGCAGAGATTCTGCGTTTCGGGATTGTGGCAGTAGCCGCACGCGATGTTGCATTTCTGCAAAAAGATAGAGGTGCGGCTGCCGGGGCCGTCGACTGTACTGAACGGAATGATCTGGTTGACAGGCACTTTTGTCATGCCATTCGAACCTTTCTTTCGGCAAGGTGATTTTTATCATAGTTTGGCGCGCCAAGCTGTGTGGTATTCTGCAGAACCGCTTCATGTTTTCTGTACTTTTCCATTTCGCTGCGCTTGACTAGGAATCCGGTAATGCGGATAAGGTCGGTATCGGCGGAATAGAAGCTCATATACTGAACGCCAAGGGAGAAAGCACCCTTTACCACATCCAGCAGCGCGGCCGGATTCTGGTGGACGTTGCTTGCGATCGGGAAGATATCGCCCACGCCCGCAGGGAAATAATGATGGAACTTCGAGCTGTGGCGCAGATGGTCGGCAAAGGAAACCGGCTCGTCGCCGATCGGGATGCGCACACCGGACGTAATGCCCTGGTCGCTGTCGAGCCCAACCTGCGCGTGCAGCAGGAACTGATCGCCGCAGACCGGAGAATACAGCGCCTTATACTGCGGTACAAGCTCGTTGATTCTATTCATAATCCGCACGCCGAGGTCGTCGGCCTCCGGATCCTGCCCGTATTTCTTCCCCTGCTCACGCAGCAACGCGTTGACGCACTCCGCGAGACCGGTAACGCCGAACATGCCGAGGAAACGGTCTTTGGAGAGCAGCCCTTCCTTCACGAGGAAGTTCGACTCAAAGAAGCCGGATTCCTCCACAATAAAGCGGATTCGCTCGTTCATATAATCGGCAATCAGGCCGAGGCATTCCGGCAGCAGCTCATTCAGGAAATGCTCCTCGTTTTTCGCTTCCTTCACCAGCTCAGTGAGCGTGACGCGGGTGAGCGTGTATGCGCCGCCCTGCGTCGGCAGGATGTTGTAGCAGCTCGCTACGCCGTACTGGTCGCCGAACGGTACCCGGTTGGCCGCATGGTTGCAGATGGCCGGGTTCGAGCAGTCCAGCGAGCACTGGATCGCCTGCTCCATAAAGGAATCCGGCGTGATGGCCGGGTCGTATTTAATGGTAAAGTTGGGAACCGTATTTTTCAGCTCCGCTTCCACCTGCAGAATCAGGCGGCCCGCACGGGTATCCTCCGGCCCAAGGTTGGCATGACAGAACGAGTCGGTGATGGTGCGGTCAAGATACGTGAGAAACAGACGCAGCTTTTCGCGAATTTCCTCATCTGTATGGCCGTCGAGGTACGGTTCCATCATCTTGTCGAGACTGCCCAGATATACTGGGAAGTTTGTAATGGACGGCACATGGCGATACAGGATCATCAGGGAGAAAATCAGTTCATCCAGCGTTTTGGGCGGACTCAGCTTTAAAAACTCGCTGCCCTGCTCAACAAATTTCTCGTAATCGGGCAGAATATAACGCGGGCGGTACGGTGCTCCCCCTTCAAACAGGTCGTTGATCGCGCCGGTTTCAAAAAAATGTTTTGTGCGCGGCGGGATGTTCAGCACATCCAGCGCATTCTCTGCACACTTGGCCAGGCCCATCAGCTTCTGTTCATGGGTCAGCTCACGGGACGTGAGGGTTTTATAGGTGTTATCCAAATCGATCATGACAATTTCTCCTTTCCGATCTTCTGTGCGGAAACGGTGCGCGCAGGCGGTAGTCCGCTCTGCGCAGGGATTATTTCAAAAGAAAAGATTCCATCTCTTTTTTCAGGGCTTCGTACTGGGCGGCGGTGATTTGCAGCTTTCCGTTTTTCACGCTCACCAGGTGCTTCGCCACCAGCCGTGAAACGGCCCGGTTCACCGTGCGCACGCTGTTGCCGGTTGTTTCGGCAATCTCCATGCGCGTGTATGTCAGCCTTACGGATTCGGGCATATCCCCACATTTTTCATACGCGCGGATCAAAAACTGGACGACCCTCCCGTCCGAATCGAGAAAATGCAGGCTGCGTTCATTGGCCGTCTGGTTGATATAGCTGTTCAGAATCCAGCGAACATGCAGGAAAAACAGCTCCTGATCGCAGCGCATCCACAGCAGATAGGCATCCACCGGGAAAGCAGCCAGCTTGCACGGGGTCACCGCGCGAACCTCGGCAATATAACGGGGAATTCCGCCGAGCACCTCATACTCCCCAAAAAACTCCGGCGCCGCGGCCTCGGTCAGGGTGTAGCGTGAAACGCCGGTCTGGTTGGTAACAACGGACACACGGCCTTTCATGAGGTAGTAGACCATATTGCTTGGGTCGTCCTCATGGATCAGACTTTCGCCCGCCGAAAGGGTGATCGGGTACACCTGGCCGTCTGCCGGATATTTCGCCAGCATCTTGCGAAGCTCCTTGCGGAACGGTTCGCTTTCCGCTTCTAAATATTCACTGACCTTCACCATACACCCTCCCTTCTGAATTGTATTGTATATCAACAGAAGAGAGAAGTAAAAGGACATGTGTCCTCTTTTGTGAAATATAGCATAATTTCTATTCGCATAAACCTATTTTGTGCACAATGACGGTAATCATGCTTTTTTCTGGAATTCCACATTTTGTTCTTGACAGTTTAGAGCTTGATTGCTAAACTAAATCTTGAAATCGTGTAAGCATAAGATTACGTTAATAAACATTTGATTACAAAACTTTATAATATTTGCGACAGCAAACTGCCGACGGCTGAGAGAACCTTGAAACTCGGAACGGGATACCCGCCGCTTGCGGATAGAGCATTCTGATTCTCATGAAAAGGGAAGTGATAAGATGATAACAGAAAGAGAACGGCAGATTCTTCAATGGATTGAAAAGGACCCCACCATTTCACAGCAGGAGCTGGCGGATAAAGCGGGAATCTCGCGTTCCTCCGTGGCGGTGCATATTTCGAACCTGATGAAAAAAGGGAGAATCCTCGGCAAGAGCTACATTCTGCAAAAAACGCCGTATGTCGTTGTGATCGGCGGTGCGAATATCGATATTGCCGGAAAGCCCTTTGCCCCTCTGGTGCAGAAGGACTCGAACCCCGGGCGGGTATCGCTTTCTCCCGGCGGTGTGGGACGGAACATCGCACAGAACCTCGCCATGTTCGACGTGGAGGTAAAGCTCATCACCGCGCTGGGCGAGGACGCCTATGCGGCGGAGCTGGCGGGAAGCTGCCGAAGCGCGGGCATCGACATTACAGAATCGCTGACCGTGCCGGGCGGGTCGACCTCCACATACGTGTTCATCACAAACGAACACGGCGATATGGAGCTGGCTATCTCTGACATGCAGATTTACGACAATCTGACCCCGCAGTACCTGGAACGCCGTGCCGATTTGATCAGCAACGCAGCCCTGTGTGTGATCGATACCAACCTGACCGCCGAGACGATCCGCTATATTGCCGAAACCTTTCATGTGCCGCTATTCTGCGACCCGGTTTCCACCGCAAAGGCGGGGAAACTCTCCGGCCTGCTGGGAAAAATCCACACGCTCAAGCCGAATCTTCTCGAGGCCGAGCTGCTCAGCGGCGTGAAAATTCACGATGAACATTCGCTGGAGCAGGCAGCGAACGCACTTTTGCAAACCGGCCTTTCGCAGGTGTTTATCTCGATGGGGCAAAACGGCGTGTACTGCGCAAACCACGAGCAGCATGTCGCCGTTCCCCCGTACCAGAGTGAGATCGTTAACACCACGGGCGCCGGAGACAGCATGATGGCCGCGGTTGTGTGGGGCTGGCTGCAGAATTTCTCGATGGAAGACTGCGCCCGCGCCGGAATGGCCGCCGCATCCATCTGCATTGAAAGCACGGCCACCATCAGCCCGCAGATGAGCAGTGAAAACGTACTTCACAAAATGAAACATAGAGAAACAACGCTCCCGCAAAGTGATACCGCCAATTCGCTTTAAAAAAGGCCTTTTACGAACACAGCGGTTCCTTCCCCGCCGCAGGCGGAGGATCAACCGACGGCCCTTTTTTCAAGTGAAATGAGTATCCATAAGCCGGAAGCACCACTGAAAGGAGTATTATCATGAATCAACTGAAACAATATCTCGAAATTTCTCCCGAGGTCAAAGAGGCTCTTGCAGCCAATAAGCCGGTCGTCGCGCTGGAATCTACAATCATCTCCCACGGTATGCCGTATCCCCAGAATGTAGAAACCGCTCTGAAGGTGGAGCAGATCATCCGCGAGAACGGCGCTGTTCCGGCAACCATCGCGGTGATCGGCGGCAAGCTGCGCGCCGGTCTTTCCAAAGAAGAGATCGACTACCTCGGCAAAAAGGGACTGGATGTAACCAAGGCGAGCCGCAGGGACCTGCCGGTACTGGCTGCCCGCGGCGAGGATGGAGCGACCACCGTTGCGGCTACAATGATCGTCGCCGCTCTGGCGGGAATCTCTGTATTTGCCACCGGCGGCATCGGCGGCGTTCACCGCGGAGCCGAAACCACCATGGATATTTCCGCCGACCTGGAAGAGCTGGCCGTCACCCCGGTGATGGTGGTTTGCGCCGGTGCAAAATCCATCCTCGACCTCGGCCTGACGATGGAATACCTGGAGACAAAAGGCGTATCCGTCCTCGGCTACCAGACGGAGGAGCTGCCCGCGTTCTATACCCGCAAAAGCGGCTTCAAAGTTGATTACCGCATAGATACCCCGGCGGAGCTGGCCAGCATTTTCCAGGCCAAGGAAGATTTGAACCTGAAGGGCGGCCTGCTCGTCACCAACCCCATCCCCGAGGAATTTGCCATGGATCACGATTATATTGCAAAGTCCATCGACGAAGCCTGCGAGGAAGCGCATAAGCTTGGTATCAAAGGTAAGGACACCACCCCCTACCTTCTGGATAAAATCCAGAAGATCACGGGAGGCAAGAGCCTGGATGCCAACATTCATCTGGTATACAACAACGCCGCACTCGGCGCGAAGGTTGCCTGTGAGCTTTGCAAGCTGAAGTAAAACCATATCATATATAGAAAGGCCGAGAGATGCTCAAACATCTCTCGGCCTTTCTGTTTAGCGCTCTCCATCTTTTGCTCTGGATTGGCATAAATACGGAGAATCAGTCCTGAACCGAAACTATTTCTCTTAGCAATTCCATGTGTCTCATACTAAAAACATAAAAAACTGCTCAGAATTGCTCTGAGCAGTTTTTTATGTTCTGGAAGACAGGCCTAATCCGACCAGAAACTTCATGGGGCTTCGTTTATGATTTAAAAATAAAGAAAGGCCACGTGCGAGCGCTTGTAAAGCATGTTAGTTACAGCAAACTCAAAGGCAAAATATTCCTCTCTTTATTCAGTATCGCTTTGAACAAGCTGCATCTGCGCCCAAACCGCTTTCAGGATCAAATCTTTATTTTGCAGGAACAAATCCGAAAGGACGGGATCAAACTGAGTGTTTGCGCACCTTGCAATCTCGCAGAACGCTTCGTCCGCAGGCCGCTTATGACGATACGGCCGCCCGCTGATAATGGCATCAAAAGCGTCGCAGATGGAAGTCACCCGGGCGACAAAGGGAATATCCCTCCCCTTGATCCCGAATGGATACCCCCGGCCGTCCCACCGTTCATGGTGGCCCAGCGCCGCTTCTATCGCCAAGCGGAAGAACCGTTCATCCTGAAAGCCGTTGGGATTCATCTGCAGGCACTCCAGAATGTCCTTCCCATAAATCGGATGCTGCTGTACAATCAATATCTCTTCCGGCAGCAGTTTGTCCGGTTTTTCCAAAATGGAATTTTCTATCCAGAGCTTGCCAATATCGTGGAAAAAGGCGGCTCGTCCAAACATCAGGCAGTCTTCTAGACCCACTTCCGGGTACCGGTTGGACGCGATCCCAAAGCAAAACACCCTGGTATACAGCTCTACACGGCTCATGTGTGTAAACAGACTATGAGGCATTATTTGAAGTATATGGTCAAGGGTCAGGTGTGATCCCGGCAAATCATTCATTTTTGTCATCTCCACAATCAAGTTTACCGTTACCGCCAGAGAATAATAGTTTTTAGTTATTAAACTATTTGGTCTAACTGCCTTTTTAGACCATTATAGCACGGTCAAACTGCACATACAATACAAGTAACAAATATTATTTTGGAGGGAAAGAGATTATGGTGGACTACCTTGATATTGGGAAGCGGATTCGTAAAACTCGAACCGCAAAAGGCATTACGCAAGAGAAATTAGCCGAACTCATTTCCACCGGTACAACTCACGTCAGCCATATTGAAACGGGCAATACCATCCCCAGCCTCAAAACCTTTATTGCGATTGTAAATGCGCTGGAAGTTTCACCGGATGAACTGCTCTGCGGAAACATTGACCATTCGGCTTACGTGTTCCAAAATGAAATTTCCAAAATCACCGCCGACTGCTCCCCAAAAGAAATTCGTGTGATTGCGGAAACGATCACAAGCATGAAAACCTCTATGCGAAAAGTGTTTGGCGAACCCAAAAAGTAAACGGAGCGGCACAGAAAAGAAGGCCCCTATACCAAGAGGCCTTCTTTTTTTGCATTTTAAGGATTCTTTCCCTGCGCCGGCAGTATTGTGAACATATAAAAAAGAAAATCAGCCGGTTCTTTTAGTATTCCATCATACGGAATCTATTTCACCATACTGCAACTACAAGGAGAAGGCTCGTCCCCTCAATGCATTTAAACTGTTTCAATCCTTCATAAAATACACAATAATTATTTAAAAATTCAAAAAAATTCAAATCCAATCACGAATATGAATTATAAAATCAAAAATATTTCATTTCCACCTTGACAAGTAAAATTTTATGGAATATGATGGGGGTGCTTCATTTTGCAGGATTTTAATTCGAATCATGCAAAATCAGAAAGATCGCTTTACAAGTCAGGGAGGTTGGTAACATGTTGAAAGAGGGCCAAATCCGGATTCCATCCGGATGTGCGATTTCCGGAATTTTTTCACGGAACGGAAGAAGGCTCGGCGGAGAAAAAATCATTGATTCCATTGAAACGATGCGTGTGCGCAGCAACGGCCTAGGCGGCGGCTTTGCGGCCTATGGGATTTACCCCGAACACAAGGAATGCTACGCGCTCCATGTATTTTATGATAATGAAACAGCGAAAGAAGAAGCCGAAAAGCTTCTGTTAAAATATTTTGAAATTTCCGTATCGGAAAAGATCCCGACACGGCCGATACCGCAGATCACCGACGCGCCGATCATCTGGCGCTATTTTGCAGTTCCTGCCCCCCACTTCCTTCAAGACAAGGAGCTGGAGGAGAAGGAACTCGTGGTGGAATGCGTCTTTAAAATCAATGCCGATATTGCAGGAGCGTATGTGTTTTCCTGCGGGAAGAATATGGGTGTGTTCAAAGCGGTCGGGTACCCCGAGGATGTGGGCCGCTACTATCGACTGGAGGAATACGAGGGCTATTCCTGGACAGCTCACGGGCGTTACCCCACAAACACACCCGGCTGGTGGGGCGGGGCTCATCCGTTCGCGCTGCTGGATTACACGATCGTACATAACGGTGAAATCTCGAGTTACGACGCCAACCGGCGCTTTATCGAAATGTACGGCTACAAATGCGCTCTGCTGACCGACACGGAGGTCATTACTTATATGATCGACTACCTGCACCGGCGCAAGCAGCTCACCCTGCCGGAGGTAGCCGACGTGATCGCCGCCCCCTTCTGGGAAGAGATCGACCGCATGCCGGAGGACCGCAGGCGCTACTACACCTATCTGCGCAATATCTTCTCGGACCTGCTGATTACCGGCCCTTTTTCGATTCTGCTGGGCTTTGAGGGCGGGATCATGGCCCTGAACGACCGCCTGAAGCTCCGCTCGCTTGTGGCGGCGGAAAAAGACGATATGGTTTACATCGCCAGCGAGGAATGCGCCATTCGCGCCATCGAGCCGAATTTAGACCATATTTTTGCTCCCAAATACGGCGAGCCGGTGATCTACACACTGAACAAGGAGGCGCAGCTGTGATGTCTATGGATTTTTTATATCCTGATTATACCGTCGTACGCGATAAGGACTTGTGCACCAACTGTCAAATCTGCGTAAAGCAATGCGGGCTGGGCGTACATACCTACGACGCGAAAACCAAAACCATGAGGGCCGACAGCACCAAGTGCATCAACTGTCAGCGGTGCGTGGCATTCTGTCCCACGCTGGCCCTGAAGGTCGTCAAGTCCGACAACACCTACAAGCTCAACGACAACTGGACTTCCTCCGCCATCAACGAGGTGATCCAGCAGGCGAGTTCAGGCGGCATGCTGCTCTCCTCCATGGGCAATCCCCGCAGCTACCCCATTTACTGGGATAAGATACTGATCAACGCCTCTCAGGTGACGAACCCCTCGATCGACCCGCTGAGAGAGCCGATGGAAACCCGCACCTTTCTCGGCAAAAAGCCGAGCAAGATGGAGCGTGACGATCAGGGCCGCCTGAAATTCGAGAAGGCTCCGCCGCACCTGGCGCTGAAGGTTCCGATTCTGTTTGCGGGCATGAGCTACGGCGCGGTCAGCTACAATGTGCATGAAAGCCTGGCACGGGCCGCCGAGCAGCTCGGTACTTACTACAATACCGGAGAGGGCGGTCTGCACGAAAACCTTTACAAATATGGCAAGAACACCATCGTGCAGGTGGCGTCCGGGCGCTTCGGCGTTCACAAGGCTTATCTCGACGCCGGGGCCGCGATAGAGATCAAGATCGGCCAGGGTGCAAAACCGGGCATCGGCGGACATCTGCCGGGCTACAAAGTGGGCAGCGAGGTTTCAAAAACCCGCATGATCCCCGAAGGCAGCGACGCGATTTCCCCTGCCCCCCACCACGACATCTATTCCATTGAGGATTTGCGCCAATTGGTCTATTCGCTGAAAGAAGCGACCGCCTATACCAAGCCGATCATCGTCAAGATCGCCGCCGTTCACAACGTGGCGGCCATCGCGAGCGGCATCGCCCGCAGCGGTGCGGACATCATCGCCATCGACGGGTTCCGCGCAGGCACCGGCGCCGCTCCCACCCGCATTCGCGACAACGTGGGTATTCCCATCGAGCTGGCGGTGGCCGCGGTGGACGACCGCCTGCGGGAGGAGCAGATCCGCAACAATATTTCGCTGGTGGTTTCCGGCGGTATCCGCAATTCGGCCGATGTGCTCAAGGCCATTGCGCTGGGCGCGGACGCGGTTTACATCGCGACCCCCGCGCTGATTGCGCTGGGCTGCCACATGTGCCGCAGCTGCCAGACCGGCAAATGCAACTGGGGCATCACCACCCAGCGCCCGGACCTGGTGGAGCGCCTGGATCCCGACGAGGGAACCCGCCGGCTGGTGAATCTGGTATCCGCCTGGCAGCACGAGATCATGGAAATGATGGGCGGCATGGGTATCAACTCCATTGAAGCGCTCAAGGGCAACCGCCTGATGCTCCGCGGAATCGGACTGAACCAAAAAGAGCTCGACATTCTTGGCATTAAACACGCCGGGGAATAGCAGTCCATTCTTCTGAAAACAGACCCTGATAGAAGCGATCATCCGCTTTTGAAACAGTATGACGAAAACACAATTTTACAGGAGGTGCTGGTTATGAGAATCAACGCAACGAACAATTTGAATTTCCGGGTGCTCAACGAGCAAATCAGAAACACGGAAGACAAAAACGTGATTATCGACAACTGCCTGGGGCAACGATTCATCGGCAGCGGCATGGGGCAACGGAAGCTGACCATCAACGGCACACCCGGAAATGCCCTTGGCGCTTACCTGAACGGCGCCGACATTGAGGTAAACGGCAACGCCCAAGACGCCACCGGCGACACGATGAACAACGGCAGCATCGTGATCCACGGAAACTGCGGCGACGCGACCGGCTACGGCATGCGCGGCGGTGAAATCTATATCAAAGGAAACGTCGGTTTTCGGGCCGGTATTCATATGAAAGCTTATCAGGAAAACAGCCCTGTCATGGTGGTCGGCGGCAAAGCCGGAAGCTTTTTGGGCGAGTACCAGGCGGGCGGCACCATCATTGTGCTGGGCCTGAACGAAGAGGAGCAAGCCCCGGTGGGCGCGCAATGCTGCACCGGAATGCACGGCGGCTGCATTTTCCTGCGCTGTGATTCCCTGCCGGAGGATCTCCCCGCTCAGGTTGTCTCCAGAAAAGCGACGAAATATGATCTGGATCACATTGACGGATACCTGAAAAGCTTTTGCGAGCATTTCAGCGTAGAGAAGGAGCAAATCTTGGAGAAGCCCTTCTATGTTCTGGAGCCGAACACAAACAACCCCTACCGCTCCATTTACACCACTTATCTGTCGTAAGCAAACGCCCTTTTCTATTCACGATTCCAATACAATTCTATATCAGGCGTTTCTGGCGATGATGTCAGCCCCACCCTTCTGTGCCACCGGCTCAGCAGGCAGGGCTGATTCTCTTTTCCAAAAATAAATAAATGACAATGGGGTCAGCGATACTGTGCGGCGGTGCAGTTAATTGCTGGCCCCATTTCTATCAGAAAAGGAGAGTTCTACTTTTATGAATAGTGCGGATGTATTATGGGTTCTGGTATCTTCGGTGCTCGTTTTTATCATGACCCCGGGGCTGGCTTTTTTTTACGGCGGCCTTGCCAAACGAAAAAACATGGTCAACACCATCATGTCCTCGGTTGTTTTGATGGGAATCGCGGCTCTGCTGTGGTTTGCGGTCGGATTTTCTCTTTCCTTTAGCGGAAGCGGAAGTATTATTGGCGATGCCAACTGGTTCTTCCTGAACTTTCCTTTGTCCGATTCCACTCTTGCGCCAAATACGATGGCTTTCGCGTTCTTCCAGATGATGTTTGCCATTCTGACCCCTGCACTGATTACCGGCGCGATCGTGGAACGAATGAAGTTCTCTTCCCTCGTGATTTTTGTCACACTTTGGTCGCTTCTTGTCTACTACCCCATGGCCCACATGGTTTGGGGCGGCGGATTTCTGTTTGATATTGGCTCTGTTGATTTTGCGGGCGGCAACGTGGTTCACATCAGCTCCGGCGTCAGCGCTCTGGTGCTGGCTATGGTACTGGGGAAACGGAATCACTACGGCAAAGCGACCTACCACCCCCACAATGTTCCATTTGTTCTCTTGGGCGCTGCACTGCTGTGGTTCGGCTGGTTCGGCTTTAACGGCGGCAGCGCACTGGCTATGAATGAGCTGGCGATTCACGCCATGATGACGACGAATCTGGCTGCGGCCTGCTCCATGCTTTCCTGGCTGTTGATCGACAAGCTCAAAAACGGAAAGCCCACTCTGGTAGGCGCTTCTACCGGCGCGGTGATCGGCCTTGTTGCCATTACCCCCGGGGCCGGTTTCGTGCCGATCTGGGCATCGGTTATTATCGGCCTTCTGGCCAGTCCCATCAGTTACTTCTTTATCACGGTCGTCAAGGCAAAGTTTGGCTACGACGATGCGCTGGATGTATTCGGCTGCCATGGTGTCGGCGGCATTTGGGGCGGCATTGCAACAGGCCTGTTCACTCTTAAGTCCATTAACCCCGCGGCCGCCTGGAATGGACTTCTCTTTGGCGACGCGAACCTCTTCCTGCGCCAGCTGGGCGCAATCGGCGTCACGATCTGCGTGGCTGTTGTAGGCACGCTCATTGCGGTGGGAATCGCCTCTGCACTGACCAAGGGAATCCGGGTTTCTAAGAAAGAAGAAGATATGGGTCTGGATCACTGCGAACACGGTGAGGTCGCTTACCCCGCATTCGACGGTATGGACTGATTAAGAAAGGATGGGCCATTTATGAAAAAAATCGAAGCCTATATTCGTCCCGAAAAGCTGGAAGATGTCAAAGAGGCTCTGAATAAGCAAAAGGTAACCGGAATGTCCGTAACACAAACCATGGGATTCGGTACCCAAAAGGGATGGAAGGAAATTGTGCGCGGCACAGAGGTAGACTACAACTTCCTCCATAAAATCAAGCTTGAAATCGTCGCTGAGGATGACCGGATCTCTGCTATTGCCGACAGCATTGTGGAATCTGCCTATACGGGCGAATTCGGAGACGGTAAAATCTTTGTATATGACGTGCAGGATGCGATCCGCATCCGCACCAAAGAGCGCGGCTCTGCCGCAATCTAATCAATTTTGCCTCCTACAACAATTTCCAATAACAGCAAAGAAGGGTGCTCCCAATGGCACCCTTCTTTGCTGTTATCATTTATACGTTTTTTCTATTCCAGTAGAGAAAAAATCAAGCACACTTCCTTTCGCTTTTAAAACAGCTCCGCTCAAGAGATGCTTTTACTGGATTGGATGATCTTCTCCAGTATTTCCACATCGGCCGGGCAGAACTTGTACTGCGGGATTTCCCCGGGCGTGATCCAGCGGATATCGTTGTGCTCCAGCTTCTGCGGTGTTCCCGACGAAATCACGGCGTGGAACAAAGTTAAATGTACCGTAAGATCTGGATATTCGTGCGTCACCTCACAGAACACGCTGCCGACCTGCACCGTAATCCCCAACTCCTCGCGGCATTCCCGAACCAGAGCCTGCTCTTTTGCTTCCGCCGGCTCAACCTTTCCCCCAACAAACTCCCACAGCAGCGGCCGGGCCTTGCTGGCCGGGCGCTGGCAGATTAGGAACCGGTTCTCGTCCCAGATCAGGGCGGCGACCACCTCTGTCATTGCTTTTCTCTCCCTCCTGATTTTATCCTTCTCTTGCTCCATTTTCGCTTATCATTCTCCATTTGTCAATGTGAAGCGCTGCACATATCCTGCGTGCACCGCAAATCAAACCGCTGAAAAAACATCGGCATTCCGATGCGAGGGCGGGGTTGCAGCCGCCAAAACGCCGGAATGCCGATGCTCTTTTCAGGTAACAAACGCATGAACACAACACCAATGAGAAAGTTGTATGTGAACGGGAATCAGAATAGGGCTTTCAAGCTATACCCATGATTCCCTCGTCGAAGATACGGGAATCCATCAGCGGAATTTCTCCGTTGATTTTGTCCAGAATCGGTGAGAATTCCATCTGCTGTAAAATTTGGGTCTCAAGGTCAATGCCCGGCGCGATTTCAATCAGATGCAGGCCGTCCTCCCGCAGCTCCAAGACACAGCGCTCGGTGATATACCGGACATGCTGCCCGTTTTTGATTGCCATATCGCCGCTGAAGGTCACTTCTTCTACTTTCTTGAGGAATTTCTTCTGCTTTCCCTCCTGCTCAATATGTACCTTTCCATCGGCGATGCGAACCTTTAAGCCGCCGGCGGTAAAGGTACCGCAAAAGCATACTCTGCCCGTGTTTTGAGAAATGTCTATAAATCCGCCGCAGCCGGCAATTTTGGGACCGAACCGGCTCACGTTGATATTGCCCTTCTCATCACATTCCGCCAGCCCCAGAAAAGCCAAATCCAGACCGCCGCCGTCGTAGAAGTCGAACTGATAGCCCTGATCCAGCACCGCTTCCGCATTTTGCGACGAGCCAAACCGAGGCCCGCCCTGCGGAATTCCGCCGATCAAGCCGCTCTCCACCGTAAGAGTCATTCGATCGCCGATGCCCTCCTCCGCGGCGGCAGCCGCCACATATTCCGGCGCGCCAACGCCCAGATTCACCACGTCCCCGGGCTTTAGCTCCAGCATTCCCCGGCGGCCGATGATTTTCTTGGCGCTCATGGGGAAGGAAGCGGAGGCGGCGATATTGGCCAGAACACGGCGTTCGCCGCAGATGGACGGATCGTAGCTGCAGCCCAGACACTGTTCGTGATCATCGGCTGCGGCAACTACCACATAGTCCACATAAATGCGCGGTATTTTGATCATTCGGGGGTCTAACGTACCGGCTGCCACGATCGCCTCAACCTGCACCACCACAATTCCGCCGCTGTTTTTCACTGCCTGCGCCACGGAAGTCGCCTCTAAAGTGGCGACCTCCTTTTCCAGTGACACATTGCCGGTTTCATCGGCGTAGGTACCCCGCAGAAAAGCAACTTGGATGGGAAAGGACGGATAGAAAAGATATTCCCTGCCCTTAATGCGGATCAGCTCCACCATATCCTCCGTGGTGATCTCATTCAGCTTCCCGCCGCCGTTGCGCGGGTCCACAAAAGTGCCAAGCCCCACTTGCGTAATGGTGCCGGGCTTCTTTCCCGCAATGTCGCGGAACAGGTGACACAGCGCGCCCTGGGGAAGGTTATAGGCCTCGAACTCATTGCGAAGGGCCATTTCCCCCAGGCTGGGAACGGTGGCCCAATGAGCGGCGACAAACCGCTTGAGCAGTCCTTTGTGCGCGTAGTGCTCGCCGCCGCAGCCCTTTTTGTTCCCTTGAGAGCTGGCGTAAATATAGGTCAGGCTCTTCGGATGCCCGGTATTCAAGAAGCGCTTTTCCACCGCTTTGTTGAGCGCCTCCGGAATACAGCTGGAGACAAAACCGCTGGTGGTCAAGGTGTCGCCGTCCTGCAGAAGGTTCGCCGCTTCTTCGGCAGTAATGATTTTGACCTTCTCCATATCACCGCCTCCTTACAGAATTTCTGCGAAGCTTTGCAGGCGGGTTCGCGCCTGCTCGAAAGCAGTGGCTTCCTGATCCACCTCAATCATCAGGTGAAGAATATCGGCCTCTTCAAACTGCCGCCGATAGATGGGGTAATCCCATTCTTCCGGGTCACAGAACTTCATCATTGCCACCACCACGGCATCCGCACCGTTTTTGTGTACCATATCCACCAGCATGGGGCCGCGCCTTTTCTTCGTGTCGACAGCCAGTGAACACCCGTACATATTCTGCCAAACGCGGGCCAGACGGTACAGCGGAGCTTCGTTCCCTTCCGGTACATCCACGCGGATCTGACGCGATTCCTGCGCAAGATCATCCGCCGCAACGGCCAGCTTCAATTGATCAAAAATTTCCAGCAGACCGTCGGGCTCCGCCAGAATACCGGTCAGGATGATTTTCCTGCCGTCCCATGGCTGCGGTTCTATCGCCTTCAAAGCATCGATCAGGGAACGCACCATGGCCGTATGACGGGATTTTTCTACAAACATCCGCGATTTGAACACCGCGTGACGGTCAACGGCGGAGATCAATTGGGGATACTGGGCCGCCAACTGAGAAAACTCGCGCATGACAGCCCGGTTTTCATTATAGATATGGATGGAATTTTCTAAGGCGGCATTGGTGATCTGCACGCCGGTGATCTTCTCCAGTTTTTCTTTCAGGATGAGATATTCCTGTTCCAGAAAACGATTGGCGGACTCCAGCCCTCTGTTTTGCGGGTGGGTAAAGACCAGTACCGGGGATTTCCCCTTCCACTTCTGGCTCATACACTTGAGGGTATCGCACGGGACAGAGAAAACGACGGCAGCCAGGTCGTCATAAGCGCCCTCACACTCCAGCTCCATCACCTGCTGCATAATGGAACAGGCAAACGCCGGCAGGTATGCACGTGCCTTGGTGACGGGGCGGTTCGCTCCCCAAAGCCCCATCGGCAAATAGCCCGTGGCGTGAACCAGTTCCTCCGGGGAATAAAGGGGCATGATGCCGATGGCGCCCTTCCCGGTTTCAGCCTGATAGTCCTCCATCATTTTGCGGGGATTGGCGGCAATGTCCCGAAACTGCTTTAATACTGTATTTATCTTTTGCATGCTGTTTTCTCCTCTCCTTATTCCGCATCTGCCGCAGAAGACCGCTTCTTCATCATCTCACCCAGCGTCTGCACACGGGTATCGTACTGGGCGGGGGCAAAATTCTGCGGATCGGTCTGATCGCCGTCGAAGCTGGCGTAAGGAAGACCATTTTTCTCATAGATCAGTTCCGCGGTTTCCACATTGAGGAAGCTCATCAGCTTACAGCTTCGGTTCAGGTGATAGAGCACCCCGTCGCTCTGGCTCTTTTCCATAATTCCCAAAAGAACATTGACCTTGTTTTCCAGGCACGTATTGATGTATGTGCGCGTATAGGCTTCGGCCATGGAATGCAGCGATTCATCCTCGGCGTCGTAAGTTAAATCCCACATATTGGGGTAGGCGGAGCCCGTCATAATGGTTCCCATGTTTTTCAGGGATTTAAAGGTGTGCCCCAAATAAGGCCATACCGCAATGCCTTCCCATGTAATGCGGTTCTGTTCCGCTCCCTTAAAGGCGTATTCGCCTTTTTTGTATTTCTCCTCCAGCTCATCCGCAAACTTGCGGAAAGTGATTTCGGCATAATCCCGGCTGCGCGCGCAAACGACCAGCGCCATGTAATTGAAAAGGTCGAAGCCGTTGAGCGGAGAGGGCTTAAACCGGCTCATCGAGGCGATCCGGTTCCACTGAGCAATGGAGCGCTGCGTCTGCTGGCGGACTGCGTGGAATTTCTCATAGTCAAAAGGACGCCCGCAGATCACCTCCAGCTGAGAAATGGCGTTGCGGAACTGGTCGGCGATATACTCCTTGGAATACTCGGGAACGGGCATGGTATGATTGTAGGGAACATCGATCACGATACAGGGAATGTTCAGCTCCGCGGCCAGATTCTCGTACCATTTGAGCAATGTATTACAGATGTTGTTGCATGTGATCACCAGGTCTGGAAGTGGAACACGGGCAGCCGGGGAGTTGGCCAGCGCCTCCGGGGTTTTGCCGGTGACGGCTTCTTCCTTGAGCAGCTTCATATAGCCCATATTTACCCGGCCGTAGGAACAGCAGTCCACGGAATAGCCGTCGCGGTCGGCTACCTCCAGCATATCCAGCGAGCCTTTTCGCGCGCCGATGCCGGCGGCATGTGTTTCCGGGTACACCATTGCAATATCCATGGCCACGCACATCTCTGGCGGAGCCACAGAGGCCGACCAACAGACCAGTTTTCCATTGGCTTTGGCCTGTCGGGCCTCCTCATCCAGCTTAGCCTGATAGTAGGCCAGCAGTTCTTTTGCAGTCATTTGGCTGATTGCTTTTTCACTCATGCTGATTTCCCCTTTCGTTTTGCTTCTTCATAAGCCAGGCGGGCGGCTCCCAGCGCACCGGTGAGTTGGGGGCTGCGCGCAATCGCAAGCCTTTCGCCAAGCTCCGTTTGAATCGCGTCGGCAACGCCTCTGTTCAGCGCTACTCCGCCGCACAATACTACCTCGTTTTCAATGTCAACCCGCTGCGCCAGCGCGCAGGCCTTTGCCGCCACACTGTGGTGGACGCCGGCGATAATATCTTCTTTCGATCTGCCCTGGGACAGAAGAGAGATCACCTCCGACTCTGCAAATACGGTGCAGGTGCTGCTTACCGAAGCCGGATGCTTGGAACGGAAATGATACTCTGCCATTTCCCCCAGCTTCACCTCCAGCACACGGGACATCACTTCCAGAAACCGCCCCGTTCCTGCGGCACACTTGTCATTCATGTAAAATTGATGGATGTTGCCCTGGCTGTCTAATGAAATCGCCTTGACATCCTGGCCCCCAATGTCAATGATGGTTCGCGCCGCGGGATTCTGAAAAAACACCCCTTTGGCATGGCACGAAATTTCACTCATTTGCAGATCGGCAACCGCCAGCAGCGATCGGCCGTATCCGGTGGAAAGGATGAAAGTCATATCTGCCGGCGAGAGACCGCTTTGCTCCTGAATCTGAGCCAGCAGCCGTTTGGGGCCGCTGGTACCGGTGCCGGCTGAAACGACGGCGGCGGCAGCCACCTTGACGCCGTCCTGCAGAACTACCGCCTTGGAGGAAGAAGAACCGATATCGATGCCCATCGTATACATGCGGCAGCTTTCCCCTTTCCCTATTCCATCGGCTTACCGGCTTTTGTTTGCTTCTGCACCGCGATCAATGGGGGCTACCGTTTGAACCAGTTCAATCAGAATGCCCTCCGAATACCGCGGCCGCAGGAAATTGACAATGATGTCTGAGGTGCCTTCCACCGCCTCCGGCTCCAGCATCTCCAGGCCCTTGCCGCGCAGCTCCTGACTGGCGGCTTCCACATCCTCTACCTCAAAGGCAATGTGGGCAATGCCTCCCTTTCCGTTATTGAATTTGGTCAGCACTCCTTCGTGGGGAATGATGAATTCAATCGGGCTTTCCATCATCGGCCCATATTTGGTGAAGATCAGATCGGCGTGATAGCTTTTGACATACCCGCGGTAGTCCACCTCCAGCCCCAGCAGATCGATCAGGTGTTCCGCCTGCTCTACCGTAGGCAAAACGACCCCCACATGATGCATGCGCATTGGTTTCAAATCGCTCATCCTTCCTATCGTTTGTTGATTAATTTTGTGTATATTGTATCATCGCCGTTGCCTTTTAAAAATGAAATGCAATGGATTTATTTTGAATGAAATTGCATTCCATTTGAAACTATTTGCTATTTATGGTATTCTAAACAGGAATTAATTTGGGAGGAATGACGATGACGGACTATGGAATCATGCTGCGGCGTTTCATCGATTTTACTGGAAGTAAGCTCTATGCTGTCGCCGACGAAATAGGATACGATGTCTCGTACGTCAGTAAGTGGTGCAACAAGGACCTTCTTCCTGCGCCCAAAACAGCAGCCACGGTGAATAAGATTTTGGTTTGTTTTTTTGCCACCAGCATTCAGCAGGACGGGCGTGAGAATGAATTTTTCACTGCGTTCCCGGGCTGCGAATCCGGGCATACGGTAGAGCAGCACATCTGTACCCTGTTGACAAAGGCTTATGAAGCGTCTGCCCACACAAAGACAACCTCCGCCTCTTCCAAAATCGAGCTGCTGACTCATCGCAATCAGATGCTGAGCTCTTTACAGGAATTTGCCCGTCATCGCCTTACGGCGGGAGGCGAGGTATTCTGCAGCATCGATTTGCTCACGCTGCTGAAAAGCCGGGACTTTACCGTGCTGGATCAACTGGCAGGTGACATGGAACTTCATTTTCACGCCGCACTGAATATGGAGCGCTTTCAGAAAGACCCGATGAAAAACCTGGGCCTCCTTTACGGCTTTTTGACCCGTTATCCCACGTTTTACCTCACGCTTTATGATGGCTCCGGACTGGAGGGGGAAGGGATGATCGCGGCAAAAAACGGCGGTGCGCTTATGGCGGCGCTGAGCCCAAAAGGGGAGCTGGACGCTCTTTTGGTGCTGGAGCCCGGTGAAAACGCCAACCAGCTTTATAGGACGGTAATGGCCCGCTTAAAGGAGTGTCCCCTGCTGCTTTCGCCCGCCACGCCGGAAAGCATGAACAACAACGGTTACCGAACCGATTTTTACAGTCGGGATCAATACAAGTTTTTTTCTCCCTATGGATTTGAATTTCTTCTTCCGGAGTCCATCTGCAGTAAACTCATTCAGGCAGGGGAGGCCGACGCGCCGAACCCCGCTCTTTCCAAGTTCATCCGGAGACTTTTTATCACTTGGGAAGAAGTTTTTGAAAAGAGCCATATCGATTTTTACCTGCTGAAATCCTCTGTTCTTCGGTATCTGGAATCCGGTGATCTTTTATTTGCTGATATCATGTATCAAATGTCCCCTTCGGAACGGCTGGAACATCTGGAAAATGTAAAGAAGCAGGTCATGCACAACCCTGAAATCCGTTTTATCGTTCTGGATGACGACACGTTCTCCCCCAGCTTTGCCCCTACCTTTTCCGTATACATCAATCCCCAAAAACTATTTCTCAAAAATCCCGCCGCTTACCAAACAAAGAAAGGGCCGCTGTTTTATACGGTGCAGAACGAAACGCTGCTTCAGGCCGCCAGCCAATACCTGGATTCCACTTTGAGTCATTCGTCCTGTAAGGTGTATGATTCCAAAAGTCTGGAAGAACTGGAGAACCGCTATGGCGGCATGCTCTACCGTATGCTGACGCTCTGAATCGAAATCGAAGCGAACCGGGCCGCAAGGAATCCGCACTGCTGTTTTCTGCAAAGATTCCCGGCAACTATGATTTTTAAGAGAAACCTCCCGGCGATCCGGGAGGTTTTGCATTAAAAAAACACCTGACCCCATTTATTTGTGGGGTCAGGTGTTTTTTATGAAAGGAGGCTTTCTTGAACGGCAAAGTCATCCATTCCACAACAAATGATGTGTTTTTATAAAAAACGCTTGTAGTGTTCATACACTTTGTTATACTGAAAATACGGTACCGTAAAAATCAAATCAGATGAGGAGATTCTTTATGGAATTATTGACAGTAAAACAAATCGGGATCGCCCGCACAGACGAACATCGCTTTTGGATTGAACTGAATCCGGAGTACAGAGAGGCCATGACCGGGCTGAAGGGCTTTGAGTATCTGAATATTTTCTGGTGGTTCGACCGCTGCGACAACTCTGAAAGCAGATCGGTATTGACGGAGGAGCAGCCTTATTCTAAGGGGCCGGCGCTACTGGGAACCTTTGCCACGCGCTCACCAGAGCGCCCGAACCCCATTGCGCTTACCTGCGCGCAGGTAACGTATCTGCAGATGGAAAAAGGGATCATCGGCCTTGCCTATTTCGACGCGCTGGATCAAAGCCCGATTCTGGACATCAAGCCCTATACACCCAGCCTGGACCGCGTGGAGCACCCGGGCGTTCCGGCCTGGTGCGCTCACTGGCCCAAAAATGTGGAAACCAGCGGGGAGTTTGACTGGTCCGCTGAATTCAATTTCTAAGAAGACGGCCTTGACCCCAAGAACAATGGAATAGAAATGATTCCACAATCTAGTTAAGTTCGGTTGAAAACCGTCTTACTAACAGCAAAAGGCCCGCGGAAATTCCGCGGGCCTTTTCGGGCTTATTTTTGCACCGGAAGATACATGATACGAGCACTGATATTACTTGAGGCTCTTCCTGTCGCCAGATCGGCATACCAGAAAAAGAGACCGGGCCATGTTTTCTGGCACCACCGCCCGCCGAACATCGAGCTCTGCCATCCATCGAACGTATTGTTCTGCTTGAAGTAGTCGCCCACTGGGCCTTCCTCCGTACCTTTCACCTCTGAGGTCAGGAACATAAAATCACATTCCTCGCTGTACGCAAACGCGGAAGTAAAGCCATTCTCTTTGCAAAGGGTGAAGCCGGTGTTGCGGTAGGGCGCACCCTTATAGTCGTCCTGGTACTCCCCGTCGCTCCACCAAACGGCATTGATTCCGCTGCATTCAAAGTTGAGACCGTCGACCAGCTTCCAGATATTGCCCCACAGGTTTTCCTCCCCGCGGTATGTAACTGAAGAAAAACCGTCGTCGGGGCCGCCGGAGCCGGAGGTATTCCCAAGGTGCGATGTCCGCCCGGTCTTTTCCGCTCCGTTGCCGCCTTCGCCGACCTCTTTGTTCACCACGCCTTTTCCGATTTCCTTTTTCGAGTCGAAGCTTGCGTATTCCACCAGCATCAGCAATTCGGTGGCGTTGAGCGACAGAAAATCGATAAGCTGCCAGCCATCCCCCCGATTGGCGGTCAAAACGCGTGCGTTCGCGCGGTTGAGCATCTGGCCGTTCGCCCCGCTGACCGGCTTTGTGCCCGCAATGGAGGACAACGTTAGCATTGAGCCTGGGTTGGCAGTGAAAACACTCTCATCCTCGTAATAATAAGTTGCCTTTTCCTTGTCGTAGATACTGGCTTCATAAGCGCTGGAGTATATGAAGTCGTATTCAACGCCGCGCCGCAAAAAGCTTGGGTACACCCGAAAGCCCGGCTGCGCATCCTCGCTGACCCACCAGCGGGCCCTGCGAATGTGATGCCCCTGACCGCCCTCAATCGGCTCTAAAGCAACGGGCTCCACTTTGTAGTAAAACTTGGGCTGTTCCACCATTACCTGAACGGGAGTCCCTGCCGGATAGGTTTTTCCGTCTTTAACAATTGGAGTATGCAGTGTGCCGGATTCTGAATACCCCTCGTCGCCGTAGTAAGCGACGACCGCGCCGTCGTCGGTCAGGTTGCACCGCTTTCTTCCGCCATACATGCGCACGACATCAAAATCAGCCCCCGGTGTTTTTCCCGCGGAAGCCCCCAGACGTTGCACCGTACCTGTGGTAAAATCAAAGTCCACACCATATGCGGTATTATTTTTCATAAAAATCATTGCCTCCATTTTATGTTATTTGTTTATGCAAAGGCCCTGCGGGAGCGCCGCAGGGCCTTTACAGTTAGCAGAATCGAAACGGTTACCGAATGGTGAGGAGAACGTCACCGGCACCGACGGAATTATTTTTCTCAACGTGGATCTTTTCCACAACGCCGCCCGCGGGGGCAAGCAGCTCGTTTTCCATCTTCATAACCTCCAGCAAAACAACCGGCTGACCGGCTGTTATGCTGTCACCCTCGTGGACCATGATATCCAAAATTTTTCCGGGATACTCTGCTTTCATCATTGTTGCTTCTGCACTCATTGTCAAAACTCCTTTTTTAATTTAAAATTTTATTTTGTTGATATTGTTATAATTGAGAATTTTTCATATCGGTAATGAACATATGTCCCGGCGCATGTGTGATCACAAACGGAGGCTTTACATTCATAACCACCGCCTGCGGGGTAACACCGCAGGCCCAAAAAACCGGAACCTCGCCCTCTTTGATGGTGACCGGGTCGCCAAAATCAGGATGATGGATGTCGCGGATTCCAATGTATTCGGGGTCCCCAATATGGATCGGTGTGCCATGCACCTGCGGCATCCGTTCGGTCACCGTAACGGCTTTTACCACCTTTTCGTGGGGGATCGGCCGCATACTGACCACAACAGGCCCGCTGAAAATACCTGCCGGGCGGCATGGGATATTTGTAATATACATAGGCACATTGCAGTTTTCCGTAATGTGCCGTACCTCTATCCCTTCTTCGATCATTGGCGCTTCAAAGCTGAAGCTGCACCCCAGCAGAAAGCTAACTAAATCATCGCGCCAGAAGGAGGAAACATCCTCGTACTCTCCCTGCATCACTCCATCGCGGTAGACCCGGTATTTGGGGATATCTCTGGCAATATCGCTCCCCTTTGCCGTAATGGAAAACTCACGCGAACCGACGTCGCTGACCTCCAGAACAGGGCAGGGTTTTGGATTGCGCTGCGTAAACAGCAGAAAATCGTATGCAAACTCCCTGGGCAGCACAACCAGATTCCCCTGTGCATACCCGGCACACATTCCGCTGGTGGGAGAGGTGATTTTCCCCTCCCGGATCATTTGACGGACTACTTTGGGTTCCTGATGGAACAAATTCATAACGATCCTCCTTCATCTGTCTGGGAATGAGCGAAAAAAACAATCTCTGCAAAACGACGATGATCCTCCACCCCAGGAGGCTCTACACAAGCGCGGCGATGCTTTCTTCCGATTCCAGCGTGCAGATATCGTACTGCGCGCTTTGGAACGCTTCGCTTTGCAGCAGCCGCATTTGAAATGCCGCGTTGGTATCCACACCGGAGACCGAAAACTCCCGGATGGCCTGCCTCATTTTCGCCGCGGCCTGCTCCCGGGTAGGCGCATGGGCAATCAGCTTGACGAGCAGGTTATCATAATAGGGCGGAATGGAGTAGCCCTCATACACCGCGGTATCGAGCCGGATTCCGCTGCCGCCCGGCAGGCGCAGATTCGTCAGCGTGCCCACGGAAGGGGCAAAGTTCTTTTCGGGAGTTTCCGCATTGATGCGGCACTCGATCGCGTGTCCTCTGGCGAGCAGATCACTCTGCCCGAAGGTCAACCTTTCCCCCCGGGCCACACGAATCTGCCATTCCACCAAATCCACACCCCACACCAGTTCCGTGATAGGATGCTCCACCTGAATACGGGTGTTCATCTCCATAAAATAGAAGCTGCCGTCGTGATCGAGAAGGAATTCCACTGTCCCCACACCTGTGTAGCCCACCTGCCGGGCAACACGAACAGCGGCTTCCCCCATTTTTCTGCGAACCTCGTCCGTAAGGGCCGTGCTGGGGGAAGGGCATTCCTCCAGCACCTTTTGGTGCCGCCGCTGCAAAGAGCAGTCGCGCTCCCCCAGATACACCACATTGCCGAATGAATCCGCCAGAATCTGAACCTCAACATGGCGGGGATTCAGCAGCTTTTTTTCCAGATAAACATCTCCGCACCCGAAAAATCGCAGCGCCTCTTCCCGGGTGACGGCCAGAGCCTCCGGCAGCTGGCCCACACAATCCACCTGCCGAATCCCCCGCCCGCCGCCACCGGCGCATGCCTTGATCAAAACCGGGAACCCCATGCGCTGCGCACATACCTCGGCTTCCTTTTGCCCCCGCACCACGCCTGGGGAGCCGGGAATCGTCGGCACGCCCGCAGCCGCAGCCGCGCGCTTGGCGTTGGCTTTGTCGCCCATTCTGCGGATCACTTCGGCCTTTGGGCCGATAAAGCAGATCCCCTGCTCTTCGCACCGTTCGGCGAATTCCGCATTTTCACTCAGAAAGCCTACGCCGGGATGCACCGCATCGGCCCCGGTTATCTTGCACGCGGACAGAATCGCATCCATATTCAAATAGCTTTTCGCCGACGGGGCCGGCCCCACACAAACCGACCTGTCTGCAAGCTGAACATGCAGGGCGTTTTTGTCGGCCTGGGAGCATATCGCCACCGTACCAAGCCCCAGCTCTGTGCATGCACGAAGAATTCGTACCGCGATTTCACCCCGGTTCGCGATCAACACCTTTTCGAACATTGTTATCCCTCGCCACGCTGCCCAAAACAGCTCTTATTTCATCCGCAGAACCGGCTGACCGAATTCCACCGCCTGCTCGTTTTGCGCCATGATTTCTGTAATGACGCCGTCGCGCTCGCTGACGATCTCATTCATGATCTTCATAGATTCGATCACAAACAGCGGGTCGCCTTTTTTCACGGCTGTTCCAACCTGAATAAACGGCGGCTGATCCGGCGCGGCGGACGCATAAAACATTCCGACCAGCGGCGAAATCACCACGCTGTCCTGTGCAGGATTTCGGCAGTCCTCCTGAGGGGTTGCGGCGGTCTCCGTCCCGCCGCTTTTCTCGGGGCTGCTTTTTTCCAGATACAGCTCGCCCTGCTGATTGGACAGGCGCAGTACGCCGATCCGGCTGCTTTGGAACTCCTGCATCAGCCGCATGACGTCGTTTACAGACAGCTGCATTTGTGCATCCTGCACTGGCAGCATGCTTTCTTTGAAATTCTCTATTTTTTCCCGATATGCCAACAACTCTTCCTGCGCCTCCTCCACACTGACTGCACGAAAACGGATGGTGTCCCCGGGCCGGGCCTGCGCTAAAAGGGGCAGATCCGCCGTTATGACCGCCGCGATTTTCGTATACCCTCCGGTTGTCTGCCGGTCGGCCATCATAATGATCGGCTGGCCGCCGGCGGGCACCTGAACCGCGCCCATCACAATACCGTCGGAGATAATATCCGCCCCCGCGCTCTGCTCGATCTGCGGCCCCTCCAGCCGGTACCCCATGCGGTCGCTGACGGGAGTTACCGTATAGTCGCCGCTGAGGAATGTCCGGATTCCTTGTGGGGTAAACGCATCCTCCTGCGGCCCCAGAACCACACGGAGGAAAACCTGCACCGGAAAATCAGGCACCAGCTCTGTGCGTGCCGCAAGCGCGGCAGTATTTGCGCTCTCCGCGAGCGGCAGCTCATCCCCCGTGCGCAAAGGCCGCCCATACAGACCGCCGACCTGCGCCTTGCAGCAGGTGGATTTGCTCCCCAGATCACCGGGAACGGCAATTCCGCCCGCAAAGGCGATGTACAGCCGGCAGCCCCGGCGCATCGGCGCAAAGGAGAGAACATCCCCCGCATTCACCAGAACCGACTGCCACATGGGAAAGGCGTGCCCGTTGATCTTCATTTCCGCCTCGCCGCCGGTCACCGCGATCAGGCAGCGATCCTGAAACCGCAGGCTGGAGCCGATCAGCGTCGCCTCCAGCACCGCTTCATCAGGCGCATTGCCCACCAGCAGGTTCGCCGCCCGAAAGCTATAATCATCCATCACCCCGGCAGGGGAGATACCCGATTCCAGAAAACCGAACCGGCCAGCATCCTGCACCGTGGTGAAAAGTCCCGGGGAAAGTACGACTGCGCTGTTCATGCTTTGTCCCTCCTTCCCGCACCGCGGGGGAATCCGTCAGCCGTTTACCGGTCGGCGGGTTCTGGCAAATGCCTGGAGGCGCTCATGGAATCCATGCAGAAGCTGCTGTGCTTCTTCTACGCTGACCCGTTCGAAGCGGATTTTGGTACCGGCCTGCGCCTGCGCCAGCAGGGGCAGGTCTGCCGTTACCACGGTGGCGATTTTGGTATATCCGCCGGTGGTCTGCCGGTCTGCCATCAGTATGATGGGCTGGCCGCTGCTGGGTACCTGAACCGCACCCATCACGATGCCGTCAGACACAATATCCGCTCCCGCCTTATGGGTGATCTCCTCCCCCTCCAGGCGGTATCCCATCCGGTCGTTCGCCGGGGTGACAAGGTACTCGGTATTCAGAAAGCTGGCGATGCCCTCTTCGGTAAACAAGTCCTCCTGCGGCCCAAGAACGGCCCGCAGAGTGATCTGTGTGGGGAATTTCGGAATCCATTCCTCACTGGCGGCCCACAGCTTTGCTTCCCCAGACGGCGCTTTCAGCGGCACCACATCATCCCGTTTCAGCATGCGTCCCTCAAATCCACCCATCTGCGCCTTCAGGTTGGTGGATTTACTGCCCATGATGACCGGAACATCCAGCCCACCGGCAAACGCGATATAGGCGCGGCACCCGCCCTGAATTCCGGAAAACGACAGGCGGTCGCCCTCCCCCACCGGGATGGTCTGCCACATGGGAACCGGCTGGTCGTTGAGCTTCGGCTGCATCATGGCGCCGGTCACTGCGATCCGCGTGCTGCACTGAAATTCCAGCACCGGCCCCATCAGGGTTACTTCCAGCACCGCTTCCTCCTGCGGGTTATCCACCAGAAGGTTGGCGGCGCGGTGACTGTAGCTGTCCATTACGCCGGACACCGAAATGCCCGACTGCAAAAATCCGAACCGGCCCGCATCCTGAACAGTGGTCAGGGCGCCCGGTGAAATCACTTTTACTGCGTTCATTCTTTCGCCTCCTTTTTGGGGTACAGGCGATACTGGTACCTGCCCTGCGCCACCTGCTGTTCGATCTCGCCGTATTCCTTTTCGCTGACGGGAACAAATTTCAGGTAATCCCCGGTGCGGTACAAAATGGGAGGATTGCGCTGCGGATCGTACAGCAGAATCGGCGTGCGGCCGATGAGCTGCCAGCCGCCGGGGCTGGCCAGTGGGTAAATGCCCGTCTGCTGCCCGGCAATTCCGACCGAGCCGCTGTTGATTTTGGTTCGCGGCGTTTTCAGGCGCGGCGTTGCGATGCGCTCATCCATTCCGCCCAGATAAGGAAAGCCCGGGGCAAAGCCCAGCATGTAAATCAAATACTCGCGCGAGGAGTGAATCTGGATCACCTCGTCGCGGCTCAGCCCGCTGTGCTGGCATACAAAATCCAGATCGGGGCCGCAGTCCCCGCCGTAAAGCGTGGGGATCTCCATCACGTTGGGCTTTGGCAGCTCCATTTTTTCAAGGCTGCCTTCCAGCTTCTGCAGGGTTTGCAGCATTTCGCGGTACGGCACGGTCAGCGGATCGTACTGAACCAGCAGAGAGCGGTAAGTAGGGGTCAAAGACACGATCCCCGGAAGCGCGGCCTTTTCAATCGCCAGATACATCCCGCGAACCCGTTCGTTAATCTGCGGGGAGATTTCGTTGCCGAACTCAACGACCAGCGCCGAGTCCCCCGCGATGAGATATTTCGTCTGCGAATACATAAAATTCCTCCTGACGATTAAAATAAGCTGCCCATTCCGACGATTGCAAAGTACGCGAACAAAATCGCCGAAACAATGCCGGTCACGGTGAGCCAGATGGGGTGGTGATACTCCTCACCCACGATGTCTTTCCGGTATGCGGCGACCAGACTGATCACCAGAGCCAGCGGCAGCACAAGCGCGTTGAGCGCGCCCGCGACGATCAGCAGTGTAGCCGGCTTGCCAAGCAGCAGCATGACCAGAGTGGCGCAGGTGATAAAAGCAATCGTCACGGCCTTATTGTGATTGGATACCGTCTTGCTCAGCGATTTGACAAAGGAAAGCGAGGTATACGACGCGCCGATAATCGAGGTGATCCCGGCGAAGAACAGCAGTAGGCCGAAAACGCGGTAGCAGATTTCTCCGCCGCCCTGCAAAAAGGCATCGGCCGCAGGGTTCGTGGGGTCGAGCGAAACGCCTTTGACTACCACACCGAAAACCAGCATAAACAGGAAGAAGCGACTGAAAGCCGCGATCCCCAGGCCGCCGCAAGCGCTCTTTACGATTCTCTTCTCGTTTTCCTTGCCCACAACGCCGCCGTCGATCAAACGGTGCGCGCCGGCAAAGGTGATATAGCCGCCCACCGTACCGCCCACCAGAGTGAGAATGGAGGGGAACAGCGCCGGGACTCCTGTGCTGGGCGCAAAGGTCTCTTTCAGCGCCATGCCCACAGGGGGCTGAACGACAATCATGACTCCTAAAATGATGAGGATCTTCAGGATGCTGAGGATCTTTGCGATATTATCCACCGCGCCCTGCGCGTTTTTCACGGAAAATACGATCACCGCGATGACGCCTGCCGTAACATACCCGGCCCGCAGATCGAGTCCCATCATGGCGTTCAGGCCGAGGGCCGCGCCGCCGACATTGCCGATGTTGAAAATCAGGCCGCCCACGAATACGAAGATGGCCAGAAAATATCCCAGGCCCGGCAGCAGCTTGTTCGCCACATCCTGCGCGCGCATATTCGCCACGCACAGAACTCGCCACACGTTGATCTGCACGATAAGGGACAGAAGCAGCGAAGCGATGATGACGAAGCCGAAGCTGCCGTGAAAATCATTGGTAAATTTTGCAGTCTGTGTCAGAAAGCCCGGCCCCATCGCCGAGGCCGCCATCAAAAATACGCCGCCGATGGCCTGACTGCGTTTGGTTTTGGTTTTGGTTTCACCGTCCATTAACAAATCCTCCTAAACCCTGTTATCATTCTGTGCAGGCCCGCAGATCGGCAATCTCAATTCCCTCTTTGGTCAGGCTCTCGCGAATATGTTTTACAAACTCAACTGCTTCAGCATTGTCGCCGTGTACGCAGATCGACTGCGGTTTGAGCGAAATCTGCTCGCCGGTGATCGCCGTCACCACATTGTCCTTGGCCATGCCGATGATGCGCCGCACACACTCATCCACATCGTGGATCACCGCGCCGGGGGTTCCTCTGGCGACCAGACTGCCGTCCGCATTGTAGGCGCGGTCCGCAAATACCTCGCTGGCACAGGTCAGGCCCACCTGCTGCGCGGCCTCGAGCATTTTACTGCCGGAAAGGCCCAAAAAGATCAGCTTGGGGTCTACCTCGTAAACCGCTTCCGCCAGCGCCATTGCCAGCTTCATGTCTTTGGCGGCCATATTGTACAGCGCGCCGTGCGGCTTTACGTGGGCAAGCGGCACTCCGCTCGAAACGCAGAACGCGTTCAGCGCGCCGATCTGGTATTTCATGTAAGCCTTGGCCTCTGCGGGGGTGATGTTCATGTTGCGGCGGCCGAAGCCCATCAGGTCGGGGAAGCCGGGGTGTGCCCCGATGCTGACGCCTTTTTCTTTCGCCAGGCGCACCGTATGATCCATCACGCAGGGGTCACCCGCATGGAAACCGCACCCGACGTTTGCGGAGGAAATATACGCGATGACCTCTTCGTCACGGCCGATGGTATAGGCGCCGAAGCTTTCTCCCAAATCGCAGTTCAAATCAATTCTGCTCATTTTTCTTGCTCCTTTTTTCAAAATTTTATGTAATTAAGACATCTGCCGCTGAAATGTTATAGCAATAAGCGTGCCAACCTGTTGTTTCGCGTATTTTTCTGTATTTTGCTGCAAATCCATTTCTTTTTTCGCATAGAAAATAAAAAAGACCGTGCGAATTCGCACGGTCGACCTGTTCAGTTTCGCACAATGTGCGATTTTGAACTATTGTAATTCATTCACTTAGAAAAATCGAATAGAAACGCAAAGATTGCTGCTTCCGCCTGCGGCGGAAGCAGCAATCAATCGTTTTTTTAAGTGAAATGACTGCATACTCACTTCATCTGATCACGGACTTTCGGTTTCTTCCCTCACCTGCGGCAAAGGAAGAAACCGATTTTCTTTGATGCCGCTCTTTTTCGTAAATTGGCTCTATTGCTCCAGCCGGCGGCGCAGAGAAAACCGGCTGTACCCCAAAAGCTTTGCCGCCTGAGAATAATTGTCCCCAGTCAGCCGGAGCGCTTTATCGATATAGGCCATTTCGAGCCGCTCCAGCTCTTTCTGCAAATCGATCGGGCTGCTCAAATCCTGCATGGGCCAGAGCTCCCCGCTCTGCGGCACAGATACCTGTGGAGCGCCGCTTTCCTCCAGCAGCTGGCCGGTATGCTCCAGCACATCGCCGTCGCAGAACAGCACAGCGCGCTCGAGCACGTTGCGAAGCTCACGCACATTCCCTTTCCAGGAATACTCCTTGAGCTTCTGCATAAAGGCGGGCGAAATCTGCCGGATGTTTTTGCCGAGCTTCTGGTTGAAAAAATCCAGATAGTATTGGCACAGCGGCTCGATATCCTGCGGCCGCTCGCGCAGGGGCGCCAGATAAAGCTGCACGACGTTCAGCCGGAAAAACAGATCGGCCCGAAACGTTTTTTCTTCAATGGCCTGTTCCAGCGGGCGGTTTGTGGCGGCGATCACCCGCACATTTACCTCTACGTCGCTCAGCCCGCCCACCCGGCGGAATTTGCGATCCTCCAGAAAAGTGAGCAGCTTGGCCTGCATCGGGAGCGGCATATCTCCGATTTCATCCAGGAACACCGTTCCCTCGTTCGCCAGCTCAAACAGGCCTTTTTTTCGGGCCAGCGCCCCGGTAAACGCGCCCTTCTCGTGCCCGAACAGCTCGCTTTCAAACAGGCTTTCCGGCACGGCGCTACAATTGATTTTCACCAGCGGAAAATTCCGGCGCGCACTTTTCTGGTGAATCTGCGCCACCACCACACCTTTACCGCTGCCGGTTTCGCCGCGCACGAGAAGGTCTACGTTGTCTTTGGCGCTGAGCAGCTCCACCTGCCTTTTGATCTGCTGCATCTGCGGACTGACCCCGATCAGATCGGGCGGCCCGCCGGAAGAAAGCAGCTCCAGCTTGCGGCGGCTTTTCAGCTGATCGAGCGCGCGGCGGATGACGATATCTATAGCGTCGATATCAAACGGCTTCTGCACATAATCGTAGGCCCCGCGCCGAATGGCCTGCACCGCCTGCGAAATGGAGCTGTACGCCGTAATGATGATGATCTGAATATCCTCATCCAGCTTTTTGATGGTTTCGATATATTCCATACCCAGCACGTTCCCGAGCCGGTTGTCCAGCATCACTACATCGGGCTTGAACTCCTCCGCCAGCCGAAGGCCCTCCTCGATGGTCTCGGCCTCCTGCGTCAGGTACCCCAGGTCTGTCAGACCCTCCCGCAGCGAAATGCGGATGAGGTACTCGTCATCAATAATCAGTATTTTACTTTGCATCGGTTCGTTTCCTTTCTTCCGCACTCCGCTCTAACGGCGGAAGGTGATCCTTGCTTTTGTCCCCTGCCCGGGCGCGCTCTTGATCTGAAAGGCGGCGTCATTTTGCCGCAGAAGCTGCGACACGATCGAAAGGCCCATCCCTCCGTCGCGGTTTCCCTCGCCCAGGCGCTCCGCCGCTATCCCCGGCCCGTCGTCGATGATCCACAGGCAGACGCAGTCCTCCTGCACATCGGCCTTCATCAGAATCTCTCCTCCGCTTTTCATCGCCTTGATACTGTTGTTGATCAGGTTGATCAGCACCTGCTTCATGGCGCTTTTATCCGCATACAAAAGGACGTCCTTCGGCGCCTCGCACCGCAGACTGATATGGCTGTTTTCCGCGATTTTGGAATACAGCAGTAGGATTTCTTCAAACAGCTCGTCCACGGGGATCAGATCCTTTTTTAGCTCCCGTTTCCGGCTCAGGCTGCACAGATTCTCTACCAGAAGGTTGATGCGGTCCACCTCGCCGACGATGGTTTCGCACAGAACCCGGTCGTTATCCTGCGTCAAATGGCGCTCCACCACCTGCACCCCCACGCGGATCCCCGCCAACGGGTTGCGGATTTCGTGCGCAAGCTCCGCGGCCAGCTTTCCGGTATAGATCAGCTTTTCATCCTGCACCGCCTGCTCCTCCATCATTTTGCGGTAGGTGATATCGTCTACCGTGCAGAGCACGCCCCACGATTTCTGGTTTTCATCCATCAGCCGCCACACGCCGAGCTCCACATCCAGCCGATGATTTTCTTCGTCCGTCAGCTGGATCGGATCATAAAATACTTTTTGGTTTTCAAGGCATTCCTCCAACAGGGCCGACAGCGGTTTTCCCTCATGCCGGTACTCGGTTTTGGCCAGCAGATTCTGTGCGCGGCTGTTGCTCAGCAGGATATTCTGATCCTGATCATAAGCGATGACGGCCAGCGGCAGGCTTTCCACAATCGTCTGGTTCAGGTTCTTTTCCCGGCGCAGATCGGCCGTATAGCGCTGAAGATTCCGCAGCATTCCCTGGAATACACGCGCCAGCTGGCCCAGCTCGTCGCCGCGGTTGGTAAATTCCACATCTACGTCCCACGGCTCCTGCGGCTGCTCGCTGACAGTGCGGCAGGCGTAGCTCAGCCGCCGGATGGGCGTTGAAATGTTGTCGGCAATCAAAATACTGGCTTGCAGCACCAGAATCAGCTGAGCAATGATCGCCAGAACGGTATACTTCTGCTCATGCAGCAGCTCTGTCGTGAACACCTGCTGGTCGACCGTGTACGATATTTTCCAGCCGAGCTGGTTATCACTGCTGGAATACAAAACCTCTCCCGTTCCGGCCGGAGTTCCGCCGATATAGGTGCCGTCCCGGTCCTCAATCAGGATGTGAAACTGCGGGATCTCCCTGTATTTTTCCCGCAGCTGCTGCACCTCACCCATCCGCACGGAATAATCGATATCGAATTCAATCAGGGAAATGTTGTTCTCCGCCAGATTCCGTTCTTTCGCCAGCTTTGTGCTTCGGCTCGTGTCGTACAAAATCACGCCGAACATTACGGTAGAGATGATCCCCAGCAGAAGGAACGGGATCAATATTTTTCGCTCAATATCAAAGATCGGCCTGCGGCGCATCGGCGGCTCCCTCCTTCCAGGTCAGACGGGACGTGAGGAAAAATCCCAGCGAGGACAAAATCGTTCCCGGGAACGCCGGATGAACCGGCAGAATCTGACTGTAGTACAGTGGGTAAAACACCGCGATCGCCAGGAGCCCGACCAAAAGCGCCGCCCGGGCGCCCTGACGTGTCGCCTTCGGGTATAAAAACGCGCCATAAAGGGCTGGAAAAAAGATCACGCCGAAAATTCCCCAGATGTCGCCGCCGTAAGACAGCAGACTGGCCGGGGGGTGCGTGGAAAACAGCAGCGACAAGGTGCCGCCGATCAGCACCCCAAGGCGCGTCAGCAGAATCGTCGTATACTCCCGCGGCGGCCTCGGGCACAGGGGACGGATCACATCGTAGGCAAACGAAGTGGAAAACAACAGAAGCTGTGAATTTGCGACGGAAACGCACGCCCCCAGAATCGCAAACAGGAACAGTGTATTGAGGGGCGTAAACAGACGGTCGTTCAGAACGTACACCACCACGTCGTCCGCGTTCGTAACAGCGGCCAGCGACGGGAACAGCACGCGCATCCCCAGGCCGATCGTCAGAAGGGCAAAATAGAAAACAGCCAGGTAGCACAGCGCGCTGCGCACGGTACTGCGGGCGGCACGCTTGTCCTTTGCGGAAAGCATGCGGATCATATACTGGGGATTGCTGGCCAGACCCAGCCCCCACCCAAAAAACATGGTGGTGCTCATGCGCGGGGTAAACTTCTCCCCGTCGAACAAGCGGAACAGATCGCCCGGCTGGTTGACCGAAACGCTGCCGCCGTGCGCGTAGCCGGAAACCTCCCCTGCCTTCTGGAACAGCTCGGAAAATCCCCCGGCCTGCCCCACCACCAGCAGATACACCGAAGCGGTGCCTACCGTCAGCAAAAGAATATGCGCCACATCGATCCGGGTCACCGCGCGGTACCCCCCGAAGGTGGAGTACAGAATAAACAGATAGATCATCAGCGTCGCCACGTTGTAGGGAATGTTGAACAGACCAGACGCCACCAGGCCAAAGCCTTTAATGTGGATGATGATATACAGTGTATAGGTCACCATCATGACCAGCGCAAATAAAATCTGAAGCCATTTGGAGCCATATTTTTTGCCGATCAGCTCGGGAATGGTCAGCACATCGTAACCATACAGGCGGCCGCTGATCATCTGCAGCAGAAAGGCCCCGAAAAACCAGGGCACCACCGAATACAGCAGCGGGGCCAACCCGCTTTCAAACACGTTCCCCGTAAAGCCAAGGATCGTCGCGGCGGAAATCCATGTTCCGATAAAAGTCAGTGTGCTGCGGAACAGGCTCAGCTGCCGGTTCCCCAGGTAAAAGTGCCGCAGGGTATTCTGCTGCTGCGTTCTGCTTTTCCCCACGATCAACAGAACGATGGAGTACAGGGCAAAACACCCCAGATAAAGAATCTCCTTATCAAAATTCACCGCTTTCGTCTCCTTTGCTTTTGATTGGAAGCTCTGCTGAAAGGTCCGGATTCTCAACTTAGAAATCAATAGACGCTTTTTATATTAGCATATTGTCCAAAAAAAGCAACGCAGGTCTTTCGATATTGTTCTGGAAAACAAAAGCAGTTTTGAGGTGAAACAGTTCCGCTCAGCCAATGATATAGCACCAGATCGGAATCGTCACCATAGAAAGCAGCGTGGTCAGCACAACACATTTGGTCGCAAAAGGAGCGTCGCTGTTGTACCGCGCGGCAAAAATCGCCGCCGTCGCGCCCGCGGGCATTCCCGTCATAATCACGCCGACACCTGTTGCGGTAGGGTCCAGCCCAAACAGCAAACCAAGACCAAACGCAATCAGCGGCAGAAGAATCAGGCGAAGCACGCTGAACCAGAGCGTGGTTTTGTTGACGATGGTCTTTATGTTGACATCCGCCAATATCGTACCGATGATGAACATGGTGATAGCGGAGTTGCAGTTCCCGATAGTTTGAATGGAGGAAACAAGAAGAACGGGAAGCTGAATCTGCGTCACCATCAGAAACATTCCGATATAGATCGCCACAAGACACGGGTGCGTCAGAATATTGCGGATGACTTTTTTCGGGTCTGTGGAACCCGCGACGAAATAAGATGTTCCGGCCGACCACATGACGACCCGCATCGGGATCAGGAAAACCGACGCGTACAGCAGCCCCAGACTGCCGTAAACGCCCTCGGCGATCGGGTTCCCCAGAAAGCCGCCGTTTGAAACGATCGTGCAGTATTGCAGCACCTTTTTCTGCTGCTCGTGATAGCCATTAAACAAAAATCGATTTAAAAAAACGCATAACAGCTGGATCAGGATACCGACAGCCAGCAGCACGCTGCACGCTTTGAGCACGGAGATGTCAAAGGCGATCAGACACGATTTGATGATATTGCAGGGGATGATGATGCTTACGCACAGGTCTGTCAGGCATTTTTTGCCGGGCTCGTCGATGATTCCGCGGCGTTTGAGCACGACGCCGGCCAGAATCATCACAAACAAGGTTCCCTGCAAATTGAACAGATCGATTACTTTCATATGTATTCACAGCCTCTCTTTCCAAAAGCGAATGAGAAAAACGCTGATTGATTCATTTCGGGAGCACAAGCTCCTGTATAGAGGAGAGCAGCCTCTTCAGGCGGTCATTTTCATTTTGCAGCTGGCGGCAGAACACATTCAACTCTTCCACCTGCCTGCGCAGCCCCTGTACCTCTGAATTTTCAGCGGGGAAGCTGAACTCTTGTTTTTTCTGTTTCGAAAAGAACCGCTTCATTCTGTAATCTCCCTTCCGATTATCTCCATTCTCTGTCCCTGTTAGAAAGATAAATTTTCAACTCTTCCGTCTGCAAGGGCAGAGGAAGAATCAGGGCTTTCAAGCGCTTTTACTGTATTATTTAAGTATAGAAGAAAAACGCCTTATTGTATAACTGTTATTTTTGATATATGATACAGTGTAAATACTGTAATTTTGAAAAGGAGGACGGCCGTTGAACTTTTTGAGCATGACTTATTTTACAACGACAGCCAGAGAACAGAGCTTTACCAAAGCCGCCGAACAGCTGCATATCACCCAGCAGACGCTGAGCGCCCACATCGCTGCGGTGGAACGCGAGCTGGGGTGCCAGCTGTTCATCCGCCACAGCCCATTGGAGCTGACCTATGCCGGAGAAGTCTTTTTGCAGTACGCTTTGGATTTTCAGCGGAAGTACCGTTCTATGGAGCAGGAGTTCAGCGATATCTCTCACAACCAGAAAGGGGTTCTGCGCGTGGGAATCGCCTATACTCGGGGCCGCACTATTTTGCCGGAGCTGATCACCGAATACCAGAAAATTTACCCCCAGATCACCGTGCAGGTAATGGAAGCCAAAAACGACGTATTACAGCAAAACCTGCTCAAGGCCGAAATCGATCTCGCGATCGCCAACTTTCCCGATCAGATTCCGGGGGTAGAGCTGATGGATTTTTATGAGGAAGAGGTCGTTCTGCTGATTGCGGAATCGCTTCTGCGCAGGCTTTTCGGAGCAAAAACCGACGCTGCGATCCAAACAATTCAGGACGAACAAAATCTGTCTGTTCTTTGCGACTGTCCCTTCCTGTTCAACAGCCGGGAGGACATCGCCGGAAAAATCGGCCACCACCTGATCGCGCAGGCAGATTTTATCCCCACCGTAAAGGCGCAGGCCGGGAACATCGAAACGCTTCTCGATCTGTGCGCCAGAGGCGTGGGCGCCTGCTTCTGCCCTGAAAAATTGGTCCGAACCGCCCTTTCCGAAGAAGAGATTTCCGGCCTGAAAGTTTTTCACTTCAGCGAGTCCACACGGTATCAGATTCGATTTGGGTGGCTGGGGCAGGCGTACCGCTGGAGCACGATCTCAAGCTTTATAGAGCTGGCTGTCCAGCTGATCCGGTAAAAGCACTGCAAACGGAACTATTTTATTTTCAGTGGCGTTTCTGTATTCAGAAAGCATAGGAAGGCGGGCCAACCGCCCCCAAAGTTGCCAGGGGGAAAGCATTTGTTTTTATTACATTCGCACAGAAAAAGCCGGTTCACTTTCCAAAACGCAAATTTTGACACGAAACACCTCGGTATACAAACCGATCTACAGAATTTTACTTGTGCTATACAAGCAAAATCCAGTTTCATCTCTTCGACCTGGTGTGATAAAATGAAGACAAATACAGGGTAGTCCCTCCAATAGGAAATACAAACGGCAAGCAAAGAAGTTGGCTGAATCAGTCACTGCTTTGTTTGCCGTTTTCATTTTCGCCTGAAAACACAGGCAGGCCTTGTATTTTTCGCAATTGCTGCCGGCTGCTGTCTCGCTTTGATATTAAAAGAAGTGCAGTAATTTTTTTCCAGCACATACCTAATTTTTATTTTCCATAGGTAAAATGTAATCATCATTTTTTGCTTTACGCCTGAAAGCGGCAGAAAGGGTTCCTTGACATCATTTCAAAAACGTAGTACCGTATTAAATAGTAAATTCATATATGATTAGAATGAATAAAGCTTTTAGTTCAAACCAACTCCAAAAACCTTTCTTTTTTCCATTTGGGACAGCTGCCGCTTCTCCTCTAAAGAAAAGCAGAACAGCAGCTTTCCACGCAAAATTCTCATTCATTCTGGATGACAGCCCTTGTTCAGCTCGGAACCCTAATTTTCCTCCGCCATTTTTGTTTTAAGAGAAAATGCCGGAAATCACAAGCATATCACTGTGGATATCAAGGTAAAAACTGCTTGAATTCCCTGTGGTGTTTGCTAGAATGGGACTCATAAATTGGAAATTTATCCAATTTTGCCAACGTTGTACAGTCTGGATCAAAAAAAGCGGCAGACAAAGGCGTTGGCTGAACCAGCGATCTCTTTGTCTGCCGCTCTGTGATTTGTCTGTTAAAAAACGTGTTGACCAAGCTTCGCTTTCGCAATGGAAATAAACTGCTGCATAGAGCGTGAAACAACCGCACGGTCCAAATAGCAGATGGCCAGACTGCGGCGGGTGTCCCTTTCATTGATGGGATAAATCCCTAACGGCTCTTCTGCGGAGGACTGCCGCGTCAGGTCCTGCAGCATTCCCGTCGGCGACAGGGTAATTCCCATGCCGGCGCGGCAAAAGGCGATGGCCGTTTCCAGAAAATCCGTTTCCGTTACGATACGGGGAGTGATCTGATGGCGGCGGAACAGCTCGTTGCAGGAATCGCGCACACTGCCCGATCGCGGAAGGATAAAGGGACACTCTTTCAGCAGCTCGATCTCCGCAGAGCGGGAAAGTGCAAGCGCAACCTCCTGCGCGTTCTCGTGGAACATGTTTTCCAGAGAAACCATTGGCGCATAAATGCTGATGGTTTCCTCCAGCACCGGCACAGCCACCGTATTGTTCGGGTATGGCGGACGGGTCATGATCATATCGACCTTGTGCTTTTGCAGCAGCTCGCTTAAATCCGAGAAATTTCTCTCGTAAAGCTCCAGCTTTACATAGGGACACTTTTTCATCAAATCCGGAAAGATTTGCGGCAGCAGGGTTCGGGCATAGGAGGACGCGATTCCGATGCGCAGGTTCTGGCATTCTCCTTCAGAGAAATTCCACATTTCCTGTTCCAGCTGGCGGTGCAGAAACAAAAGTTCATCCGTGCGCTGATACAGCTGTTCCCCGGCTGCCGTCAGCGTGAGCGGGCGTGTCCGCTCGAACAGGATGACCCCCAGATCCGCTTCCATCTGCGCAATGTGGGCACTCAGGGTCTGCTGCGAAATGTAAAGCTGCTTTGCCGCAGAAGAAAAACTGCGGGAATCGGCAACCACCATGAAATAGCGAAGCTGCAAAAAGCTGATCACAGTGCTCCCTCCCCTTTTTTGTTGTATTTTAACATAACCCCGGCACGTTTGACAACCCAAAGCCGCCGCCCGGGCTGACGGCATGAGTTATTGAATGCAGATAAAATTTTGGAGAAAGAAAGGTTGTTTGACCAATGGCTTGGACGAAACGCGATCGTTTTCGGGCTGTGATGAATGGGGAGCTGGCCGACCGTGTGCCGGTTACAGCATACCGCCACCACACAGAATTTGAACACAGCGGGCCGCGCGTAATGGCGGATAAGCTGCTCGAGTTCCAGCGGGAATATGACTGGGACGTGATGAAGATTAACCCCCGTGCCGTTTACTATTACGAGGCATGGGGAAATGAGTATGATTATGACCACTACAACGATGTGGTTCCCACACGCACCAAAACACTGATTCACGATTACCGTGACCTGGAAAAGGTTTCGGTGCTGCCGGGTGATCAGGGCGTCTTTGCGGAACAGCTGGACATGTGCAGAATGATCGTACAAGACAGCGGCGGCGAGGTTCCCATTATCCAGTCGGCGTTTACGCCGATCGGCATTCTTCTGAACCTGTGCGGTATGCGCAGCGTCGGGCGCTACCGCCCCTCCCCCAGAGAGGAAAGCCCGCTGATCGATCTGTGCCTTGACCACCCCGATGAAGTAAAGCGCGCACTGAAGAACATAGCCGAAACGATGGCCGACTACTGCTCGAAGCTGCTCACCACCGGAATTGACGGCGTATTTTACGCGTGTCTCGGTATGGCGCGCAGCGGCTACTTTACATTGGAAGAGTGGAAGGAGTTTGTCGAGCCATATGATCTGATGGTTCTGGAGGCCCTGAAGGGTTCTCAGGTGATCATTCACACCTGCGGCATTTACGGCAACCCCGAGCGCTTTACCTCGTGGCCGATCAACATGATCCACTGGGCCTCCAGTGCGGTCGGCTGCCCGCCCATTTGGGGAAGCAAAGCGTGGCTGAACGGAAAAATTGCGATGGGCGGCGTGGATGAGCGTCCCTTTGGCCAGAACAAGGCCGAAGAGATCGGTCGGCTTGCCCGCACCACTCTGCAGAAGATGCAGGATGAACCGTTTCTGCTGGCTCCGGACTGTTCTGTTTCTGTGCATACACAGGACGACGAGCTGCGCGCATTCCGCGCCAGCGTAGAAGAAACTCTGCGCTAAGCGGCGCACAGCAAAGTAAAAGAGAGGATTGTGATTTAAGATGACCTATCTTCATGCCAGCAGAGCAATCACCGGCGACGGAAAAACCATTCTGAGCCCCGCATGGGTTGGCTTTGACGGAAAATTCATCACCTATGTGGATTCCCAAAAGCCCCTGGACGCCACGCCGGAAAATACCCGGGAGTTTGGCGAATCCGTCACCCTGACCCCCGGCCTGATGAATATACACGACCACATCAGCCGCAAATCGCTGCGCTTCCCGGCACCCGGCAAAACCTTCGGCGAATGTGCGACCAAGCTGATGAGCAATGATCTGCCCTACCTGATTCTGCACAGCTATGTCAATATGCTGAGTTACCTGAAAGACGAGGGCATCACCTATGTGCGCGACCAGGGCCTGACCGGCTACACCTGTATCAACCTGCGGCAGGCCATTGAAGAGGGGCTTGTCATGGGGCCGTATATCAGCAGCTGCGGCATGTCCATCAGCATCACCGGCGGGCACTGTTACCGCCAGAGCATAGAGTGCGACGGCCCCGACGCCGTACGCCGCGCCGTGCGCATTCAATGCAATAAGGGCGCCGACGTCATCAAATTCATGGGCAGCGGCGGGCTGGAGCATTTTCCGCAGGAGGACCCGAGCATCCCGCAGTTCACGCTCGAAGAGCTCCGCGCCGGTACTGACGCCGCGCACGATCTGGGCCGCGACTGTGCGATCCACGCCTATTCCAACGAGGGAATCCGCCGCGCGGTGCTTGCCGGGATCGATCATATTGAGCACGGCTGCATGATGACCGAAGACCTGATCGAAGAAATGGCCAAGCGCGGCACTCACCTGAACCCGACCATGACGGGAATCCGCGGCGCAGCCAAGGCAGGCCCCAATGCAAAATACTGGGATATGCTGCAGGAGCGCGTGTTCAGCAAGCAGGAACAGGGCATGCGCTGGGCAAAGGCAGCCGGCATTCTCATCGGCGCAGGCACCGACACCGCTGGAACACTCCGTGACGAGATCGCCATGATCGCAGACACGCTCGGCGAGGGCCCGGTAGAGGCGATCGGCCGTGCGACCGGCACAAACGCAAGGATCGCGAAGCGCGACGACATGGGACTTTTGGAGGTCGGGCGTCTCGCGAACATCGCGGCATTCGACGGCGACCTGACGAAGAGTCTGGACGGCCTCGCCCGCGTGGTGCAGACCTGGAAGGACGGAACCACCTGCAAATAACAGTACCATTTACAATGCCGGAGAGGATGAAGCAACAGCAATGATGCGGGAAGATCTGATCAAACGGGCCGAACAGCGGGTTGACGAGCTGGCCCCGGAAATACTCTCAGTCAGCCACACTATTTTTGAAAATCCGGAACTGGCGTTTCAGGAATTCCAGTCCGCGCAGCTTCTGGAAAACACCGTAAAGGCACATGGCTTTACGGCAGTCCGCGGAACCGGAGAGCTGCAAACGGCCATCCGCGCGGAGCACAAGCCGCGGAGCGACGCTTTGAACATTGGGTTCATCTCAGAATTCGACGCCCTGCCGAACGGCCATGCGTGCGGTCACAACCTGATCGCAGCCTCCGGCGTTTGGGCGGCCATCGTATTCGACGAGCTGGTGCGCCAATGCGATCTGCCCGCCAACAGTATTTTTCTCGGCACCCCCGCGGAAGAAGGCGGGGGCGGTAAAATCAAGATGCTCGACGCCGGGATGTTCGACGGCATCGACTACGCCATGATGATCCACCCCTGCGACTCCACCATGGTGGAGGACTGGTCGCTGGCCGGGCAGACGATCACCTTCCGCTTCCACGGGCGCAGCGCGCATTGTGCCGCCAGTCCGTGGCTCGGCGCAAACGCGCTGGCCGCCGCGACAGAAACGGTGAACATGGTCAACGCCTGGCGCAGCCAGTTCCGCGATTACAGCCGGGTTTTCCCCAATATTACGCACGGCGGAGAAGCCACCAATGTGATACCGGACTTTGCCGAACTGAAGTATAATGTACGCAGCGACGACGTCATTTATCATCAGGAGCTGGTTGCCATTGTGGAAAACTGTGCCGAGTGCGCCGCAAAAGCGTTTGGCGTAACGGTAGAAAGCGAAAAAACCTTTGCCTACGAGCCGGTTTGCAACGATAAAACGCTCGAAAAGCACATGGCGGCCGCATTTACGCACCTGGGCGAAACCGTCATCCCGCGCTACCGCGACCACGGAATCGGCAGTACGGATATGGGCAACGTTACCCAGCGTCTGCCGGCGATTCATGGGCATCTGTTCCTGGCAAAGGAGAACACGCACACCACCGCGTTCCGGGAGGCCGCGGGCAGCGCGCCGGGGGATACATATGTGGTCAAGGCAGTCAAGGCCATGGTGCTCACCGCGATCGGCCTGATCACCGACCAGCAGGTTCTGAACAGTATGCAGTAGCCCCGAAATATCCCATCCATCCTGTTTGCCGACGCTGTGCGGCAGCATGTGATATGAGCAAGAAAAGAAAAAGGAGAAATGTTATGAAACGGATTTTAGCGATGCTCTTGACCTTTGCGATGCTCCTTGGTGCCACCGCTTGCGGCAGCTCTTCCGCCGCAAGCGGTGCGTCCGGCGCGGCAGCCGCATCGGAATCCAGCAAGGGAAAAACAGATCTGGTCATTGCGACGGCCGCCGAGGCGGTCACACTCGATCCCCAGGACGGCTGGGACGGCAACTCCCTGTACATTATGCGCCAGCTGTACAACGGCCTTGTCAAGCTGAACGACAAAATGGAAATCGTGGGCGATCTGGCGGAAAGCTGGGAATTCACCTCCGATACTTCGGTGACCTTCAAGCTCAAGCACGGCGTGAAGTTCCACAACGGCGATGAAATGAAGGCCAGCGACGTCGTCTACAGCATTGAGCGCGCCCAGAAGAGTGCAAAGGTAAAGACCTTTACCGCCAACATTGCCTCTGTGACAGCGGACGACGACTACACCGTCACTATCAAGACGAATATTCCCTATGCCCCGCTCATGTCCAACCTGTGTCACACCGCCAACTCTATTGTAAGCCAGAAGGCAGCGGAAGCAGCGGGCGATAAGTTTTCCGCTTCCCCGGTCGGCACCGGCCCGTTCAAGTTTGTAAAATGGGACTCCGGCGACAAGATCGTTCTGGAGAAAAACGCGGATTATTTCGCCGGAACGGTAAAGCCCACTTCCCTCACCTTTAAGCTGATGAGCGAAGGCTCGGCCCGCACCATCGCGCTGGAGACCGGCGAGGTTGACCTGAACCTGACCGTAGCGGCCTCTGATGCAAAGAGGATCAGCGAGGAAGACAGCGTAAAGCTTGTTACGAGCATGAGCCCCAAGATTGAATATGTTTCGATGAATCAGAAAGAAAAGCCTTTTGACAACGCGCTCGTCCGTCAGGCCATCAACTACGCAATCGACCGCAAATCGCTCAACACAGTCGCAACCGCCGGCTATGGTGAGGTAACCGACTCTGTGATGAACAAGCAGATCAGCGGTTACACCGACGATGTCGCCCATTATGACTACAACCCGGAAAAAGCGAAAGAGCTGCTCAAGCAGGCCGGCTACGAAAACGGCTTTGAAACCACCATCCTGGTTTCCGGCGATACCCGCAATACGGAGGCTCAGCTGATTCAGGCGAATCTGGCCGAGGTAGGAATCAACGTCACCATCAACACGGCGGAATCCACCGCGATGCTCGAGCAGATCAACAACGGCGGCTACAAGATGTTCATCATGAGCTACAATAACACCACCGGCGACCCCGATACCAGCCTGTACATGCTCTTTAATTCCAAGGTTCCCGCTTCCTCAGGCAACCGTTCGTTCACCAACATTCCCGAAGTGGATCAGAAGCTGGAGGCTGCCCGTGTGGAAACAAACGCCGACGCCAGAATGAAAATTTACGCGGAGCTGCAGAAAACACTGACTGAACAGGCCGTCTGGGTTCCCCTGTACTGCGTGCCGAACCTTGTCGGCATCCGCGGCGATCTTTCGGGTTACACTCCGCATCCGCTGGGCAACGACGTGTTTGATCAGCTTTCCTATGAGTAAGGGCTTTCCCCCTGAGAAGTCCTGTTCGAAATAGCAAGAGTCCGAGTGGGGCGCTGCTGCAAGTCCTCTTGCCGGCAGCGCCTGCTTGGGAATCGGGCGCTGTGCGGTGATATAGTCAATAAACCGCCAGCTATGCTGGCGCCGCACGGTTCCCCATGCGCTTCAAAACGGTCTCGTTTTGAAGTTTGTTCAGTATACAAAACCAACCCGAATCAGTACACACCTGTGGATTCAAAACAAAAGTGAGGGAGTGCCGTGCATAAGTATATCTTCAAGCGCATCCTGATGATGATTCCCGTTGTCATCGGCGTATCGCTTTTGGTTTTCATGGTTTTAAAGATGACGCCGGGTGACCCCGCGCGTGTTGTGGCCGGGTCGGAAGCGGACGAAGCGACCGTCGCGCAGATCCGGGAGGAGCTGGGGCTGAATAAGCCGGTATTGCAGCAGTATGTGGATTACATGGCCGGCATGCTGCACGGCGATATGGGCAACAGCTACACCACCGGCAAGCCTGTATTTTCAGAAATTCTCTCCCGCATGCCCACCACCTTTATCCTGGCGTTTGCCGGTGTTCTGGTGGCCGTGCTGATCGGGATTCCGCTGGGGATCATCTCGGCGACAAAGCAGTATTCCATACTGGACAACATCAGCACCCTGCTGGCTTTGACCGGCGTTGCCATGCCGAACTTCTGGCTGGGTCTGATGCTGATTCTGGTGTTCGCGCTGCAGCTTGGCTGGCTGCCCAGCGGCGGCGTCACCTCGTGGCAGGGCTACATTCTGCCCGCCGTCACTTTGGGCGTGGGCGCAACGGCAAACTTTATGCGTACAACGCGCTCGAGTATGCTGGAGGTCATCCGGCAGGATTACATCCGCACGGTACGCGCCAAGGGCGCGAATGAAAAGCGGGTCATTCTGCGCCACGCCCTGCGCAACGCGCTGATTCCCGTCATCACGGTGATTGGCCTGCAGATCGGCACGCTGCTGGGCGGTGCGGTGGTCAACGAAACCGTATTTTCGCTGCCGGGCGTAGGCATGCTGATGATCAATTCCATCAATAAAAAGGATGAGCCGGTTGTGCTGGGGTGTCTGATCACCTTTGCCGTCGTGTTCAGTCTCGTGAATTTGTTCGTTGATATTCTGTACGCGTACATCGATCCCCGGATCAAATCCCAGTACCGCTGAAAGGAGGGCTAAGTATGAAAGATTCCACTGCCGCGGCGACTATTGGAAAAGAGCAGTCCAAAAAGCGCAAGCGCAGCCAGATGACGGAAATCTGGCGCAGAATGCGCCGCAACAGGCTGGCGATGTTCGGCCTTGTCATTGTTTCGATTCTGATTATTGTTGCAATCTTCGCAAACCAAATTGCCGATTACAACACCGTGGCCATCAAACAGAACGTCGTCGAGCGCCTGCAGGGGCCCAGCGCCGAGCATTGGGCCGGAACCGACGAATTCGGCCGCGACATCTTCGCCCGCCTGGTACACGGCGCCCGAATCAGCCTTCTGGTCGGCGTGGTCGCCGTTTGCATCGCACTGGTTACGGGCGGAATCCTCGGGGCAATCGCCGGTTATTTCGGCGGCACGGTTGACAACGTCATCATGCGCATTATGGATATTTTCCTGTCGATCCCGATTCTGCTGCTGGCTATTATGATCGTGGCCGCACTGGGCTCGAGCATGCTGAACCTGATGATCGCCATCGGCCTTGCCAGCATGCCGACCTTCGCCCGGATCGTGCGCGCTTCTGTCCTGAGCGTGAAGGATCAGGAATTTGTGGAGGCTGCAAGAGCGATCGGCGCCAAAAACAACCACATCATTCTCCGCCACATTATGCCGAACTGTCTTTCCCCCATCATTGTTCAGGCAACGCTGCGCGTGGCGACCGCGATTCTTTCCACCGCTTCGCTGAGCTTTATTTCGCTCGGTATTCAGGCCCCCGCCCCCGAATGGGGCGCCATGCTGGCCAGCGGACGCGCCTACATCCGCGACGCGCCCCACATCGTCATCATCCCCGGCCTTCTGATCATGATCACGATCCTGTCGCTGAACCTTCTGGGCGACGGCCTGCGCGACGCACTGGATCCGAAGCTCAAACGTTAAAGAGGTATTGCCATGAACAATCACAACACATTACTGGACATCCAGAACCTGAGCGTTGAGTTCCGCACCGACGACGGCGTCGTAAAGGCAGTCAATGACATGAGTCTGCAGATTGAGCGCGGCAAAACGCTTGGCCTGGTCGGTGAAACCGGTGCCGGAAAAACAACGACCGCGCTTTCTATTCTGCGCCTGATTCCGGACCCGCCCGGCGTGATCACCGGCGGAAGCATCACGCTTGACGGAGAGGACATTCTTGCCGCGAGCAAGCACCAGCTGGAGAAAATGCGCGGCAGCCTTGTCAGCATGATCTTTCAGGACCCCATGACCAGCCTGAATCCCGTGCTGCCTGTGGGCGAACAGATTGCGGAGGTTTACATTCTGCATGAGCGCATCAACAAGCAGGAGGCCGCGAAAAAAGCGGGCGAAATGCTGGAGCTGGTCGGCATTCCCGCTTCGCGCGGACGCGATTATCCCCACCAGTTTTCAGGCGGGATGAAGCAGAGAGTCGTCATTGCGATGGCGCTGGCCTGTAACCCGAAGCTGTTGATTGCAGACGAGCCCACCACGGCGCTGGATGTGACCATTCAGGCCCAGGTGCTGAAGCTGATGAAGGAACTGAAATCAAAATATGACATGTCGATGCTGATGATCACACACGATCTGGGTATCGTGGCCGAGGTATGCGACGAGGTTTCCGTCATGTATGCCGGCCGGGTGGTGGAGCACGGCACGCTGGAGGATATTTACGAGCATACGGCGCACCCCTATACAGAAGGGCTGTTTCATTCGATCCCGAATATCGATGCCCCCGCCCACCGTTTGATCCCGATCCCCGGCCTGATGCCCGACCCGACCGATCTGCCGCCTGGGTGTCCCTTTGCCCCCCGCTGCAGCTACGCGGTAGAGGAATGCAGCAAAGCGCTGCCCGCCACAATACAGCTGAGCGACACGCATTCTGTTTCGTGCATTCTGCGCCAAAAGGAGGAATAAAGCATGGCAGAAGAACATCCGATTCTTGAGGTGCGCAACCTGAAGAAATACTTTAAAACTCCCAAGGGAATGCTACATGCGGTGGACGATGTCTCCTTCAGCATACAGCGCGGAAAAACGCTCGGCATTGTGGGCGAAAGCGGCTGCGGAAAATCCACCACCGGGCGCACCATTCTGCGGCTGCTCGAACCCACCTCTGGCGAGGTGCTTTTCGAGGGCCGCGACATACTGGGGCTGAGCAAAGACGAAATGCGCCAGATGCGTCAGAAGATGCAGATCATCTTTCAGGACCCCTACTCCTCGCTGAACCCGCGCATGACGATCAGCGATATCATCGCGGAACCGCTCCGGCTGCACAAGCTCTGTTCCGGCTCGGCAGACTGCGAGAAGCGAGTGGAGCGCATCATGGAAACCGTCGGCCTGGCGGAGCGCCTGATCAACAGCTATCCGCATGAGCTCGACGGCGGCCGCCGGCAGCGCGTCGGCATTGCCCGCGCGCTTGTGCTGCAGCCCAGCTTCATCGTCTGCGACGAGCCGGTTTCGGCACTGGATGTTTCCATTCAGGCGCAGATTCTGAACCTGATGCAGGATTTGCAGGAACAGCTGCACCTGACGTATATTTTCATCACCCATAACCTTTCGGTCGTCAACCACCTGGCAGATGAAATTGCGGTGATGTATCTGGGCCAGGTAGTGGAAAAAGCGCCTGCGGTCGAGCTGTTCGAGCATCCGCAGCATCCTTACACCAAAGCGCTGCTGTCGGCCATCCCGGTACCAAGCCTGAAAAAGCGTACCGAAATGCAGCCGCTGACAGGGGAAATCTCTTCCCCCATCAACCCGCCGCAGACATGCCGCTTTGCCCCCCGCTGCCCTTATGCCTGCGACCGCTGCGCCGAAGGCGTGCCAGAACTCAGACATTTGGGCGGCGAACATTACGTGGCCTGCTGTTTATGCCAGCAGTGACCCGTGCACCACTGGAAAAGAGGGATGCATATGGATCAGAAATTATACCAAAATCATCTTGCCATTCTGAAAAGTGAGCTGATTGTCGCACTGGGCTGTACCGAACCGATCGCCATTGCCTTTGCCGCGGCCAAGGCCCGGGAAACGCTTGGCCAAATGCCGGAGCACTGTGTCGTTCGGTGCAGCGGAAACATCATTAAGAATGTAAAGGGCGTCGTTGTGCCAAAGTCGCAGGGAATGCGCGGCATGGAGGCCGCCGCGGCCCTCGGCATTGTGGGCGGCGATGCTTCACAGGAGCTGGCCGTTCTGGAAAGCGTAAAGGATGAGGATGTGGAGACCGTGCGCCGCCTGCTGGCACAGGACTTTTGCACCTGCGAGCTGGCAGAAGGCGTGGAGAACCTTTATATCCTCATCTCGGTGAGCGCGGAAAGCCACAGCGCAGAGGTCGAGATCAAAGACTACCATAATAACATTACAAAGGTGGTAAAGGACGGCGCTGTGCTATACTCCAAGGACGAGCAGAGCGAGACTGAGAATGTAAAAAAGGGCGACAAGACTCTTTTAAACCTGAAGAATATCCTCGAATTCGCGGATTGTGTTCGGATGGAGGATATTGAAGAAACGATCGGTCGACAGATCGCTTATAACACCGCCATTTCGGAAGAAGGACTGAAAGACCCGTGGGGGGCTCAGGTTGGCCGTACGCTTGTGGAAAACAGCCGCGAAGAAGACATTAAGGTGATTGCCGCAGCCGCGGCCGCTGCTGGAAGCGACGCCCGCATGAGCGGCTGTTCTCTGCCGGTGGTGATCAACAGCGGCAGCGGAAATCAGGGGATCACGATCACGATGCCCGTTGTGGCTTATGCCAGGCGATACCGAATCCCGAAAGAAAAAATGTACGCCGCCCTGTGCGTTGCGAATCTTGTCAGTATTCATCAGAAAAAGTATATCGGCAGCCTCTCTGCCTACTGCGGTGCGGTGAGCGCCGCAGCCGGGGCGGCCTGCGGAATCGCCTATATGAATGGCGCCGGCTACGATGAAATCAGCCAGACCATCACCAACACGATCTGTACCGCAGGCGGCATCGTCTGTGACGGGGCAAAATCCAGCTGCGCGGCAAAAATTGCAGCGTCGGTTACGGCTGCGCTCACGGGGTGGCAAATGGCCAGCAAGCAGCGCGTGTTCCAGCCGGGTGAAGGATTGGTGGAAGAAAACGTGGAGGACACGATCGCCAATGTTGGCCGGATGGGACGGGAAGGAATGCGCTCCACAGATGTAGAGATTCTGAACATGATGCTTGGCAACTGATTTTGCCCTTGCGCCTACAACAGTAAAAGCAGCATCCGAAAAAAAGACCGGCATTCAAACAAAATTGTTGCCTGCTCCGCATAAACATTTATAAAAGCAATCAACGGCAGGGACCTTTGCAACTGGACTCTCTGCCGCTTTCTTCTGTTTGTCAAACGCATTTATTCCATACTCGCCCTGCAAAATACAGCGATAATTTTTTTTGCAAACGCTTTTTCCCTCTAAAAACAGCCAGATGGTAACTTTTTACTTTATAAACCCATTTGACTTCCGGCCAAACTACTGTATAATAAAAATTGCAAAAATAATTGTAGATTTGGTGATTTTTTGTCGTATTAAGACAGAAAGGGGGATCGATGTATGGACTTTGGCAATGAGCTTACGCTGGAACAGCGGCAGATTCTTTCTCAAAAGCAGCTGCAGTCATTACAGATACTGGCCTGCAACAATCAGGAGCTTGACGATCTGCTGGCAAATGAGTACGCGGAAAATCCAATGCTGGAGCATACCGGCTCCCAGCGGGACGATTTTTTCACCAATATCGATACGCTGTACGAGACCAGCTCATCCTTCCCGCAGGGCACACCCTACGGAGAGGAAGAGGAGGAACCGCGCAGAAACGATATTCCCTCCGAGCCTGTCGATGTGTTGAAAAAAGAGCTTTTGATGCAGTTGAGCCGCGACCGCTATTCCGCCGAGGAATGGCGATTGTTTCCCCTGCTGATCGACTGTCTCGACGACTCCGGCTTTTTCCCGTGGGATACGGGTGAAATCGCGCTCCTGGCCCGCTGTCCCGAATCGATGGTACAGCGCTGTCTGGAAGCATTAAAGCAGCTGGAGCCGATCGGCATTTTCTCAAAGGATCTTTCGGAATGTCTGCTGCGGCAGCTTGAACACCAGGGCTGTGAGGACCCGATTTTGCTGACGATCGTACGCGAGCATCTTCCCGATATTTTAAAAGGACAGATCAGCAATGTGTCGCGTTCTTTGCACTTGAGCACCGCCGCCGTACGCAAGTACCTGCTGCAGATTGGCAAGCTGAATCCCCGCCCCATTATGAACGCGCAGGAAACACAGACGGAATACATTGTCCCCGATATTCTGGTCAAGCGCAAGAATGACGAGTGGGAAATTGCCATCAACGACAAATGGATGGGCCGGTATCAGCTGAATCAGTATTATATCCGCATGATGAAAAGCTCTGCCGACAGCGAGCTGAACGCTTATTTTCGGAATCATCTGGAACGGGCGCGCTTTCTGCTTCGCTGTGTGGAGCAGCGCCGCACAACGATTCTGAATATCACCAAAGAGATCATCGCCCGGCAGCAGCCCTATTTTCTAAATCAGGGCGGGCTGACCTCTATGACGATGCAGCAGGTGGCCGAAGTGCTGCAGATTCACCCGTCGACCGTCAGCCGTGCCATCCGCGGAAAATACCTGCAATTCCAGTACGGCTCCGTGCGAATGAAGGATTTGTTCGTCACGGGCGGCAGCGAGCAGAAAAAGGCCGGTGGGCCTTCTCTGGACGCCGTTCGGGAACAGATTCGGGATTTGATCGCAGAAGAGGACAAATCCGCACCTTACAGCGATCTTTCTCTGGTCGCCGAGCTGGAAAAACGAGGAATCCATATTTCCCGCAGGACGATTGCAAAATATCGGGGCGAAATGGGGATCCCCAATTCTGATCAGCGCCGGTATTTCTCGTAAGCATTCAAAAAATCACATCGCCCTGTATTCGCCATATAGCTTTCAAAATGATATTGCCTTCTTCCCTTGTGTAACGTGGGAAGAAGGCATTCTTTTATACCTATTTACGGTTCGGTTGTATGGCTTTTCAGACGGCAAGCGCTGTTTTTGCTTTCATGCAGATACAGAAACCTGCCTAACGCTTGACTTCCCTGTTGATTGGTATTATCCTTTTGTTAGATAAAGCTAACTAAAGGAGGCATCTTATGGATATTATGTTATGGAAGGCCCGTATCAAGCCGGGAAAGCAACCCCTGGCCAAGGAGTGGATCGATTTTCTTCGCGCAAATAAAGAAGAGGGCGAAAAAACGCTGAAGAATGAAAAAGAACATTTGGAAGTCTATTTTATGCAGCAGGAAAACGAAGCTGCCTATCTCTATCTGTTTGTGCTGGCCGATGATCTGGAATACGCGAATCAGGTCGCGCAATCCAGCGGAAATCCGCTGGACGCAAAGCATTTTGAATACATGATGGCCTGCATTGATCCGGAGGGCTGTGTTCAGCTCAAACCGGAGCTGGCGCTTGGCGACATGAGCGTTTTTGCCTGATCTGCCATACCGCAAAATGTTCCCCGCTCACCAAACCACAAAGTTGCGGAAATCACTCACAGAAAAGGGCTTCCCAAATGGGAAGCCCTTTTCTTTTACGAAACAGTTATGTTATCCAGCTTCTTTAATGTATGTTCCGGCGATCAGCAGCCAGCCGCCTTTCTCTTCTCCAGAAAATCCTCGTAATCCCGCAGATTTTCTTCCAGCAGAGCCGGAGTGTCTAATCCATAGGGACAGTGGCTGCTGCAGTGATTGCAGTGGATGCAGCTGTGAATGCGGGCCATCTTCTGCTGATTCTCTTCATTGAGGTAAACCGTAAGCGGCGCGCGGCGAATCAGCAGCGACATTCTGGCACAGGTGGGAATCTCGATCCCCTGAGGACACGGCATGCAGTAGCCACACCCGCGGCAGAAATCCCCGGCCAGTTCTTTGCGATCCTTTTCGATCACCGCAGCGAGTTCCTCATTCAGAACCGGAGAATTTTCAATATAAGAAAGAAATTCATCCAGCTCCGTTTCCTTCTGCACACCCCAGATCGGCAGCACGTTTTCAAACTGCGCCAGAAAGGCGTAGGCTGCGGCAGAATTCGTAATCAAGCCGCCGGACAGCCCTTTCATTGCGATGAAGCCCATCTGGCGCTCCTGACACAGCTGCACCAACTCCAGCTCCTTTTCTGTGGAAAGATAACTGAACGGAAACTGCAGCGTTTCATAAAGGCCCGATGCGATCGCCTCGTGCGCCACGGAAAGCCGATGGTTCGTAATGCCGATATGGCGGATGAGCCCCTTCTCCCTGGCTTCGAGCATCGCTTCGTACAGTCCGCTGCCGTCACCGGGCTTGGGACAGAAGGCGGGATTATGGAATTGGTACAAATCCAGATACTCCGTATTCAGATCGTGCAGGCTGGCATGCAGCTGATCCCAAAAATCCTGCGCCCGTTTACACATGGTCTTGGATGCAATGAAAACCTGCTCCCGAACATTCCGGAGCGCACAGCCGATTTTTTCCTCACTATCCGTATAAAAACGGGCGGTATCAAAAAAACGGATCCCGTGGTCATATGCTTTTCGAAGCAAATGTACGGCTTCCTCTTTCGAAATGCGCTGGATCGGCAGGGCCCCGAATCCGTTTTTATTCACAGTAATACCCGTTTTCCCCAGTGTAACAACATCCATGTTCAAACCTCCTGTTCGCTCTGCGCTTTTTTTATGTATAACATGATGGCAGGCACAAAGCCGCCCCCGACCATATAAAGCTGTTTCCTGAACCGTATTATCATGTTTCAATGCTCTCTCAGGCGTCGAAAGCTTTGCTTTCGCTCACGCCGTGAGGTTATTATAACATGATGGCAAGCACAAAGCCGCCCCGACCATATAAAGCTGTTTCCTGAACGGTATTATCATGTTTCAATGCTCTCTCAGGCACCCAAAGCTTCGCTTTGGCTTGTGCCGTGAGGTTATTATAACATACAACCCAGCAACAAATCAGCAAAAGCCTACCTGAACTGATAAACAAGTATGTTTTCATTTCGCGCCTTTTATTTGGTGATTATTCATATTTTTCGGTCCGTTTCCTTTGATATTGACATTCATTACTGACCAGAGTAAAATAATGGAAAACAGATTGATATTTTTCTGGCAAACTAAAATAAAGGAGGCTTTTTTATGGCAAATATTATCGGCAGCCCGGAACGTTACATTCAGGGCAGAGGAGTTCTGAAAGAGCTATGCAAGCACGTGGAACGCGTCGGTAAGGCACCTTTTATTCTGGTGAGCGCATCCGGGAAAAAGCGCGTGGAAGCACCGATTGCGGAAAGTGCAAAAGAACAGAACACCCCGCTGACCTATGAAGTATTTGGCGGAGAATGCTGCCGCACCGAGATCAACCGTTTGATCAAGGCCTATGAGGATTCGGGCAGTGACGTGATCGTCGGCATCGGCGGCGGCAAAATTCACGACACGGCCAAGGCGGTTGCTCATTATACCAACTCGCCGGTTGTGATCGTTCCCACGATTGCCGCAACAGACGCTCCCTGCAGCGCGCTGTCTGTTATCTACACAGACGACGGCGTGTTCGAGGAATATTTGTTCCTGCCGAAAAGCCCCAACATTGTGCTGGTCGATATTGATATTATCAGCAAGGCGCCCGCAAGACTCCTTGTCTCCGGCATGGGGGACGCTTTGGCCACTTATTTCGAGGCCCGCGCCTGCAAACAGTCCGACAGCCCGAACTTCCTTGGCGGAAAATACACCGTTACCTCCATGGCGATTGCGCGACTGTGTTATGATACACTGCTGGCCGACGGCCTGAAGGCTCTCCTCTCTGTAAAAGCCGGTTCCTGCAGCAAAGCGCTGGAAAACACCGTGGAAGCAAACACCTACCTTTCCGGTATCGGGTTTGAAAGCTGCGGTATCGCTGCTGCCCACGCGATTCACAACGGTTTCACCGCGATCGAAGAAACCCATCATTATTACCACGGCGAAAAGGTCGCGATCGGCACGCTTTCTCAGCTGGTGCTGGAAAATGCAAGCAAAGCGGAGCTGGACGAGGTTTACGGCTTCTGCCTGGATGTCGGCCTGCCCACCACGCTGTCTGACCTTGGAATTCAGGAAGTCAACCGCGAGCAGCTGATGAAGGTAGCCGAGCTGGCCTGCGCCCCGAACGACACCATGGGCAACATGCCGTTTGCCGTCACCCCGCAGATGGTATGCGACGCCATCATCGGCGCGGACGCGCTCGGCCGTTATTACAAGGAACTGCGCGCAAAAGCGTAACAGCAGCCTGTGAATCAATGGAGGAAAGGCAGATGTATCATCCGGTGCGTCTGCCTTTTTCGCTTTATCCTGTATCAGGCGAAAGCTGTGCCATTCCGCGGCGAACGGCACTTGTGTTTTTGTGGAAGGGGGAAATCCAATGAATGTCAACGTTGTTTTTCACATTGATGAATCCGCAAAATGGGAGCTGGTACTCCGGAACGCCTCTCATCTGATCCAAATGGTGGACACACCGGATTCTGATATCAGGATCGTAGCCAATTCGGAGGCGGTGCGCGAGCTGGTTCCCCAGTCCGCGGGCTCCGCTCTGCCGATGATGCAGAAGCTTGCGGAGCAGGGGGTTCATTTTGCAGCGTGCAACAACTCTTTAAACAGCTTCGGCATTCGCCCGCAGGAGCTTGTTCCGTTTGCCGAGGTGGTACCCGCCGGTGTTCTGGAGCTGGCCCTGCGCCAGCGGGAAGGCTACGCCTATCTGAAGCCCTGATGTTCACTTCGCTGATTTGAAAAGGGGCTGGGACAGTCCTATCAGTTAGATAGACCTGTCCCTGCCCCTTTGCCTTTGACCCTCTTACAGTCCCTCCAGAGCCCGAATTTCTTCTTCAAAAATCTGTGCGGCTGCCTCAAGGTAGAATTTGATGCTCTGGTTTGTTCCGTCCGCCAGCCTGATGTTGCACTGGCGGGAGGGAATCACAATTTTCACCGCGTCGCTCGCGCCGATCGCCTCCGCCATTTTAGGCGTTAATTCCCCAAGCAGACCGTTCGGCATCAAAATCCCGATCGGCCCGGCGAGAATATGCATTTTTGCAGCGTTGAACGCGACCGCATTCTCCCCTGTCGCTCCGTCATTCGCGCCGCCTTTGATCATGTTCGCGGTAGCCACGGCATTGGTACCCAACGCAATGATGGCAATGTCCGGACGAACCTGCTTAAAGCGCTCGATCAAAGCTTTTCCGATGCCGCCGCCCTGTCCGTCCACAACAGCCACCTGTATCCGTCCATGTTTCATCGCTTTCCCTATCCTGCCTCAGCATTTGCTGTAAATTCGGCTTTTTCAAGCCCGGAATTTCTTCTCAACCTTACCTTAAACAGTTCTGCTCCATTTGTCAATCTTTTCAGGAAAATACTTTCATTGGAAAATGGCCTGATGCACGTACAGCGATTCCTCTCTTCTCCTACAGCGGGGACGAAATTAAAAATTTTTTCAAAGCGGCATTCCTAATCATGCGCATCGCTACTTGACCACAAGGCAAAAAAATTGATATAATAACAATATTCTATAAAATCATACTGGGGCCTGGAAGACCCCTCACGGACTCTGAAGAGCCTGTGTATTTTCCCATAGCGCAAAAACAAATCACGCCGTGTTGAGATTCATCCTACGCGGTATGCGTGAAATTTTACTGAAGTATCGTACCTGAAGGTATGCCTTTTTTAGGGCATACCCTTTTTATTGGCAAATGAGGAGGACCCTTTATGGATACAGAAAGAGATGTTCTATCTCTGCTGAATCATGTGGCCGACGGAACCATTCCGCCAGAGGACGCTTTGCTTCAGCTCAAACTTTCGCCCTTTGAGGATTTGGGCTATGCCAAGGTGGACCATCACCGCGGCCTGCGCCAGGGAGTGCCGGAAGTGATCTACGGGCAATCAAAAACGCCGGAGCAGATCACCGGAATTCTGGGGGCTCTTCGGTCGCGCGGCTGCAAAAACATCCTTGTCACCCGTATCACACAGGAAACGGCGGATTTGATTGCGAAAGACGCGGAAATCACCTACGAGCCTTTGGCAAAGCTGGCGATTGCGTTCCCGGAAGAGACAGAGAAGCACGGTTCCATTGTGGTGGCCACCGGCGGTACAAGCGACATGGGCGTAGCGGAAGAAGCCGCCCTTACCGCAGAGGCTCTGGGGAACTCCGTGACGCGGGTTTACGATGTGGGGGTGGCCGGACTGCACCGGCTGCTCAGCAACTTAAAGCCCTTGATGACCGCCCGGGTGGTGATTGCCGTCGCGGGCATGGAGGGAGCCCTTGCAAGCGTGATCGGCGGGCTGGTCGACTGTCCGGTGATCGCCGTGCCGACCAGCGTCGGATATGGGGCAAGCTTCGGGGGAGTTGCGGCGCTGTTATCCATGCTGAACTCCTGTGCCTCCGGCGTGAGCGTGGTCAACATCGACAACGGATTTGGCGCCGGGTATCTGGCCAGCCAAATCAATCATATGGGGGAACCAGCACGCAGAAGCGTGCCTTGAACCTCGGAAATAACATGACTGTATATTTCGGAATGTGTGACCAAGAGGGTCGCTATTACGCCAGCAGGCGTTTTGGCGGCTCTTCTTTTTACCCACAAAAACCTGTTTGAACGCCTGGTCTTTCAAACACTGGAATAAACGTGGTATTGAAAAAGAGAAGCGAGGAGCATTTTGAATGCCGGAAAACGATCATCTGTCCTTCCTGAAAAAAATCCTGCTGCGGCTGCTCGGCTTTGCGCTGACGATGCTGATTCTCTCGGTTGTGGCATTCTGCTTTGCAAGATGTGCACCGGGTGATCCGCTGCAGTCCTTTTACGGCGACGCGGTGGAATCGATGACCTCGGAGGAGCTGATAACTGCCCGTACCCGTTTGGGGCTGGACGCGCCCCTTACCACCCAGTATGTCCGGTGGATCGGGAACGCTTTTCAGGGGGATTTCGGCCTGTCTCTGAAATATAAAAAACCTGCGATGGACGTTGTTTCCCCGCTGATCGGCAACACGCTGATTCTGGGGTTAACCTCCTATCTGCTGGTGTTTCTTCTTGCCACCCTGCTGGCGGTGGCCTGCGCCCTGCATGAGGACTCTTTTGCCGATCGCCTGATCTGTAAGATCGGAACGGCAATTTACTATCTCCCCTCTTTCTGGCTCGGCGTTGTTCTGATCCTGATCTTCAGCATTCACCTGAAATGGTTCCCCAGCAGCGGCGCTTACGACATCGGCAGGGCCAGGGACATTCTGAACCGCCTCCGGCACATGGTTTTGCCCCTCGTGGTCATGATTGTCAGCCATCTTTGGTACTACGCCTATATGATCCGGGGCAAGCTGCTGGACGAGCTTCGGCAGGACTACGTTCTTCTGGCAAAGGGCAAGGGTCTGACGAATCGGCAGATTGTATGGAAGCACTGCCTGCGCAACGTGGCCCCTACGATTGTCAGCATCATGGCCATCTCGATTCCCCATGTTCTGAGCGGTACTTATATTGCAGAGGCGGTGTTCAATTACCCTGGAATCGGCGCGCTCTCGATTGAAAGCGCAAAATATCACGATTACAATCTGCTGATGCTTCTGGTGCTGATCACCGGCGCCCTGGTGATTCTGAGCAGCATGGCGGCGCAGACGGTCAACGAGGTCATTGATCCCCGCATGAAAGAAACGGGGGTGTCCGCGTGGCAGAGATAAACGATCCTCGATTCCGGGTGGTCGGCCCCGGCTGGAAGGAGCACCAGCCTGTCATTCAAAAGCCGACGCTGCGAAAACGTCTGAAGGGCAAGCCGATTCCGGCGCTGATTCTGCTGCTTCTGATTGTAGCGGGCTGTGTATTCTCCGGCAGACTGGCAAATCACGACCCCGCCGGATTCTATTTACAGCACCTGAATCAAGCGCCGAATTCCGAATTTTACTTTGGAACCGATTCTCTAGGGCGCGACATTTACTCCATGATCTGGTACGGCGGCAGGATATCCCTTTCCATCGGCCTGATGAGCATGGCGATCATCTGCATCATCGGCATCCCTTACGGGTGCATCAGCGGGTTGGCGAACACGAGGGTGGACGCGATCATGATGCGGATCGCGGAAATGGCAAGCAGCATCCCGAATCTTCTGACTGTTCTTTTGCTTGTATCCGTGATTGGAAAGCAGAACACCTTTACCCTCTCCTTCATTATCGGAATCACAGGGTGGTTCCCGCTGGCCCGTATCGTACGCAGCGAGGTGCGCCAAATCCGCAGCAGCGAGTATGTTCTGGCCGCACGCTGCATGGGCATCAGCTTCCCTAATATCATGACGCGCCATCTGATCCCGAACTTTGTTTCTTCCATCCTGTTTGTCGTGATCTCCAGCATCAGCTCAAGCATGTCGATGGAATCGACCCTCAGCTTTCTCGGGCTTGGGCTGCCGGTGGATGTCATTTCGTGGGGCAGTATGCTCTCACTTGCCAACCGGGCGCTGCTGCTGGATACCTGGTGGGTCATCATTATCCCCGGCGTTTTTCTGCTCGTTACATTGAACTGCATTACCAGTCTGGGGAACTTCTACCGCAAGGAAACCAACAAAAAGCACAGCAACCTGTGATCCATCGGGATTTCCTATGTTACGATTTGAGGAGGAAAAGAAATGATAGGCAAAAAAGCAATAAAAGGATTCTCTCTGCTTCTCGCTTTCTGTCTGCTGTTCTCTCTGGCAGCCTGCACCGGCTCGGACAGTCAGACGGGCGGCTCCGCTTCTGCCGCCGGGGAGTCGGAGGACCTCTCCAACACGCTGGTATACGCGGGGGAATCGGAAAGCACCATCAACCCTGTTCTGAATAATCACGACGAGCTGCCCGACCTGATATTCTCGGGACTGATGAAATATGACGGCAGCGGTACGCCGGTCTGTGATCTGGCGGAACGCTACGATTACGACGATGCAACCCTCACCTACACCTTTCGTCTGCGCAGCGGAGTCAAGTGGCACGACGGCAAGGAGTTCACGGCGGACGACGTGGTTTACACGTATGATCTTCTGACCAAGGACAAATCTCTGTCCTCCACCATCACGAGCAACTATGAGGACATTGTCAGCGCAGCGGCGCCAGACAAATCCACCGTTGTCATCCGGCTCGGCAAATACAACGCTGCCATGCTCGATTACTTTACCATTGGGATTCTCCCGAAGCACCTGACCGAAGGGCAGGACATCAACACCATGGCCTTTAATCAGGCCCCCGTCGGCACAGGGCGATACCGATTCGTGAAATGGGATACCGCCGGCGGCAGAATCATTTTGGAACGAAACAGCGCTTATTACGGCAAGGTGCCGAACATTGAGCGCGTGATCTATAAAACCGTTGCTGTCGAAAGCACCAAGGCCACCATGCTGCAGTCCGGCGAGGCAGATTTGGCCTGGCTGAACGCCAAATACGCCGACACCTTTCGCGGAAAGGACGGCTATCAAAACATTGATTTCAAGACCGCCGACTACCGCGGCATCTCGATGGATTTCGGCACAAAATTCTGGCAGGAAAATGGCGACTCGATCGGCGTGCTGAACTACGCCATCGATAAAGAAGCGATTGTAAAAAGCGTGCTGGCCGGGCGCGGCCTTGCCGCGTACAGCCCGATTCAGCTGAATCGCCTCGGCGGCAGCACCGCGGCAGATATTTACCCATATAACCTGAATCAATTCGCACAGCAGATGGCAAAGCTGGGCTGGGCAAAGGGCAGCGACGGCATCTATGAGCGCCGCGGCGAAAAATTCCACTTTACCATTCAGGTGCGCGATTATGAGGAAGAACGCGTGGATATTGCCAACCTGTGCGCCAGCCAGCTCAAAGCCGCCGGTGTGGACATGGAGGTTGTGCTCGTGACGAAATTCGACTGGAAGGCCGGCTACAACGGCTTTTTGTCCGGCTACGCGGCACAGTTTGACCCCGATATGTTCTACAAAAACTACGTGACCGGAGCAAGCGACAACACAATGAAGTACTCTAACGCCCGTGTGGATCAACTGCTGTCTGAGGGCCGCCACACAAAGGATGAGTCCAAAAGAAAACAGATTTATCAGGAATTTGAGGATGTCTACGCGCAGCAGCCCGGCATTGTTCTGGTTGCGTTTCTGGACGGCTGCTACGTCAGCATCAAGGGCCTTGATGGGCTCGACACCACGCGGCTTCTGGGACACCATGCAGTCGGCGTGCTGTGGAACATCGAGGAATGGACACTGAGTAAATAAACGAAGAGGTTGCCAATGGGAACGGTACTGGAAGTGACAGATTATTCCCTCAGCTTTGACACGCCGGAGGGAGAAATACAGGCAGTCAGAAATGTCGGGTTTGCGCTCGAGGAGGGGGAAATTCTCGCGGTCGTCGGGGAATCGGGCTGCGGGAAAACCGTGCTGTGTAAATCACTGCTGAGGCTCCTGCCGAAAAACGCGGCGGTAAAAAGCGGACAGGTTACGCTTTGCGGAGAAGACATCACCGCGTATTCACAGCGCCGCATGCGCTCCCTGCGGGGAAGACAGATTTCGATGGTGTTTCAGGACCCCATGACAACGCTGAACCCCACGATCCCGGTTGGCAAGCAAATCACCGAAGCGATTCTAAAGCACCAAAAAATCGGGAAACAAGCCGCCAAAGCGCAGGCTTTAGAACTGCTGAGACGGATGGAAATCGATCACCCGGAGGAACGCTTCGAGATGCAGCCGCATCTGCTTTCCGGCGGAATGCGCCAGCGGTGCGTTCTGGCGATTGCTTTGGCCTCCCGCCCGAAGGTTTTGGTGGCGGACGAACCGACTACCGCACTGGATGTGACAGTGCAGACCAAAATACTCGATTTGATTTTGTCCACCTGCAAAGAATCCGGAATCGCGGTGCTGTTTATCTCTCATGACCTGAGCGTGGTCGCCAGAATCGCAGACCGGGTCGCCGTGATGTATGCCGGGAAGATCGTTGAAATCGGCACGGCCGAAGAGATTTTCTACGACCCGCGCCACCCATACACCTGGGGACTGCTGGGGGCGCAGCCCGCGCTGGCGGTGCAGACCAAACAGCTGCACAGCATTCCGGGCATGCCTCCCTCCCTGCTGAATCCACCGGCGGGCGACCTGTTCGCACCGCGCAACGAACACGCGCTGGCAATTGATTATGAAGAAATGCCGCCCCTGTTCCAGATCACGCCGACGCATTTTGCAGCCACCTGGCTGCTGCACCCCAACGCCCCGCGCATCGAACCGCCTGCCTTTCTGAAAGGGGGGCCGCAGCGATGAATGAGGAAATGCTTCTGGAAGTCCGGAATGTAAAGCAGTATTTTTCGATCAGCAAGCGCCTGACGATCCGCGCGGTCGACGACATCAGCTTTCAGATCAAGCGGGGAGAAATTTTTGGCCTGGTGGGCGAAAGCGGCTCCGGCAAATCCACGGTGGCCCGCTCGGTGATGGGGCTGTACCGTCTCACCGGCGGAGAAATCTGGTTTCAGGGGGAGAAAATATCGGACCCGAAGATTTACCGGAAGAACCGCCGGAACATCCAGAAAAACATGCAGATTATTTTTCAGGATTCCGCCGCCGCGCTGAACCCCAGAATGACTGTGCGGAACAGTATTGCCGAGCCGCTGCAGGCCTGCGGCCTTTGCCCCGGCCGGGAACTGGATGCCCGGATCAACGAGCTGCTCTATCAGGTTGGGCTGGACGAGAGCTTTCGCGGAAAATACCCTGACGAGATTTCGGGCGGACAGCGCCAGCGCGTGGCGATCGCGCGGGCCATCAGCACGAATCCGCAGCTGCTGGTTGCGGATGAACCGGCCGCCTCACTTGACGTATCGATTCAGGCGCAGATTCTCACGTTGTTTCAGCAGCTTCAGCGGGAGTACGGGTTTGCGTTCCTGCTGATCTCGCACGATCTTTCCGTCATCCGCCTGCTCAGCAATACGATCGCTGTGATGCGGGAGGGCCGTCTGCTGGAACTGGCCGAAACCGAAGAGCTGTTCGAACATCCGCTGCATCCATACACCAAAACCCTGCTCTCCGCCGTTCCGGCCGCAGGCCCTATTTCTGAGCGGAGCCGCCGGGTTCTGGAGTTTGACCCGGCCTGTATTCCGGAATCGGGTACCTTGCAGGAAGTGCTGCCCGGGCATTTTATTTTTGGCTGAGGAGGGTCCCCGCGCTTTCCTTCATACACACCGAAAAATTAAATACGAAAAAAGAGCCGCAGACCAATGGTCTGCGGTTCTTTCCTAAATAAAAAAATAATCTTTGAAAGATGTAAAGCAATACTCCTTTACAGTCCCAGCTTTTTCGCCTGCGTCATAATCGCTTTGGCGATCGGCCCGGCAGAGGTGCGCCCGTAGTTGCCCTCTTCCACTACAACGGCGAAAGCGTAGGGCGTTGTGGGATCGGACGAAAAACCGATCATCCAGCCGTTCGGCTTCTTGCCTCCGCCAACCTCGGCCGTGCCGGTTTTGGCGCATACGCTCATGCCGGGGAACATGTCGTCGCCATAGTCGCTCGTCACGTTGTTGCGCATCAGCTGCTCGAGCGTCTGGGCGGTTGTGGGCTTGACAAGCTGGGTACCCAGCTCCGTTTTTCCCTGCTGCTGCACAATCCCCAGACTGTTTTTGATCTGCTTGATGAAATAAGGCTGCACCGGCGTTCCGTCGTTTGCGATGGCGCCCATCAGCAGCATCATGTGATAAGGGTTCGTCATGTCGGTATGCTGTCCAATACCCGACCAGGCCAGCGCCTGCTTCTCTGCCCCTTTGACGTCATACTTGCTTTTCGAGGTATCGATCCCGTCAACAGAAAAGCTGCGGTTAAAGCCCATGGTGTTAGCTTCGGCGGTCATTTTCTCTTCGCCAAGCTCCACGGCGAGCTGCGCAAACGCCACGTTGCAGGATTTTGCCAGCGCCTGCTTGATATTGATCGTACCATGAACGCCGTCGCAGGTGATCTTATTGCCGTTGATCGTAGTGCTGCCCTTGCAGGTAAAGGTTTTGGTATCCCAATCCGAAAGGGTTTCGATCGCGGCGGCGGTCGTCACGATCTTGAAGATAGAGCCAGGCGTATAGCTTGCGGAAAGCACCTTGTTCAGATATGCTCCCTCATATTTGGAATTCGTGTCGATATCCTTCGGCACATTGGAGGGATCAAAATCGGGCGTGCTGACCATCACCAGCATTTCACCCGTTTTGTAGTTGTACATTGCCACAGCGCCGCGGCGGCCGTCGAGCTTATTATACGCGAGTTTGGAAAGCTCGCTGGAAAGCGTCAGCGTGATGTCGCTGCCCTGCTTTTTGCCCGTGGGCGAGGTCAGCCCCGTGATGGGGTTGTACCCGCCGATCTCTGAACGGTAGCGGTATTGAACCCCGGTAGAGATATAGCCGTTCGTATCCCCCACGGCATGCAGCATTGCGCGGCGGATCGTTTCATCGCTGCTGTATACCCGCTTGCCGTTCTCGCTTTTGGCCAGCACCACACCGCTGCGGTCCAGTACATCTCCGGCAGTGGTCAGCTGACTGTCGCCCGAAGCATATTTATTGAACGGCTGCATCGCCCACGCGCCGCCGTCCTTGACAAATCCAAACAAAAATACACCCAGCCCCACAAAGAAGCCCAGAATCATCAAATAGAGGATACCGGCTCTGCCTCCGGTTGTTTTCATGTGCTTTTCCTCCTTGCGGCATACGTTCGTTCATCCGACGCTTTCATAAACGCCAGCAGCCCCCACACAGACACCATGCTCGAGCCGCCCGCGCTGAGGAACGGCAGCGTGACGCCGGTCAGCGGAAGAACGTCTGTCGCGCCGAAAATATTCAGCGCCGCCTGAAACAGCAGCATGCCTGCTGCCGAGCAGGCCGCGATAGAATAAAAGGTGGAACGGCTGCGCGTTGCGTCGAGCTTGGTGTAAAGCGCAAGCATCACAATACAAAGTGTGACGACCACTGCCAGAACCATCCCGAGCTCCTCGCAGATCATGCCGAACATCAGATCGCTGGTGCCGGCAAATACATTTTTCAAATAGCCTTCTCCCATTCCCGCGCCGAACAGACCGCCGCTCGCGGTATAAGAAAGCACGCGGGTCTGCTGGTAGCCGGTACCGTCCGAATATTCCCACACATGCCGCCACGCAGCGAAGCGGTCTGCAATATAGGGCTTGAACTGCAAGATCATGAACGCGCCCAAAGCAGCGGCCGAGCAGGCCAGAATCACCGTTCTGAGGCTGCCGGAACGCATGAATGAAATCAGAAGAAACGTGATGAAGAAGATGGAAGCCGTACCGAAATCCTTCATTAAAAACAGAGAACCGATGCAGATTCCTGAAAACACCAGGAATTCGGTCAGGTTCTTGGCAGTCTGCAGCCGGTCAAGCGTAGAAGCACCGGCAAACACAAATGCAATCTTGATAAATTCCGACGGCTGAACCGTTATCGGCCCAAGGCTGATCCAGTTCTTCGCCCCGTGAGACGCCACGCCGAACGCCAGGTTTACGGCAAACAGCGCCACCGCGAACAGGCCGATCGCAATACGCCACTTGGTCACGCGGTCCAGATCGCCCATAAAGGAAATCAGCATGCAGAACAGGATGATCCCGCCCGCCATCGCGGCCAGCTGCGTATAGGCCAGCTTTACATCCGCACCGGCGAGCAGCATGATTCCGATTCCGCTCAACAGAAAGCCGATGGTTTCGAGCTCAAAGCTGACATGATTTCGTACCCGCATAAAGTAGTAGTACAGACCCCATTCCAGAACCGTCAGCGCGCCAAACGGGATCAGCGGCTGCCAGGCGAACGCCTCTCCGCCAAAGCAGAGCTGCGCCGCCAGAAAAATCTGGATCAGGAACACCATGCTCATCAAGCCGAGAGGCGACGGCAGGCGGCGATTCGACTGGAACAGCGTGCGCTTCTTTTTAAAGTCGCCCTCGTTTGTCCGTTTGAGCATCAGGGCGGTCGAGCCCATGGCGATCACATCCCCCGGCATCACAGACAGGGTCGGCGACGCTTTTGTTCCGTTGACAAACGTTCCCGCCTTGGAATTCGTATCTGTAATCAGCCAGCCGGCTTCCCGGCGCATCAGCACAGCGTGGTCGCGGCTGGCGGTATTGTCCGGCAGCACAATGTCGCAGCTGCGGCTGCGGCCCATCGAATTTTCCCAATACAGCACCGGGATTTTGACATGCGTCGTCATTTCTTCGAGCAGAATGACCGGATCTTCTCGCCGGCGGCCGCGGCGAAGCGACACAAAGCAGCGCCACAGCACCACCAGAGACAGCACCGGTATCAGCACCCGCAATGCAAACAGGATGACAGTCAGCGCGGTCCCCAAAAACTCCATGATCTGGGCCAGCAAGCGAATCCCCCTTTCTTTATTCCAATACGCTTGTCCCCTTTTGCCGGATGACCGGAAAACAGAGAAAAAGCGCTATATCATCTAAAAAACAGTGTGAGGTTATTATTCCACAGGCTGATCCATTTTCAGTCCATTGAGATGGATGAAATATGGAGGCCGGCGACATAAAAAATCTCCTGATGGGTACCTGCCTTTTGTACCTGCCAGAAGATTTTGCATGAACCACTCAAAAGTCAGCGGTGAAAATCGAACAGATTCAATCCTACTTTTTCGCTGAAGCTTCTGTCCACCCTGCCGTCGATTATGCGGATGACCAGTTCGCAGGTAGCGCTGACAACCGCCCGGTTCAGGTGGCCGCCCACTACGTTGCCGTCTTCTCCCCCGGCACTCATGTGCAGGTGGCAGTAAAACTCATCTTTCATGGTGTTGATCGTTCCCGTGAGCGACACGATCTCATAATAGCCGTTAAACTCGTTTGCTTTATATTCCTTTTCGGCTGTTTTGAAAACGCCTACCGTAAAGCTGTTAACGGCGCCCAACCCGCTGACAGACGCCAGCTTGATTTCTTCTTTCAAAGCAATTTCCCGAATCGACGCCAGGATTTCCTCACCCGGATCGATTCTGGCTATGATCGAATCTTTGAATCTTTTATATTCCATTTGTGCTCTATCCTTTCACAATGTTGATCCGCGGGATGCCGCGCTGGCAGTTCTGCTGCACGGTTCCGTGCTTCCCCGGCCGCCCGCCGATCTTCTTTCTTCTTGTGCCGCGAGATTCCAAACCGGCAGTATATTGATCATTATTATACTGCGAAAGCATGGGAAAGTAAATGAACAAAGCTTTTACAAAAGATAACGGTTTTGAAAGAAATGAGGGTAAAACGGAAGCCGGATCAAGTTCCAGCACAATGGTAGAAATTGCTCCCTACTCCACCCGCAGCACACACATGCCAAATATGGATTTGATTTTACAGAAATTTTTGTTATAATGGCCACAAGCGGCTATTATCATGCCAATTGGTAAAATAACACCCCAACGGTGCTCTGCGCCTGTGGTATCATATCCACAGAGAATTCTGTCAGCATCACAGAGTATAGCGCAGAAAAGCCATGCCGATGCAAAACAGACAAACTACACCACGGGAAAATCCGGCCCGATCAGCCGCGTCGGAGAAACATCCCGTCTGTCTGACAAAGGAGGACGTATGCAGCGAAATCCTGTGCATGTGCACAAAACGACAAACTTCCCGGATGCCATGAACACGACCGATGCCCTGATCGCCATTCTGGAAAGCTCCTTTGACGGGATTTACATCACCGACGGACAGGCCAATACTATCTGGATCAACCATTCTTACCAAGTGATTTCGGGTCTGAACGAAAAGGATGTAATCGGTAAAAACATGACCGAGCTGGAGAAATACGGGATTATCTCGCGCTCCGCTTCCCTGATGGCCCTCAAGAGCAGAAACACCATCACCATCGATCAGACCTTCCGTACCGGAAAACGCGCCATCGTCACCAGCACTCCCGTTTTCGACGAGCAAAACGAGATCATCATGGTGGTTACCAACGTGCGCGATATTTCGGAGCTGTACAATCTGAAAGAACAGCTGGCGCAAAAGCAGGAGCAGGCCCAGCGCTACGAAGGAGAAATCGAGGTCATCCGCAAGCAGCTGATGCAGACCAGCGACATGGTGGTGGCCGACGCAAAAATGCTGAACCTGCTGCGCATGGTAGGGCGGGCCGCCCTGCTGGACACGCCGGTTCTGCTGCTTGGGGAAACCGGCGTCGGCAAAGAGATGGTCGCCTCTTACCTACATAAGAAAAGCCCTCGAAGAGACGGGCCGTTCATCAAGGTGAACTGCGGCGCCATACCGGAGGCTCTGGCCGAAAGCGAGCTGTTCGGCTACGAGCGCGGCGCTTTCACCGGCGCCAACAGAGAAGGAAAGGCCGGCCTGTTTGAAATTGCAGACAAGGGCACCATCTTCCTCGATGAGGTGGGCGAGCTGCCGGCCAGCCTGCAGGTAAAGCTGCTGCGCGTTCTGCAGGAGCAAGAGATCGTGCGCGTGGGCACCGGCAAGCCGATCAAGGTGGATGTGCGGGTCGTGGCCGCCACCAACCGCGACATGGAGAGCATGGTCAAAAGCGGCAGACTGCGGGAGGATCTGTACTACCGGCTGAATGTATTCCCGGTCCACATTCCCCCGCTGCGCGAGCGGCAGGACGATATTCCAAAGCTGGCACAAAACATGCTGGAAACCCTGAATAAAAAATATAACCAGAATAAATCTCTTACGCAAAGCGCCTTTATCAGCCTTTTGGAATACAGCTGGCCCGGCAATGTGCGCGAGCTGAAAAACGTCATGGAGCGTTCCTTCATCATTAGCGACGCGGACGAAATCGACAGCGCGCATCTGATGCTGCAAAACGCGCGGCTCTGTCCAGACCCCGGCGACAGCAGCGAGGACTTCGATTTGAAGGCGTATCTTGAAAAAATCGAAAAAGAGTATATCGATAAAGCATACGAAAACAAAAAAAATGTTCGCTCAGCCGCGCAAAGCCTTCGCATGGACCCGGCCACCTATGTGCGCAAGCGCCAGAAATACAATGTAAAACTAAAATAGAACGGATTTCAGAACGCCGGTTTTCTCCCACGTTTTTGCCGGAAGAGAAAATCAATAACTTTTAACGAATGCTGTTGCTGCCATATCAAAAATAAAACAGAGCCCGATCCCGGTTCTGACATACAAAACCAGCGCCGACACAAGCTCCGCTTCTGTTGGCGCTGGTTTGTTTCATATCAGCATCGGCGTTTCAAAAATAAAACAACAACATGCGATCTGTTATGTCGAATTCATAAAAAAATAGTAAATTCACTCAATTTACTATGCCGTTTTCCAATATTCATTCCGGTTCGGAATTTAAGTTCTCTTCTATTCTCAAAATTCAATTGACGAAAGTCCAAAAAACACCGATCTAAAATTGTCGGATTCGTAGAATCGGCAAATCAACGCACACGAATCATCGCATATGGCACGGAACTTGCTCTAACTCTTTTACAACAGGCTTTCCACAAGAGCCAACTCAAATTATAAGGAGGAACCAAAATGAAACTGTACATCCTGAACACCGGTTATCTGGAGACAGACAAAAACAATGTAGTCGCCTGTTCCACCATCGGAACCTACAGCCAGCCGCAGGTCACCAACAAATGGATTAAACTGCCCGTCATGGCTTTTCTGATCGATACCGGAGACGGATACATCCTCTATGACACCGGCAGCAACCCGGAGGCCATGAACGGCTACTGGCCCAAGAATCTGCAGGAAGTGTACCCCCTCTACCAGAAAGAGGAAGAGCGCCTCGAAAACCAGCTTGCTCTGGTCGGCGTAAAGCCCGAGGACATCAAGACGGTCGTCGTTTCTCACATGCACCTTGACCATGCCGGCAACCTGCATCTGTTCCCCCATGCAGACGTGTATGTACCGAAGGCAGACTTCCTCAATGCGCAGGCACAGGTACACCTGAATCCGGATCCGACCACGCACGGCGGCTATGTCAAGGGTGATATGGACGTTTCCGTAAAGCAGTATCACCTGATCGACAGCGACTTCGAGCTGGTTCCCGGTGTGGACGTTGTCAACCTGCCCGGCCATACTCCCGGACTACTCGGTCTTGTGGTACATATGGAGAACAGCACCTTCATTCTGCCGCAGGACGCCGTATACACCTCCGAGATTTACGGCCCGCCCGCCAAAATGTCCGGCCTGCTGTACGACAGCCTGGCGCACTTCCAGTCTGTTCAGAAGGTCCACGATTTAGAAGAAAAATACAACGGCAAGGTGGTCTTTGCCCACGATTATGAGTTCTTCCAGACCTTAAAGACCGCCCCGCACTACTACGACTGACGCACACGCCAGCCATTTCACATTTTGAATCAATTTGAATCATTCACAGAAGGAATCCATTCGGCCCATTATCTCAGAAAGAAGGAATTTCACCATGGCACTTATGACCGGAGAACAATATATCGAAAGCATCCGCAAGCTGAATCTGCAGATTTACATGTTCGGCGAGAAAATTGAGAGCCCGGTAGATCACCCGATTCTGCGCCCGTCGCTGAATTCGGTCCGCATGACCTATGACCTCGCGCAGGACCCTCAGTACGAGGATTTGATGACCGCTACCTCTGCGATCACCGGGAACAAGATCAACCGCTTCTGTCATATCCACCACAGCACGCAGGATCTGGTAAACAAGGTGAAAATGCAGCGTCTGCTCGGCCAGAAGACCGCTTCCTGTTTTCAGCGCTGTGTAGGCATGGACGCGTTCAACGCGCTCTATTCCACCACCTTTGAGACCGACCAGCAGTACAAAACCAATTATTTTGAGAACTTCAAAAAGTTTGCGATCGCCACCGAAGAGAACGACTGGACGGTAGACGGCGCGATGACCGACCCCAAGGGCGACCGTTCGCTGGCCCCCCACGCACAGCCTGACGCCGACATGTACCTGCATGTGGTGGAGCGCCGCCCCGACGGCATTATTGTGCGCGGCGCAAAAGCACACCAGACCGGTATCATCAACTCCCACGAAGTGATCGTCATGCCCACCATCGCGATGGGCCCGGACGACAAGGATTATGCCGTTTCGTTTGCCGTACCGACCGACGCCGAGGGCATTTTCATGATTATCGGCCGCCAGAGCTGCGACACCCGCAAGCTGGAAGGCAGCGAGATGGACGTTGGCAACAGCGAGTTCGGCGGCGTAGAGGCTCTGGTGGTATTCGACAACGTGTTTGTTCCGAACGACCGCATTTTCCTCAACGGCGAAGTCGAGTTTGCCGGAATGCTGGTAGAGCGCTTTGCCGGTTACCACAGACAGAGCTACGGCGGCTGTAAGGTCGGCGTGGGCGACGTTCTGATCGGCGCGGCCGCGCTGGCCGCTGAGTACAACGGCGTAGAGCGCGCTTCTGCCGTGAAAGATAAGCTGATTGAGATGGTACACCTGAACGAGACCCTGTTTGCCTGCGGTATCGCGTGCTCTTCGGAGGGCAAGCCCACCCCGTCCGGCAACTACCTGATCGATCTGCTACTCGCCAACGTCTGTAAGCAGAACGTGACCCGCTTCCCCTATGAAATCGTACGGCTGGCCGAGGATATCGCCGGCGGCCTGATGGTGACCGCTCCGTCTGAAAAAGACCTGCGTGACCCGGTGGTAGGCCCCTATGTGGACAAATACCTGCGCGGCGTCAACGCGGTTTCCACCGAGAATCGTCTGCGCGTCCTGCGCCTGATCGAAAATATGTCTCTCGGCACGGCGGCTGTCGGCTACCGCACCGAATCCATGCACGGCGCGGGTTCCCCGCAGGCGCAGCGCATCATGATCGCCCGCCAGGGCAATATCAGCGCGAAAAAGAAGCTGGCCAAGGCCATCGCGCATATCGACTAATCTGCTTGTGTTTTCCGGTTTCGTACCCGCCGCCCGTGCTACCCCCCGGGCAGCGGGGAATCGGAATCAACCAACCGAGGTGTTTTTCATGACCCAACTGACTGAAATCGAACGCCTGCTGGAAGAACAGGTCCGTCCGCAGCTTGCCCTGCACCAAGGGAACCTCAGCATCATCAGCCTGACGGACGACGTGCTGACCATTCGCCTGCTGGGCGCCTGCGCCAACTGCCCGTCCGCTTCCCTGACCACCGAGGAGCTGATCGCCTCCGCCGTGCAAAGCCGTTTTCCGCAGATCCGGCGCGTCGTGCTCGACACCGGCGTCAGCGATTCTCTTTTAACGCAGGCGCGGGAGTTTTTGACCAGCCGGCATACCGGCGCAAAAAATCAACAAGGAGTGACGTAACATGTCCTGGCAGGAACTGTATCAGCAAAAGCGGATGACGGCGGAGCAGGCCGTTTCTCATATCAAATCCGGCGACCGTGTGGTCGTGGCTCACGCCACCGGTGAACCCAGCGCACTGATCGACGCTATGGTAAAAAACGCCGACGCTTACCGCAATGTGGAAATTGTTCACATGGTGGCAATGGGCAAAGGCGAATACTGCCTGCCCGAATACACGGAGAACTTCCGCCACAACAGTCTGTTTTTAGGAGCGTCTACCAGAGACGCCATCGCGAAAGGGCGCGGGGATTTCACCCCGGTATATTTCTCGCAGATTCCCGACCTTCTTCGCGAAGAGCTGCATCCCAATGTGGCGCTGCTTCACCTTTCCCCGCCGGATGAACATGGCTACTGCAGCTACGGCGTTTCGGTGGACTATACAAAGCCCGCCGCAGAAATCGCGGACCTGCGCATCGCCCAGATCAACCCCAATATGCCCCGCACCCTCGGCGACAGCTTCATCCACGTGAGCGAGCTGGACTGCATCGTAGAGGTGGATGACCCCATCATCGAGCTGGGGCAGGCAAAAATTGGAGAAACCGAATGCGCCATCGGGGAGCACTGCGCCTCGCTCATTCAGGACGGAGACTGTTTGCAGCTTGGCATCGGCGCGATTCCCGACGCGGTTCTGCTGTTCCTCAAGGAAAAGAAAGACCTGGGCATTCATTCCGAAATGTTCTCGGACGGCGTGGTCGAGCTGGTGGAAGCCGGCGTGATCACCAACCGCCGCAAGACCCTGCACAAGGGCCAATGCGTCGTCACCTTCCTGATGGGCAGCAAGCGCCTGTACGATTATGTCAACAACAATCCGTCTGTCGCAATGTATCCGGTGGATTATGTCAACAATCCCGCTGTCATTGCGAAAAACGACAATCTGGTTTCCATCAACTCCTGCATTCAGGTTGACCTGATGGGCCAGGTCGTTTCCGACAGCATCGGCCCGCGGCAGTTTTCCGGCGTGGGCGGCCAGGTCGATTTCGTGCGCGGCGCAAACCTGAGCCGCGGCGGCAAGAGCATTATGGCCATGCCGTCATCCTTAGTAAAAAAGGACGGCACGCGCGTTTCTAAAATCGCGGTACAAATCGATGCGGGCGCGGCGGTGACCACCTCCCGCTACGACGTGAACTATATCGTAACGGAATTCGGCGTTGCCAAGCTGAAGGGCAAAACCCTGCGCGACCGCGCGAAAGCCCTCATCGAAATCGCTCACCCGGATTTCCGGGAAGAACTGATGGAAGAATTCCATCGCCGCTTCGGAGTATAACATCTTTCAACGATACACTCTCCCACACCAAAGGCACCGGAGAGGCTCCGGCCTCTCCGGTGCACTTTCTACAATACGCAGGCCGCCGAAGCAGGCGACAGGCACCACTGCCACTCTCTGGAGGAAATTGACACCATGACTCATTTGGAACAATACAATCAGGTATTTATGAAGCTGTTCGGCGTTGCGGAGGAAGACCTCCCCGCACTGATTTATCTGCGCGGCAACTGGGATTCCCTGCAGCATATCGAGATGATCACCATGATGGAGGACACCTTCAATATTTCCATCAACTCCACCGACGTCATCCTGTTTAACAGCTATGAAAAAGGAAAAGAGATTTTGAGGAAATACGACGTGGAGGTCTGACCATGTTTTTTCCATTGGAACAGCATCCGCCGGAGCAGCCCGCGCTGGTGGAACCAAACGGAGCCGTGCTGACCTATTCTCAGCTCGCGGCTGCCGTAAACCGTGTGGCGCAGTGGCCGGTGCGGCGCACTTTGATCTTCTGCCTGACCAGCAGCACCATCGGCTTTACCGCAGGATATGTGGGCTTTTTGTCCACGCAGGCGGTGCCCCTGCTTCTGGACAGCGAGCTGACCCCGGAGCTTCTAAGCCGCCTGATTACACTGTACCGCCCCAGCTTTTTGTGGGTTCCGCAGAAAAAATCCGGCGCGTTTTCCAAATACACGCCGGTACAGACACTGTATGATTACACCCTGCTGCAAACGGACTGTACCGACTGCCCGCAGCTGCACCCGGAGCTCTCGCTGCTGCTGACCACCTCTGGCTCAACGGGCAGCCCCAAGCTGGTACGCCAGAGCGCGCGCAATCTTCTTTCCAACGCCGAGGCAATCGCGCAGTATCTGGAGCTCAACTCCACCTCTGAGCGCCCGATCCTGACCTTGCCGCTGCATTACACCTTTGGCCTTTCGATTCTGCACAGCCACCTGCTGACAGGCGGGACCGTGCTGCTGAGCGAGTACAGTGTGATCCAGCAGGAGTTTTGGGATTATTTTGAGCGCGAAAAAGCCACCAGCATCAGCGGGGTACCCATGACCTACACCCTGCTGGAGCGCGCCGGATTCTTTGAGCGCGAGCTGCCGAGCCTGCGGTATTTTACACAGGCCGGGGGCAAGCTGCCGCACCGGATGCACCAGCGCTGTGCCGAATTTGCCCGGGAACGCGGGCTGCGTTTTTACGCGATGTACGGCCAGACAGAGGCCACCGCCCGCATGAGCTACCTGCCCTGGCGGCTGGCAGAAGAAAAATGCGGCACCATCGGAATTGCCATACCGGGCGGGGTCTTCCGCCTAGTTGGCGACAGCGGGGAGGAAATCACGGAGCCGTACCGGGAGGGCGAGCTGGTGTATGAGGGGCCGAACGTGACCCTCGGCTATGCGCAGGGCCCGGTCGATCTGGCGCGGGGCGATGATTTCGGCGGCATGCTGTTTACCGGCGACCTCGCCATGCGGGATACGGACGGCTGCTATACCGTTACCGGGCGCAAGAAGCGGATGGTAAAGCTGTTCGGCAGCCGCGTAAGCCTGGACGAATGCGAGCGCCTGCTGCGTGAGCAGTTCGGCGGCGCGGATTTCGCGTGCCTGGGGCGCGACGATCATATCGATCTGTTCGTCACCGAGTCCTCGGATTGCACCGCGCAGAACGCGCTTACTTATCTGTCTGAAACCCTTCGTTTTCCCGTGTGGGCCTTTGGCGCACATCCCATCGCGGAAATTCCCAGAAACGAGGCCGGGAAAATCCAATACCCGCGCCTGGAGGAGCTGCTATGACAAAGGATGTTGCACATCTGCTGGAAATACCGCCGTTTTCTCTGCCGCAGTCGGCAAAGGAGGCCTTGTTCTTCCCCGCGGCACTGGAGCTGACCCGTTACCACAGCGCCCACTGTGAGCCGTATGCCAATATTCTGCGCGCGCTGGAATTTGACCCCGAAACGATCCACAGCACGCAGGAGCTGCCCTTTCTCCCCAGCGGCCTGTTCAAATCCATGCGGCTGAGCAGCGTTCCCTCCGAGCAGGAATACGCCCGCTCCCTTACCTCCTCCGGTACCACAGGAAGCCAGACCGTTCATGTGGAGCTGGACCGGGAGACCTCCGCCGACCAGCAGCGCGCACTGGCGCACATTGCTGCAGATTTCATCGGCGGAGCGCGCCTGCCGATGCTGATTCTCGATCAGCCGTCCATCCTTGCTTATGGCAGCGGGCTTTCCGCACGGGCCGCCGGAATCCTGGGCTTTTCTATTTTTGCCCGGCGGCGCGTGTTTGCCCTGCGGGAGGATTTAACGCTTGATCTGCCGGCCATCCGCGCGTTTCTGGAGCAGGCAAACGGCGGGCCGTTTCTTTTGTTCGGCTTCACCTTTATGGTGTGGAAATATTTTTGCCAGGCGCTGCGCGACTCTGCGGAACATCTGGATTTTTCGGGCGGAATCCTCATTCACGGGGGCGGCTGGAAGAAGCTTCTCGATCAGGCCGTGCCGCCGGAGGAATTCCAGCGCGCCCTGAATGAGTGCTGCGGGCTGCATCGCATTTACAATTATTACGGTATGGCAGAGCAGGCCGGTTCCGTCTTTTTTCAATGCGAGGCTGGGCGCTTTCATGCCAGCGAGCTTTCCGAGGTATTCGTGCGCAGGGCGGAGGATTTCTCCCTGTGCGAGCCGAGAGAAGCGGGTATTCTGCAGGTTCTTTCTCTGCTGCCGCGCTCTTACCCCGGCCACAGTCTGCTAACGGAGGACGAGGGCGTTTTTCTGGGTGTGGATGACTGCCCCTGCGGCAGGCTGGGGAAAAACTTTCTGGTCAGCGGCCGCCTGCAGCAGGCGCAGCTCAGGGGGTGCAGCGATGTCTACGCAGGATAAGAAATTTGTACTGCTCACTGGGGAGCTGTCTTCTTTAGAGCAGGATATGCCGCCTTTCTCCATTTTTGAGGAGCAGGTGCTTCAGTTCCTGAACGCATTGAGCATCAGGCTGCGCCGAAACCCCGAAGCACACCCCTTTCCCGACCTTTCCGCCTTCGCGTTCTGGTGCCGGGGCAGCCATCTCCGGCAGCTCGCAAAGGGTCAGAATACAGAGAGCCTGTGCTTCGGCCGCGGGTTGGCATTTCATGTGTGCCCCAGCAACGTTCCGCTGAACTTTGCCTACTCGCTGGCGGCGGGTTTGCTGGCAGGGTGCGCCTGCGCGGTTCGCCTTTCCTCACGTGATTTTCCGCAGGCAAGGCTGCTGTGCCGTGAAATGGACGCGCTGCTGCACACTGAATTTCGAGGACTTCTGTCCTATATCACCTGTTTTCAGTGCGAACACGATCACCCGGTTCTGGCGCGGCTGTCGGAACGCTGCGGCGTGCGCGTTCTGTGGGGCGGCGACGAGGCGATTCGGCAAATCCGGCAGCTGCCGCTTTCCCCGCGCGCGGTGGAGCTTTCCTTTGCCAGCCGCTATTCCGTGTGCGTCATCGACGCAGGGGCATTCCTGAGCGATCCCAACCCGGAGCGGCTTTCGGAACGCTTTTATTCGGATGCTTACTTTGCCGGACAATGGGCCTGCACCTCTCCCCGCGCTCTGCTTTGGCTGGGGGAAGACGCACAAATTAAAGCGGCCCAAAAATTTTTGTGGCAAAAGGTGGAACGCCTGTGCCAAAACCGGACGGATTTTCTGCCGGTTCACGCGGTCAAAAAGCGGGAGCATTTCTGCCTTATGGCGGCCCAAAACCCGGAAGTCCGCCTGTGCGCACAGAGCAACCATGCCGTGCGGGTGCTGACGCCACGCCTGACTCCGGAGCTGCTGGAGCTTTGGACCGGCGACGGCTTGTTTCTGGAAACCCATGCGCAGACACTCGATACGCTGCTCCCCATCTTAGGGGAACGCTGCCAGACGCTTTGCTGTTATGGAATCAAAACGGCAGAGCTGCGGGAATTTCTGCGTCGTGCACGTCCCGCGGGAATTGACCGTGTGGTACCGCTTGGCAGCAGCATGCAGTTTTCTCTGGTATGGGACGGAATCGATTTGATCCGTGCTATGAGCCGCAGCGTTGAATTTTCCTAGCAGTAACCGAAAGGAAGCAATATGATGACACCTTTATCCGTTGGGAATTGTGCAGAGCGCACCAGAAGCTTTTCACCGCAGGACCTTGAGGATTACATGCGGCTGACGGGCGATCAGAATCCCCTGCACACCTTGGAATCGGGAGAAAGCCGTTTCGGCGCGCCCATCGTTCACGGCATGCTGCTGGCCGGGATGATCTCTGCGCTGATCGGCACACAGCTCCCCGGGCCGGGCTCCGTTTACGTCAGTCAGGAGCTTCGTTTCATCCGCCCGGTGTTCTGCGGCGACACTGTCATCGCCGCCTGTCGGGTCGCGCAGATTTACCCGGAAAACGGGCAGGTGCGCCTGCGGGTACAGATCCGCAACCAGAAGCAGGAGCTGGTGCTTTCCGGCTACGCGGTGGTTCTGCCGCCCTGAACACATAGAAAATGAAGAGAAACAGAAATAACTCCCTCGCCGAAAACGAGGGAGTTATTTCTGTTTCATTCAGAGATTAAATATCAGCCTTTCGCAAAAAAGCTGGCAAACAGCTCATCCTGCTCTGGCAGGTGCGTTACAAACCCGATCGCAATTTTCCCATGCGTCAGCGCAATCAGCTCTTTGGCTTTTTCCTCGCCGAACGCGCCGCAAAGCTCCACGGCCCCGAAGCCCTCCTGCTCCAGCTCCGTCAGCTTCTGGCGTGCCTGCTCGTAGTTGTTCACCGTAAAAATACTGGTGATTTGTTTTTCCGTTTCAAAATGGGCCTGATGCTGTTCCGGCGTATAGTGTCCTCCCATCAAAACAAATGCGAATTTCTTTTTCATAGTAATTTCTCCTATCTAAATTCATTTTATTTTTCTCTCAATTCAGGCCGTCGCTCAACGGCAAAGCAATTATGATTCGTTCCAGTAACGCGCTCTCTGTTCCGGGGTCAGCGACTGGGCAAAGGTGCTTTTCAGCAGCAGAAAATGCTCCAGCTCATTAAAAATGTGCAGCAGGGCGGCGCGGTCTTCAAATTCCTCGCGGGTACGGGGCAGCTCGCTGGCACGGAATTCCGCTCGGATTTTGTTCGCGTCGTCAAGCAGCGCCGCCGCGTTGTTCGATTCCCCAAAGGTGGAAGAAATCCTGCGCAGAAACACGGCAATCTGCTCCGCCTGGAAAGGTGCTCCATTGAGCCGGAGAAGGCCGATCTGAATGCGCTGAAGAACCAGAAACTGATTCGTGCGCATATCGATGTATTCCCGGTAATAATTCAGGTCTAGGGTCAGCGCATTGTCGGCAGCTCGGTTTGCCTGCGCACGCGCCTGCTCCAGCAGACGTTCCAGCTCCGAAAATTTTGGGAGATGGGAAACCGTATGGCCCTGAATCGCCTCCGCAATCTGATCCAGCACCCGGCAGATCGCAGAATCGATCTCCCCCTGCGCCTTGCGGATGGCATGGAGCCCGACCGGCAAAAACAGGTTCAGCTGAATACCGATGCCCGCGCCGATCACAAGGAGCAGAAGCTCGTTGCCGATCAGCCCGAGCGCCATGGAGCGCTCTGCCCAATAATGGGTGACCAGCACCGAACACATGGCAATATCCGCAGCGGCGGAAAAGGTATGGCACAGCGTAACAAACGCCAGCAGATAAACACCAAGGGCCGCAACCGTATAGCCCAGCAGCTGAAAGCTGAAAAATGCAATGGCCGTCGCCGCCAGAAAAATCGGGATACGGCGCCCCGCGGTGATCAGCGTTTCCCGCTTCGTTTCCTGCAGACTGAGCAGCGTAATGATACCTGCCGCCGTGGGGTATTGCAGCCCCAGCGCAAGGGCCAAGGCAATGGCGGCACAGGCCCCTGCCGCTGCCTTTACCGCCTTGATCCCTGCAGATTTGAGCAAAGTCTTCAAACGCATCCCCCTTCGCAAGCCGGAGGCGGCCTGCGGTACTCTGTGCCGCGCTCCCAATCTTTGACTTTATTATATTGGGTTATCCGCACAATTTCAACTCTGAGCAGTAGCAACAGGAAATTTCCCGCATATTATAGACAAAATACAGCCGCCAATCGGACAAGCACTAGGTAATGGCTCCCCATAAAGTTTGTGGAACTGCAGGCGTATTCCGAAGCAGCCACACCCTGAGAAACGGCAGACAGTAAAAAAGCGCATGGAACCGCTTTTCAGCGGACAATCCATGCACTTTTTATCATGATTCAGAGGCTTCTTCCCGCCTCGCTCTGGCGGTTTCCCTGTATTGATTTGCCAAAATGGCGTAAATCCGTTCCGGCCGCAGGCAGGGAAACCCTGTCGACACCGCCAATCACGAATCATCCATCCAGCTGAAGCGGCCTGATCTTGCGAACGACATCCAGCAGTGTGCCGTCTCTCGCTTCCACAACGGCAACGACCTGATCTTCCCACTCCAGCGCATCAGGAGTTCCCACCAAGCTGTAAGCTTTGTCGCGCAGCCATTCAATCGTCACGTGTTCGATACCGGCGGCATCCAGGCATTGTGCCAAATCGTTGCGCAGGGGGTTGACCGCGATACCGTAATCCGTCACCAGAATATCCACGCAGTCGCCGGGCGTGGTGACCGTTACCACCTCATCACACACGGTCGCCATGCGGCCGCGGGTCAGGGGTGTGACGATGATGCAGCACTTGCTGCCCGCAGCCGTATCCGGGTGGCCGCCTGGCGCACCGCGCAGGATTCCGTCGGAGCCGGTGATGACGTTCACGTTAAAATTGACATCGATCTCGAGAGCGGACAGAACTACAAAATCCAGCTGATTGACATAAGCGCCCTTGTTGGCCGGATTCGCGTACTCGCTCATGCTGATTTCGTGATGCTTTGGATGTTCGGCCAGGTGCTTGATGGCGCCCATGTCGAAATCCTGCGTATCCAGAATCGCCCCGACAAGGCCCTTGTCCAGCAGCTGGCATACTGCGCTTGTCACCCCGCCCAGAGCGAAGCTCATTTTGATCCCTTTTTCCACCATGCGTTTCTCAATAAAACGGTTGACCGCCAAAGATGGGCCGCCCGCCCCGGTCTGGAATGAAAAACCGTCTGTAAAATACGGGGTCGCGGCGATCACTTCAGCCGCATGCTCCGCCATCATCAGCTCGCGCGGGTTTTCCGTAACACGGGCTTCTTTGGTGGCAATTTTCGTCGCGTCGCCAATGCTGTCCACCACACACACGCAGTCCACATTTTCGGCAGAAATAGAGGACGGCCGGTTGGGAAAGTCTACCAGCGTATCGGTGATGATAACGGTATGGTCGGCGTAGTGGGAATCGTGAATGGCAAACCCCATCGAGCCGCAATTGTTTTTGCCGCCCACCCCCTTGGCGTTGCCCCAGCAGTCTGAGGTGGAAGCGGCCAAAAAGGCGATGTCGATATGCACTTCTCCAGCCTCGACCGCGCGGGGGCGTCCCCCGTGGCTGCGGATAACGGCAGGGGTCGCGAGCTTCCCGGCGGAAATCACCTCGCCGATCCGCCCGCGGACGCCGGAGGTCTGAATGCCGATGACCTTCCCCTGCTCAATATAATCCGCAATCAGGTCCTGAGCGTTGCCAAGAGATGTTGCCGCGATGGTGATATCCTTCAGGCCCATCTCCTCCACCAGAACTTTGGCGACCATGCTGGCCACATAGTCTCCCTCTCGGAATTCGGAATGAAACGAAACAGTCATTCCGTCGTGCGCGCCGCAGCGCTCGCATGCCTTTCTGATACTGCTGCACAGCTTGCTGCTCTGCGGCTTTACATACCGGCGGGTTTTGGGGGAATCCCTTTTGATATATTTGCCGTCCATATAATATTTTCCCTGATAGACCTCTTTGCCGTCTTTCAGGAGTTCTTCGGGTATTTCCCGATTTACTGCGTTTTTCATACTGTATCGCTTCCTCCTCGATTCGTTATAAATCACCTTTGTAAACGCCGCACGCTTTCGCAAGAGCGATCACTCTTCTGGCGTCTTCAAAGAAAGGAATATCCACCATTTTTCCGTCTACGGTGTAGACTCCCACGCCGGATTCCGCCTGCTCGTTAAAGGAGCGAACCAGCTTTTCCGCGTAAGCGATCTCTTTGGGAGTGGGCGCAAAGGTCTCGTGTACAAAACGAATCTGCTTCGGGTTGATCACGCTCTTGCCGTCGAAGCCCATCTTGCGGTTCTGAATGACCTCGGCCTGAAAGCCCTCCGTGTCGTCCAGATACGGGAACATCGTGTCAAAGCACTGCACACCCGCAGCCCGCGCGGCCAGCAGCATCTGCCCCCTGGCGGCCAGCATTTCAATACCGCCCTCTTCGATTTGAACGTGCATGCTCTTGCGGAAGTCGCCGCCCGAAATGGCGCAGCCGAACATGCGGTCCGACGCGGTGACAATTTCGTAGGCGTTCAGAATCCCTTTCGGGCTTTCCAGCGCGGCCATCAAAAGGGTTCTTCCCTCTTCGACCCCGAATTCTCTTTCCGCCGCCAGCACGTGTTCCTCCACGGTCAGAACATCCTGCGCGCTTTCACATTTGGCAATGCGGATGCCGTCTGTCCCGCCGGCCACCACACAGCGGATATCCTCCTGCCAGTGGGGCGTATCGAGGCCGTTGATGCGCACGATCACCTCGGTATCTCCGTAATCGACATTCTGCAAGGCCTGGTACAGCGAAAACCGGGCGGCGTCCTTCTGATTTTCGGCTACGGCGTCCTCCAAATCCAGAATAATGCTGTCCGCCCCATAAATGTAGGCGTCTTTGATCAGGCCGGGCTTCTGCGCGTTCATAAACATCATGGTTCTGCGCAGGCGGAATTTTTGCGGTTTCGGTCTTTTGATCATCTGACCACACCTCCCCACGGGATATTTTTCTCGGAAGCGCCGCAGCTGCGGAACACCGCACATTCCACGCGCGCCTTGAGGGTGCACTCCAACGCACCTTTATCGTTCACGGTGATTTTGCCGTTCTTTACGCCAAGATGTTCCAGTGTTTCTAAAACGGTCGCCTTGATCTGGCGGCCATACTGATTCATCACGCTGCTTTCAATCGACAGCTGGATCCCGTCTGCAAACGGCTCCACCACTACCTGTGCATCGCTGGATTCCAGCGTTCCGGCGATGGCCGGCTTCTGAATTTCCATTCATTCCAACTCCTTTATGTATTTTCAGTTCAACAATTCCAATTGGGAAACGATTTTTTCTTTCTTCTTTATTTAACAGCAATCAGAACGAAATGTAAAAGTCCTCTTTTGCCTCGATTTCCATGCAAATTCAGAATACATCAATTTGTTTACAAATCGCCGAAGCCTTGTATAATAAGCTTAGCAACACTCTTGTGATTCCGCACGGAGCCGCTTTTCGGGGAATACTCTTTGAGGATTCGGCAAAGCGCAGGGATTCTGATTCAGAATGGAATGCTTACGAGATCGATTCCGAATTCGTTCTATTTACAGACAAACACTTTTGGGGAGGATCAGAATGGACGAACGTGATTTTGAGCTGCTGGCCACTTTGAAAGAAACCCGGAACATCACTCACGCGGCAGATCTGCTGTATGTGACGCAGTCCTCCCTTTCCAAACGGATCAGCGCGATCGAGCAGGAGTTGGGCGTCACCCTGATCCTGCGCTCGCGCCAGGGCATCCATTTTACGCCGGAGGGCGAAGAGGTGCTGCGGCGCACCGCAGAGGCCGCGCACCAGCTCAGGCTGATGCGGGAAACCATCGATGCAAGTAGGGGCTATGTATGCGGCACCCTGAACGCGGGCATTTCCATCAATTACGCCCTGTACTGCCTGCCGGACATTCTGGCCGACTACCAGACAAGGTATCCCCACGTCATCACACACATTCAGACCGATTACAGCCGCAACCTGTATACCCGGCTGCTCAGCGGCGCGATCGACGTCGCGATCCTGCGCGGCGAATACGAATGGACCGGAAGTAAAATTTTGCTGGGCCGCGAAAACATCTGCGCGATCTGTCCCGGCAGGGAACAGACCCTGCCGCTTCATCAGCTCCCGTATATCGGGAGAAAGACGGACCGTATGTTTGAACGCGAGATGGCGCAATGGATGCGCGAGCAGCATTTTCAGCCGGAACGGCAGGGCATCTACGCGGATAACATCACCACCTGCGTAGAGCTGGTATCCCGGGGGCTTGGGTGGTCTATTGTTCCGGAAATCTGCCTGAAAAACTTTACCGGCTCGGTTTTTCCGCTTTCCTTTCAAAACGGGGAGCCGTTTGTCCGCTCCACATACCTGATGTATTATGACACCGTGGTTGCTCTTCCCCAGGTCAAAGCCTTTATCGACACGGTGAAAAAACAGAGAGGATAATCAGAACATGAGAATCGATTACACCATTTCGCGCATCTACGCAAGCGACATCAAGGGCAACCGGCTGGTAGATGCGCTTTTGCAGGCGGAGGGAATCAGCCGCGACCAGAACCTGGACTACACCTGCGGAATCTTTGACGCAGATGGCAGCATGATCGCAACCGGCAGTTGCTTTGGGAACACCCTTCGCTGCCTGGCGGTTGACGGCGCCCACCAGGGCGAAGGCCTGATGAACGCAGTCGTGACCCACCTGACCGAAATTCAATTCGCCCGCGGGAACACCCGCCTGTTTTTGTACACCAAATGCAGCTCCGCCAAGTTTTTTCAGGATTTGGGATTCTATGAAATCGCCCGGGTTACGGATCGCGTCGTTTTCATGGAGAATCAGCGCACCGGATTTTCAGATTACCTGAAAAACCTTGGCACGCAGAAAAAGAGCGGACAAAAAGCGGCCGCTCTGGTCGTGAACGCAAACCCGTTTACGTTAGGGCATTTGTACCTGGTGGAGAAGGCCGCCACGGAAAACGAGGTGCTGCACCTGTTCATTGTCAGCGAGGACGTCAGTTTGGTACCCTTCCCTGTCAGAAAGCGTCTTGTCATGGAAGGAACCGCCTATTTGAAAAACATCTGCTATCACGACAGCGGTCCGTATATTATCAGCAACGCCACCTTTCCGAGCTATTTTCTGAAGGACGCCGAAACGGTCATTCACAGCCATGCTCTGCTCGATCTGACGATCTTTATCAAAATTGCGGAGGTGCTTGGCATTACCCGCCGCTATGTCGGGGAGGAGCCGACCAGTCAGGTGACGGCAATTTACAACCGTACCATGCAGGAGGAACTCCCAAAGGCCGGGATTGAATGCCTTGTGATTCCGCGAAAGGAATCACAAGGCAAACCCATCAGCGCCTCCACTGTCCGCCAGGCTATCAAGGAGGGGAACCTTTCCGCCGTGCGGTCTCTGGTACCCGAAAGCACCTACCTCTTCTTTTTGAGTGAAGAAGCCGCCCCTATTATTCAAAAAATCAAAGCCGCTGACCATGTGATCCATTATTGACCATTCAGAGGAAGAAGGGATGTTATGCTTTTGGGGCAAGAGGTTTCGTTGGAGCAAATGCTGGACTGCCGGGAACAGCGCGCCGCCATTCAGGCCCGGTACCAGTCAAAGCACCATCTGCCGGTGCTCTCTTTCTGCCTGAATATCCCGGGGCCGATCAAGACCTCTCCCGAAATTCAAAGGCTGTTTTTTGACGGTCAAAAAGAAATCGCCGCCGTGCTGCAAAGCACGGATTGTATCATTCTGGAAGAGACGGAAATCCACAAGCCGACCGGTGACGAATGGATTTTATGTATCCGGCAGGACGCAGAGCTGCTAAAAGAGCAGACTTCTGCCATTGAAGAGCGGCACCCGTTGGGCCGCCTGTTCGACATTGATATCATCGGGACAGATGGGCAAAAGCTCTCGCGGGGAAGCGCGCGCAAATGCCTGATCTGCGGCGCGGACGTATGGGAATGTGCCCGGGCCAGAAAACACACGGTAGAAAAAATGCAGCAAAAAATTGGGCAGATGCTTACACAGTATTTTGCGCGTTGATGTACTCTGTCCCAGAACCACCAAAAAGACAAAAGGCAGGGAAACAAAACGTTTCCCTGCCTTTTCTTTTTTAGTTAAATCGGATGATAAAACCTTATCTGGAAAATAAGGTATTGTAGTTGCGGATGCTGGTCTGGCGGCCTTCGTCCGTCAGTCTGGCCAGACCGTCGAGCAGGCGGATATTCCCTTCGCGCTCCAGCAACCGCATGATCTTCGCCGTAAATTCCGGAGTCCAGCGCAGATGTACCTGTATCGTGTCAACCCCCGCTTCCGCCGCTTCCTCCTCGCTATTTTCGTGATTGGAGAGGTGAAAAAGCAGCGTCGCCTTGGCAAACTCGACCTTCTGATTGCTCCGTCTGCGCAGGGCACTGATCAGGCCCCTGTGAGGGGCAAAAATAAACACGAGCAGAAACACCAGGCCCGTTACCACAGCCATGCTCCCCGCAATCGAAACATCCAGCAAAGCTGCCAGCTGATAGCCGAGAACCCCGTTGACCGCGCCGATCGCACCGCTGAGCAGCAGCATGCGTTTCAAATCGTCCGTCAACAGATAAGCCGTTACCGGGGGGCCGATCATAAACGCAACAACCAGTACCGAGCCTACCGCCTGAAACGCGCCTACCGTGGTCAAAGAGACCAGCGTCATCAGGCCATAATGAACCAGAGCCGGAGAGAAACCCACTACGGCGGCCAGCATGGAATCAAACGTGGCCAGCTTCAGTTCCTTGAAGAACAGAGTGATCACCGCCAGATTGATCAGCAGCAGAACTCCCGTTGTGTAAATTGCTTTTGCGCCGATATCCACACCGCCTACGATCATGCGGTCAAAGGGGGCAAAGGCCAGTTCCCCCAAAAGCACAGAATCGGTATCCAGATGCACCGACCCGGCATAGCGAGTGATCAGAATGATGGCGATGGAAAAGAGCAGCGGGAACACGACCCCGATCGCGGCGTCCTCGGCCAGCAGCCGGGTGCGGCTCAGCAGCTCTGTCAGCCATACGGTCACGACGCCCATCAGCGCCGCGCCCAGAATCAGAAACGGTGAGGACAGATCGTGCGTAACAAAGAAGGCCAGCACAATCCCCAGCAGAATGGTATGTGTGATGGAGTCGGACATCATCGACATTTTTCGAAGCACCAGAAAGGTTCCCGGGAGCGCGCAGACCACCGCAACGATCACGGCGATGATTTGGATTTCAAGTTGCGGAGCCATTCGGCACACCTCCCTCCAGCTTGTAAAGAATCCTGTTTTTCCTGCGGCGGTACAGCCGGTGCAGAATTCCCCGGCCGGGCGCAAACAGCACGCTGACCACGACAATGATGCTGACGCATACCACAATGGCCGGGCCGGTGGGCAGCTTGGGAACCAGCGAGCTGGCGGCCGTTCCCGCAACGCTGGATACGGCACCAAACAGCGCGGAAAGCGTCACCATCACCCACAGCCGGTTGGTCCACTGGCGGGCCGCCACGGCGGGAGTGATCAACATCGCGCTCATCAGGATGACGCCCACCGTCTGCAACCCGATGATGATGGCCAGCACAATCATAAACGACAGCAGCAGATTGAGCTTTTTCGGGGAAAATCCAATGCTCTGCGCAAAATCGCTGTCAAAGGTGACCAGCTTGAATTCCTTCCAGAACAGCAGAACCAGAGCAAGCAGAACGAGCCCGCAGATCATCATTAATTCAATGTCTCTTTGCAGCAGCGTAGACGCCTGCCCGAAAATAAAGCGTTTGAGCCCAGCCTGATTGGAGTTGGGAATCTTCTGCACATAGGTGAGCAGAATCAGCCCCAGCCCGAAGAACACGGACATAACCAGCGCCAGAGCGCTGTCGAATTTAACGCGGGTATGCCGCACGATGCTGATAATCAGCAAGGTAGCCAGCAGACCCGAAACGAGCGCGCCCAGCAAAAGCACCTCTGTATTTTTACTGCCCAGCAGGACAAACGCCATCACGACGCCGGGCAGCGAAGAGTGAGACACGCCGTCCCCCAGCAGGCTTTGCTTGCGCAGTACGGCAAAGCTCCCCAGCACCCCGCTGATCAGCCCCAGAAGTGTGGAGCCCAGCGCCACGGTCTGAAAGGTATAGTCTTGAAATAAAGCAAGAATGCTGCTCATGTTATCCCACGCTCCTTAAAAGCGTGCCGGAGCTGTGGTAGGTCTTTTTCAGGTTTTCTTCGTGGAACACCTCTTCCACCGGCCCGCTGGCAACCACGCGCAGATCAATCAGGGTCACCCAATCAAAATAATCCGGCACGGTCTGTAAATCGTGGTGAACCACCACAACGGTTTTTTCCTGTTCCTTCAGCTCTTTCAGCAGGGTCACGATGGCCCGCTCCGTTTGGGCGTCCACCCCCTTGAATGGTTCATCCATAAAGTAGACCTCGGCCTCCTGCGCCAAGGCCCGGGCAAGGAACACCCGCTGCTGCTGGCCGCCCGAAAGCTGGCTGATCTGGCGGGAGGAGTATTCCTCCATCCCCACCTTGGCCAGCATCTGCCGGGACAGCTCCACATCCGCTTTGCGGGGACGACGGATCCAGCCGAGCTTTCCGTAGCAGCCCATCAGCACCACATCCAGCACCGTGGCCGGAAAATCCCAGTCTACGCTGCCGCTCTGCGGAACATAGCCGATCCGGTTTTTCAGCGTCCGCACATCGCTGTCCCCATCCAAAAAGCGAACCGCGCCGGTCACAGGCTTCAAAAGCCCCAGCATGGCTTTGATCAAAGTTGTTTTCCCCGCCCCGTTCGGGCCAACGACCGCCATCAGCTTTCCCTTGGGGATTTTCAGGTCGATGTCCCACAAAACGGGCTTGGCATCGTAGGCCACGGTGAGATCTTCAACCTCTACCGCGTAGCTGCGCTGCGTTTTCATTTTGCTCCCTCCCGTCATTTTAAGGCATCCACAATGGTGTCAATATTGGCTTTCACCGTGAGGATGTACGTATTTGCTCCCGAAGCCACATCCCCCAGCGAATCGGAATACAGCTGGCCGCCGATGGCAACATCAAAGCCCTTTGCCTTAACCGCTGCCTGCAGCGCCTCAATCGTTTTGCGCGGGACAGAGGACTCCACAAAGACGGCCTTGATCTTCCGTTCCACAATAAAATTGGCAAGCTCGCTGACATCTGCCGTGCCGGCCTCAGAATCGGTGCTGATGCCCTGCAGGCCGCGCACCTCAAATCCATAGGCCTTGCCAAAGTACTGGAACGCGTCGTGCGCCGTGACCAGAACGCGTTGCGCCTGCGGCAGCTCGGCTGCCCTGCTGCGGATATAGGCATCGGTTTCGTCCAGCTCTTTCAGGTAAGCCTCCAGATTGGCCTGATAATCGGCCTTTCCCTCGGGATCGGCCTGCGAAAGGCCCTCCGCCACTGTTTTTGCGGCATCCTCCCACAAAGAAACATCGAACCAGATATGCGGGTCATGCACCGAGCTGTCATCCTCCCACGCAAGCAGCTTTGATTCGTCCAGCCCCTTTTCGATGCAAATCACGGTCAGGCCCTGCTGACCGGACAGACTTTCAAAAATTTCGCCCATCTTGCCCTCCAGATGCAGGCCGTTATATACGACCACATCCGCTTTCTGCATCAGCGAAACGTCACCCGCACTGGCCTGATACAGATGAGGATCGATACCGGGCCCCATCAGCCCCTCCACCGCAACACGGTCTCCCCCGATGATGGAGGACAGATCGGAAAGCATGGTGGTGGTGGCAACAACATTCAGCTGCTCCTTTTCCGGGTTTGCGGAATTCGTGTTCGCCGCGGGGGCGGAGCACCCGGTCAGCAAAAGCGCACAACTGAAAAATGCTGCCAGAAGCCCTTTCCATTTTTGATTCATAAGAAACCTCCTAAATTATATTTGGTGTTATAGCCGTGCTGTCTCGTCAACGTAGATGTGACAGGCGGCTTTATAACTGATCTGAACCTGTTCCCCCTCCAGATCAAGCGTTAAGGGGCCTTCATAAGCCCCGGCCTCCACAATCCGGACAGCGCTCCCAATGGTGATACCGCTGGCCTGTAAATAGTCCAGCAGCTCTTTTTCCTCCGTTACCCGGCGGATGTGAGAGATTTGCCCGATGGGAAGCAGATTAAGCGGCTGCAGCGGAGTCAGATCGACCTGCCCGTCAGGGTGGGGGATCGCGCTGCCATGGGGACAGTACGCAGGGTAATTGAGGAACTGATCCAGCCGGGCCGTCAGGCGCGAGGGGGTAATGTGCTCCAAAAGCTCGGCATCTTCATGCGCCTCGCTCCAGGAATACCCCAGATGACGCATCAGGAACACTTCCCAAAGCCGGTGCCCGCGCACAAGTGTAATGGCAATGCGCATTCCCGCGTCTGTCAGGCGGGAACCCTTATAGGGCTCATAATGGATCAGGCCCTCCCGCTTCAATTTTCCCAGCATCTCTGTGACAGAAGCCGGGGCAATCTGCAGGGATTCCGCGATTTGTTTATTACTTACCTGCTCTTCCATACCGCCGAGCTTGTAAATCTCTTTTAAATAATCTTCCTTATTGGGTGTCATAGCCATATCCTCCTGCTTTTTCGATTCTGAAGCTTTTCAAATTTTATCTATCCGCCAACGCTTTGAAAACGTCCCGTAAACCGTTAGTCGCGGGAAAGTAATTTTCCCTAAACTAATTTATGAAGAAGACCTGAAAGTGTTACAGGTTTTGGGGACTCGAGTGTGTTTGGGGTCTGATGGACGATTTGAAAGCGTTTTTTCGAGTATGTGTCCCTTTAATTTAGGTAAACCTAAAATTTATTATATTATATACCTAAACATTTGAAAATGCAATAGACTCAGTAAACGCTGGAAGTGCGGATTTTAAAAAGCACTGAAACAGAATGGGTTCCTTTCTCCAAAGGCAGGCCTCTTGTTGAGAGACATTTGCCCTTTTCCCCTGCCGCCGGAAAAAGCTGACGAAACAGATCATCGCTGCGGAAAAGCTTTCCTTTGATGATTTCTAATCTGGTAATAACCTTCTCTGAACAAAATAAGCGTATCCTTACCATAAGAGGCGATGAGAATGACAAAAGCCCGGAGCGAACGTCTGATAAAAGAAAACAGGCACGCAAACCGGCCTGCTTCGATCAAGCGGCAAGGAATAGAAACGCCGGGTCCTTTCCTGAATCTGCGGGAGAGGCAATTTTCGCCCTGCAAACGTGCGGACAATCTGAATCCTTTCCATTTCTCTGTTTTTGCGGCCAATTGCGCGCCAAAGCGGCACCACATAGCTTGATGTGGTGCCGCTTTGTTTTGATAAAAACCAAAAGCTTTTCTCCTGAATCTCTCATCCGTTTTGTAACACAAAATGACTATTTGGAGGTAACTATGCAGCAGAAGAATGGAGCCAGAAAAAACTATATTCTCGACACAAATGTATTACTGCACGACCCGGGATGCATCTGCAATTTTAAAGGGAACAATGTGATCCTGCCCATGGTGGTTCTGGAAGAGCTGGACTCCCTGAAATCCCGCGAAGGCCTGTGCGGCTGCCAGGCGCGGCAGGCGGTACGTGAGCTTTCCAAAATCGTGGAGGGAAGATCGCAGCAGAGCATTCAGGCGGGAATCCCATTTGAAAAAAACATTCTGTTCCGGGTGGAACCGAACGGTTATCATAATATGCCGGAATACGCCGACGAGCTGGATTTGAAGAAAAACGACAATCGCATTCTTCTCACCACGCTCAGCATTCAGAAAAAAGAACCGGAAACAACCACGATCCTTGTATCCAAAGACATCTGCATGCGCCTGAAAGCGGAGGTACTCGGCCTGAAATCGGAGGATTACGAAACCGACCGTGTCATTCTCGACGATCTGTATCAAGGCCATACGACCACGGTCTTTTCCTCTAAAGAAATCGATAAGCTGTATGAATCGGGATTGAAGTGCCCCAAAAAGCTTTCGCTTTGCCCAAATCAGTTCGTGCTGATCCACGCCAGAGATAACCCGGAGCACACGGCAGTCGCCCGTTTCGATGGGGAAAAGCTCGTTCCCCTGCGGTATGAAAACCGGATGGCCTGGGGACTGACCCCCCTCAATCTGGAGCAGAAAATGGCCTTTGAGCTCATGATGGACGATACCGTAAAGTTCGTCTCCATAACAGGCGGAGCAGGCTCTGGAAAGACCATTCTTGCAACGGCCGTCGCGCTGGAAAAGGTGGTGGAGCAGCGCGCTTACCGAAAAATCGTGTTTGTCCGTCCGGTTGTCCCGGCGGGGGACGACATCGGCTTCCTCCCCGGAAATGAAGAGGAAAAGCTCCGCCCGTGGATGGGGAGCTTTTATGACGCCATCGAAAATCTGATGTACCGCGAACGAAGCCGCAAGCCCAGAAAGAATTGCGCAGAGGACAACGTAACGGTAGATTCTTTGATCGAGCATTTTAAAAACACCGGCGTCATCGACATGAAAACCTTCACTTATATGCGGGGAAGAACCCTGTCCGACGCGATCGTGATTGTGGATGAGGCACAGGAAACCACCCCGCACATTGCAAAGCTGATGCTGACCCGGGCAGGCCAGAACTCCAAGTTTATTTTTATCGGTGACCCTACCGACAACCAGATCGACAATTCGTTGGTCGATTCCCGTTCCAACGGCCTGGTTTACCTTGTGGAACGGCTGAAAAACTCGAACCTGACCGGTCACATCACGCTGAGCGAGGTAGAACGAAGCCCGCTGGCCAAGCTGGCCGAGTGCACTCTCTGAAAATCCCCTTGCCGTATCAATTTCTGCTTTTGATGAAAGGCCAGACTGATAGAGCCTGCCTGCAAAACCGATTGCCCACATCTCATACAAAAAAGCCTGATCACAGCTTTTCCGGGCTGTGATCAGGCTTTTTGTATTCTTAAAGTTTCTCAATACTGCTGGCCAATACCACCAGCGCCATACCACTTTTAGAAATTTTGGGCTGCTGTCAGCTGGCCCACAGCACTCCGTTTTTGCTATTCTTTCGCGGGTTCCGCCAAGGCCTCGGCTTCCTCCTCGCCAAGGATTCTTCCGGGATGAACCAGCAGGACAATTTTATCCTTTTGGTCCTCCGCCGCTCCCAGCCGGGCAATCCCGGTCAGATAGGTCTCTACTGTTTCTTTCTTCATTTGGGGCGGCGGGGAAATCCGCTCCGGCAGGATGTCGGTGACCTCATCCACCTCGTCTACAATCAGGCCAAAATCGCGGCCGGATACGCGGGTAATGATGATACAGGTTCGGTCTGTGTACTCCGCTTCCCTTTTCCCGAACCGAAGGCGCACATCGATGACGGGAATGATCTGCCCGCGCAGGCTGATGACCCCTTTGGCGTAGTCCGGCTGATCCGGCAGCTCGGTGATCTCCTGTATTCCCACGATCTGAACCACCTGCGCGATGGGCATCCCAAACAGCTGATGCTCGATCCAGAAGGTCAGGTACCGTTTTTTGATCTCCTCATCCTCCTGGTGCGGCGAATCCAATCGTTCCTGCACTTTCATATCAACAGCTCCTTTTCGCGTGGGAGCGCCCATTCACGGCCGCCCGCCAGCTTGAACCTGGAAACCTCGCTCTGGAGGGCCTGCGCCTGAGCGGCCAGCTCTTCACTGGAGGCGGAGCTCTCTTCTGCTGTGGCGGCGTTGGTCTGTATCACAGCCGATACCTGCGAAAGCCCCTGATTGATCTGTTCGATGGCCGCCGCCTGCTCCGAAGAGGCAGACTCGATCTCGCGCACCGCATGATCCACCATCTGCGCTTTTTCCGAAACAGTTACCAACAGCTTCAGCGTTTCATCGGCAAGCCGTTCTCCCTCAGATACAGTCAATACGGATTTCTGAATCAGTTCAGAGGTCTGCTTGGCAGCTTCCGCGGATTTTGCGGCCAGATTGCGCACTTCGTCAGCGACTACCGCAAAGCCCTTTCCGGCGCTTCCGGCCCGGGCTGCTTCCACCGCGGCGTTCAGTGCAAGGATGTTGGTCTGGAACGCGATGTCTTCTACCAGCTTGCTGATTCTGGAAATCTCCTGTGAAGACGTTCCGATTTCCCGCATGGCGGTATTCAGATTCTGCATATGCTTATTGCTTTCCGTAACTCCCTTGCCGGCCTGTTCCACATAGTCCATCGCTTTTCTGACGCTGACAGCATTCTGTTCTGCCTGCTGCGCAACGCTTACCGCAGAAGCATTGAGCTCCTCCACTGTGGCTGCCTGTTCTGTGGCGCCGGAGGACAGGGCCTGCGCACCGGCGGATACCTGTTCCGACCCCGTGTTGACCTGCTCCGCCGCCACACTGATCGTTTTCAGGGTGGCGCTGAGGTCGTCCTCGATTTTCTGCAGAGAGAGTCCCAGCACATCCACATTCGAGCGCAGGGGAACCTGCTGGGTAAAATCACCGTTGCTGATCCGCTCCGCAACCTGTACCTGTTTGCGGATCCCTTCCAGCATCCTGGTAAATTCCACCGCCAGCGCGCCGGTTTCGTCTTTGGAATCGACATCGCTCAGGTCGATATCCACCCGGCCAAGTGCGATCTGTCCGGCGGCGTCTGAAACGCGCCCGATGGGCTTGCTGATGCTGTCAGAAATCCGGCGCCCTAAGAAAATCGCGGCAACCGCGCCAATCACATTCACGGCGGCCAGAATCGCGATCAGCAGCATGGCTGTAGTGCCATTGGAATCACTGGTCTGCTTTGCTTCCGCCATCCGGTTGTCCACCAGTTTTTCAAGATTATTGTAGATGGTGTCCATTTCATTCGAAATGCTCACAATCGCATTCATGGCTCCATCCCTATCCCCCGATTTTGAGCTTGCAAAGGATTTTTCCAGAGCTGGAATATACATGTTTTCAATCAGTTTGGTGGTCTCTTCGTACAGCGCGATGGAATCGGGACGGTATATGGTTTGCCTGTACGCCTGCATGGCGGTATCGTAATCTTTTTTCTCCTGCAAATATTTTTGATAATATTCGTCTACCTTTTGCGGATCGCCTGCGTAGATCATTCCGCCGCGAACCTCTGTGCGCACCAGCAAAAGGCTGCTGGAAGCTTCGTAAATTTCTTTAATGGGGGCGGTCTGCTCCTCATACAAATAGACATCCATATTATGCATTTGAACCAGGCCGAAAGCGCCTACAACTCCTACGACGATCATACCGAATACCAAGCTGAGAAACCCCGTGAGCAGCTTGCGTGAAATGCTAAAATCTTTGAATCTCTTCATAACCCTGAAACCCTCCTGTATTGTGTTTTCTCCGGATTCCCATGACACTTTTCTGTCCTTCGGATGCGACCCCGTTTTGAGATATTCCCATGAATGAAATTCGGATCCGCATCCTCTTCCAGCGAAGCTTTTGCCGGTTTTCACCAACCTCCTCCCATAAAGCGTTGGTCCTGCCGGGAAGGCTCCTCGCCGGAATGGGAGCTTTCTTTCGCAGTGGCCGCATGAATCCGCACACCCGAGTCAGTCGCTCATTGGTTTTTTTACGTGCTGTCAATCAGTTTTTCTGCCACAGCAGAGTCCTCGGGCCAGGATGATCTCTTCTATGCCGCGTGAAGATTCCTTCTTCAACGCAGGAAACATCTTCTTTTCTTGCTGTTTCACAATATGTATCTCAGAGATCTCTCCCAAATTGTCTTTGAATAAATTTTTGAATCTTTGATCTTTGCAGAGGATATAATAGAATAAATTAGCTGCTCTGCAGTGTCGCAGTTTATCCTAAACGAAGCGCAGCAGGGGGGGGTTCAAGGTTTATCCGGATACACGGGAGGCCGTGACGGCAGAATCGACGGCGAATGGCACCGGTTTCATATACATCACATGCATTTCATTGAACTTTTCAATAGCGACTTTTTTCTGCTCCATCAAAGAGTGTGTATACACATTCAGCGTAATGTTTACACTGGAATGCCCCAGTATTTCACTGAGGGTTTTGATGTCGACGCCAAGCTCTAATGCCCTGGTTGCAAAGGTATGGCGGATCGTGTGGAATTTTCGATCTTTGACCCCCGCCGCCGCCAGAACTTTCTTGTACATCCTCTGATAGATTCGCGGGTCGAAGGGGGCCGCTTTCCCGGAGAGCATATAACAATCATCCTCCTCAAAAGGGAGGCTGTATTTTTCGATCAGCCGGAGCAAAAAGGCCGGCAGTGGGATTTTTCTTAACGAGGTTTCACTTTTGGGGGTTCCCACATGAAGAACGGTCTTTTCTCCGTTCGGTTCGCGATTCCGGATGCGTGACACCGTGCGCGTGATGGACACGGCACCGGCCTCAAAATCAAAATCTTCCCATTTCAAGGCACAAAGCTCGCCCAGGCGGATCCCGGAGTAAAAGCAGAGCATGATCCCCAAAAGTCTTTTATCCTCCGATTGCTGCACGACATGCTCAATCATCCGCTGCTCCTTCATAGAGAACACCGGCACCTCCTTGCTGCTCCTCACTTTAGGGAGGGTCACAAGCTCTGCGACGGAGGGGTGATTCGGAACATCTCTGTATATTTCCCGAAGCGCCGTTTTGAGAATGGAGAGGATCTTCCTTCGGTACGATACGGAAATCGCGGCGTTTTGATTGATCTCTTCCACCAATTGCCTGATCGACTCCTCCGAAAGCTGCACGTTACCGGGAAGCCTGAAATAAGGGATCACATATTTGTTGATGCAGTGATAATAGTTCTCGTAAGTAGAGGGTTTCAAACGGGTCATGATCTCCCCAGATAACCATGCCTCGAACAAATCGGCGGCGCTTTCTTTCTTGTTTGTTCTCTTTGTATTGACGAATTTGTTTAACTCCCGCGTATCTTTCATCTTGGAACGAACTTCCCGATAGGTTTTCGCATACAGGTACCGATATTTTCCGTCCAGCTTTAGCACCCTCCCTTCCCATCGTCCATCCTTGCGTTTATAAATATTTTCTCCTTTGCGTGGCATTCTCAAATGTCTCCTTTCAAATGTGACGTTTTTTGCTGACGGCGATACTTTTCAAACCAACGAAAAAAGGTCTGCATTTTCATTAAAAATTATCTGTACTTTCTGCCCAAGACTGTATTGAGCGTCAGATTGACAAGCAAAATAAGATAATATATAATGAAAATTGTCATAGTTTGTCAAATCGAAGCGGTCTTCGTTTAGGATAAACTGCGACAATTTCGGCTTTTTTCGACCATTTTCGCCAGCCGCGCCTGAGTAAAAACTGAAACTATAGATTGCTGCAAAGCTTCTATTCTATCTGCTGCGGTTGCTTTTTTAAAACAACCGCAGCAGATATTCCGGATGATTTATCCATAATATACCATATCATAGTGTTCTCAGAATGTTGCTGTAAAGGCTCTAAAAAAAGCGTTCCGATTGTTAATATCGGAACGCTTTTTTGTTTCTTTGTGCATAGAAAAAATCTAAAGGGATTCGGGCCGGGGTCCAACATATCGGAATCCCCGGTAATTGGTGCGCATGGTTGACATTTGTGCGGGGGATTCCTCCGCACAAAGCGGGATCTGCTCTGCCGCGAAGGGCGGCTGTTCCGCCCGGCAGCACTCACGCTGTCCCAGACCCTGCGGAAAAGTGAAGATATCACAAGGATCATATTTTTGCTTGATCGCCTTCAGCTCGGCCAAATGATATCCATAATACTCGCTCTGATACCAGTAAAGCTGCGAATAAGGGAAATTCACATAAGACCCGGTCGTAAGCGGTATCAGACTCTGAAGCTGACGGTTGATCCACTCGGAATTCTCTGCGGCAAAGCGGTCGTCCTCCCAGATGGTTTCGAGCCATAGAATATAGTGTGCGTTGCGATGGAAAAAGGCCGTATCGTCTACGCCGACTGCCGCCACCTGCCCGCCCAGCGCATACATGGACAGCCCGGCATAGACCGAGCCCGGGGCACGCTGCTGAATCAGCCCTACGATGTTTTGAACCTCTTCCGGAGTGAAATACCGGTAAACAAACCGGCTGACAGACTGAAAGCGTTCGAATTCCGGGTACGCAGCCCCAAGGATCGTTACCGCCTCCAGAAAGGTCATATATCGGATATCGGAAACCGCTCCTGGTATCGCCAGAAAAGCCTGGACGAGCTGCGCCGCTTCCGCAGCCTCTCCATAGAAAATGCCCCGAACCAGCATGGACAGGCCATCCGCCTCGGAATGATAGATTCTGGCCAGAAGCGTCAGCCGCGGATCCGCGCTGCCGATCCAGTCCTGCCAGGTCTGAAGGAACTGCGCCTGTGTTCCGGCATCCGCACCGTAATAATCGATTTCGATCAGTGTCACATACTCGATGCGCGGGGGCAGCCGTAACGTCATGGAAACGACGACTCCGAAATTGCCGCCGCCTGCGCCGCGCAGGGCCCAAAACAGATCGGGATTGTACAGACGGTTCGCTCGAATCAGCTGCCCTTCATCGCCGATCAGCTCTACCTCTTCTATACTGTCGCAGCCCAGCCCGAAATAGCGGCACGAAAGCCCCCAGCCGCCGCCCAGCGCATAGCCGCAGACGCCGACCGTCGGGCAGGTGCCCCCTGGAAAGGGATACCCTCTTGAAGACACATAGTCATACAGCTGCCGGTTCGTCACGCCGCCCTGTATGCGTACGGTCTGCCGCTGCTCATCGAGTTCTATTCCGTTCATCTCGCTGACATCGATCACGAGAACGCAATTGCCATTCGAATACCCCTCGTAATTATGGCCGCCGTTGCGAACGCGCAAAGGTACGCCGTTTCGCCTGGCCCACAGCACCGCATGAGAGACATCCTGCGCGGTACGGCAATAATTGATGATAAGCGGAAACTGCTGCACCGCACGATTCCAGTCTTGTCGGTCACTATGATAGGAAGCGTCGCATGGCGTTACAATGCGTCCGCTCAACCCTTGGTAACACTCATTATACACATACGCCCTCCTTTTTCTCTTTTCAAAAATAAACAAAAAGAGGTGTTCTATTATATGAATCGCTGCGTTTACCGTTCAATTGCGCGTGGTGGGAAGCCATTTCGCATCTCTTTTTGAAAATGATTACAGCAACCGCCTAAAGCCCCAAAAGAGCAGCACAACCTACTGTGCCGCTCCTTTGGGGCTTCCTTTTTAGAATCCGTTTACTTTTCAATTCCACAGATTTGTTTTTTATAAACGCTGCGGAACAGGGTTCACGTGAACTTTGAATCCTGGCCTTTCAAATCATAGGTGGTTGCGAATCTGATTCGCATATCCGTCCAGCAGTTTTGCATATTCCACAATTTGCTGCTCATTGAAGCGCAGAGAAGGGCCGGAAAGGCTGATTCCGCCAATCACCTGATTTCGTCCGTTGCAAATCGGGACCCCCACACATTTGATTCCGTATTCATGCTCCATATTATCTACCGAATATCCCACCGCACGAATGTGGTCGATCTCTTCGCGGAAACGCTGTGCGTCCGTTATGGTATATGGTGTAAACGCCTCCAGGCCCGCCGCAATTACCTGCTCGATCATAGATGGCTCCATGCGGGAAAGAATCGCCTTCCCAAGACTGGTGCAGTACATTGGCGCCACAACGCCCTTGATTGATCGCACCGACATCGCGCCCTTTGGAAAAGCCGCCTCCAGATAAATAATGTTTGTCCCGTAAGGGGTTGCCAAAAAAACCGTCTCACCGGTTCGGTCTGTCAACTCTTCCAAAAACGGGCGGATCACACGCCCAAAAACATCGTTCTGACTCAGCGCATTGCTCCATTCCAAAATTTTCAAGCCCAAGCGGTACTGGCTGGTTTTGGGATTCTTTTCCACCACTCCGCAGGATTCAAATGTACTCATTATATTATAAACACTGCTCTTTAACATTCCGCTCAGCTCAGCCAGTTCACTGATTCCCCGTTCCGGATGGGCGGAATTAAAATAATCCAACAGCTTTACCGCTTTATAAAGCGAACGAACTTTTACTCCTTCGGGGTAATTTTCTTCGTTAGACATTTTGTAATTCCTCCAAAATCAGTCGTGATCTAAGATGCAGAGAGCCTTGTTCCACATAATAGAACTATATTCATCTATTATAAATTAACTTTTGAAAAAGTCAATTCTCTCTTATAGAATTAAATTCAGTTTTATCTGCAGAGAAAGAAATTTATCGTTTTATTGGATGTTTTACATATTTTTATAAATAATTTTAAAAACAACTTGACACATATGTAAAACTAAAGTAAAATCAAAATAGAAGAACGTCGTTCATTAATGATGAACGAATGGCTGCTCAGCATTTTAAAAAGCGGAATTTAACCTAACATTTCAGCTTGGAGGGACTACCGTCTATGAGTACAAACTTTGCGCACGGGGCGTGGCCAACAATGATTACCCCGTTTCACTGTGATAATGAAATTGATTATAACGCACTTGGTGCGTTGATCGAATGGTATATTGAAAACGGAGCAGACGGATTGTTCGCAACCTGCCAGTCCAGCGAAATCTTTTATTTGTCTTTGGAAGAGCGGGTGAAGCTCACCAAATTTGTCAAGGAAAAAACCGCCGGACGAATCCCGGTGATCGCCTCGGGCCATGTTTCCTACGATTTGAAGGATCAGGCTGAAGAACTCAACCGCATTGCCGAAACAAATGTGGATGCCGTCATTCTCATCAGCAACCGGCTTGCGGCAGAAAATGAAAGTGACGACATCTTTATCGAACGCCTGGAACGCCTGCTTGAACAACTGCCGAAAGACGTCAAACTGGGCTTTTATGAGTGCCCGGTTCCTTACAAGAGGGTGTTGACGCCTCCCATTTTGAAATACTGCATTTCCACCGGTCGCTTCGCATTTTTAAAAGATACCTGCTGCGATATGGAACGGATTCGGGAAAAACTCGAAATTTTAAAGGGCAGCGGAATCCACCTGTTCAACGCAAATACGGCTACTTTGGTAGAAAGCATGAAACACGGCGGTTCAGGCTACAGCGGCGTGATGGCAAATTTTCAAATGAAGCTGTATTCCTGGCTGGTAAAGCACTGGCAGGATGATCCTGAAACAACCGATTTCTTACAGAATATTTTAACGGCATGTTCTTACATAGAGCTGAAAAATTACCCTGCAAATGCAAAGTGCTATCTTAACATGGTTGGTGTACCGATGAAAGAAGTTGCACGAAAAGGCAGGCAGAGCATACAAACCTCGACGGAACTGCTTGAGCTTTCTCAACTGGCCCAGCTTACAAAAAGGCTGGAGGCAACACTCGGAATTTCGTAAATTTGCAGTTGCCGTACCGAACAGGGAGGCCCAGGAACAGTAACTGTAAAAAATATTTGGGAGGAAAAAGAAATGAAAAAAATTATTGCCGTTTTGGCAAGCGTTGCAATGCTTTCTTCTGTGTTTTCCGGATGCTCGGGAGGCAATCAACAGACCAGCACCTCTTCCGGAGCCGCTTCAGGCGGCACATCCGCCCCGGTAAGCATCAATTACTACGGCGGCTGGACCGGTGGAGACCTGGACAAAATGAGTGCTTTGGTCAAGAAGTTTAACGAGAGCCAGAGCGAGGTACAGGTTACCTTTACCTCTTTGCAGTGGTCGCAGATGTTCACGAAATTCCTTGCGGACTATCAGGCCGGCTCCACTCCGGATGTCGTTGCCATGCACTCGTTTGAGCTCGGGCAGTTTGTCGACATGGGCGTTCTGAGTTCCGACGCCATCAAGAGCCTGAACCTGAGCTCCAGCGATTACATCAAAACCGCCTGGGACGGCACCCTTCTGAATGATGTGCAGTACGGCGTACCGCTGGATGTGAACATGCACGCTTTGTATTACAATAAGGATCTGTTCAAAGCGGCGGGCATCGCCAGCGCCCCCACCAATAAGGAAGAGCTGATTGCAGCTGCGCAGAAGCTCACCGTCGACGCCAACGGAAAAAATGCTACGGAAAGCGGCTTTGACGCTGCGAACATCAAGCAGTACGGTTTTGGCTTTCTGCAGAACCATCATGCGTTCTATCAGGCTTTTGCACTGATGAACCAACAGGGCTATAATCCCTTCACAGACGACATGACCACCCTTTCTCTCGACAGCGAGAAGACTTCCGCCGCCTTCCAGTTCCTGGAGGATCTTGTCTACAAATACAAGGTAACACCCGCCGGCGAAAAATCCCCCATCGATGACTTCAAGGCCGGCTCCGTTGCGATGGTAATCGACGGCAACTGGCAGCTCTCCGGCGTAGACAGCGCCGCTAAATTCGATTGGGACACCGCCGCTTACCCGCAGATTTTCAGCGAAAAGGCAGTATGGGGCGCATCTGAACTGCTGGCAATCCCGAACAACAAGGATGCCGACAAAGTCAAAGCCGCCCAAACCTTCATCAAATGGCTCTCCGACAACTCTGCCGAATGGGCACTTTCCGGTCAGATTCCCGCCAACGTAAAGGCACAGCAGGCCGCAACGAAGATCAAGGGCATTGAGGCCTATAACAGCGAGCTGGATTATGTCAAGTTCCTGCCTGCACACAAGAAATCCGTCAAGGTATTCTCCAGCGCGGCTCCGAGCCCGATTCTCACCGCCGCTCAGAATGCGATGCTGAACGACAAGGACCCGGCTGAAATTACAAAGCAGCTTGAGAGCGATATCAATAAAGTTCTGGCAGGCTAACCTGGTTTCTTTCGGCGGGCATCCTCCAACAAGGCTGCCCGCCCTTTTATTAGAATGTTGTTCCTCATCTAAGGAGTGATAAGCGTATGTCCAACAGACAAACGAGTTCGGGCGAAGCCGCCCAGAATCTGAACCGCACCAAAGGAACAAAACCGCTGAGAGCCTCACAGGGGAAAATCGCAGCGCTGTTTTTGCTGCCGTATCTGGCGGTGTTCTTCGTATTCCGCCTTGGGCCAAGCATTGCGGGAATTGCCATCAGCTTCTGTAAATGGGATCTTGCCGGGTCGCTGTCCTTTATTGGAATTGATAACTTCAAACGCATGCTGACCGACAGCAATTTCCACACCTCCATCACCAATACGCTCATCTTTTTTGTTCTGACATTACCTCCCTTGATTATCCTCAGCCTTCTGCTCGCTAATTTTTTTAATAAAAAAATGCGCGGAAGAAACGTCGGCAGAGTTGTCGCGATCATCCCCTATGTCCTGATTCCGGCGGTCGTCGGCATTATCTGGAACTGGATGTATGATAACAATTTCGGTATTTTGAACTTTTACATAAAGAAAATGGGAGGATCTGCAATACACTGGCTGACAGATGAGCATGTGGCCCTTATTTCTGTTGCCATTGTGATCATTTGGTCCTTTTTAGGATATAACACCATTCTGTTTCTTGCGGGTCTTCAGGGAATCCCAAAGGAGCTGTACGAAGCGTCTTTAATTGACGGGGCCACGCGTTTTCAAACCTTTATGAAAATTACCCTGCCGCTCTTAAAACCGACAACCTCTATGGTAGTCACCCTGACAATGGTGAACACCGTGCAGCTGTTTGACCAGATCTATGTCATGACAAACGGCGGGCCGGGCACCTCTACCCTGACGATGGTGCAATATCTGTATACCTCTGCGTTTCAAAACTACGAGATGGGCTACGGTTCAGCGATTGAAGTTGCCGTACTCGTCATCCTTGTCATCATGATCTTTATTCAGAACAAATTGCTAAAAGTGGACGAAGGGGTGTAAAAAATGGAAAAGGGAATGAGACAAAGCTTAAAATACATTCTTCTCATCGTGATCTGTGTTGTGTTTCTGTTTCCCCTCGTCTGGGCGCTGGCCTGCTCTATCAAACCTGAGAGCGAAATTCTGAGTTACCCGCCCAAATGGATTCCGGACACCTTCACGGTTTCCAACTATACCACCGTGCTGGAAAAATACCCTTACCTTTCCTGGGGCGCGAACAGCCTGATTACAGCCGTTTGCGGTACGCTGATGATTCTTTTTCTGTCGTCTCTTGCGGCTTATGCGCTCGGGCGCTTTGAATTCCGCGGGCGCAAGCTGATTTACGGCACAATTGTTACGATGCTGCTGATCCCCATTCAGGCATACATGATCCCGCTGTATCTGATGTGCGCCAAGATCGGCCTGCTCAACACCTATGCCTCTATTATCTTCCCTTCGGCGGCAAACGTCACCAGTATTTTTATACTGACGAGCTTTTTCAAAGGCCTGCCGCGTGAGCTGGAAGAAGCCGCCCGCATCGACGGCTGCGGTGAGTTTACGATTTTCCTGAAGATTATGCTGCCGCTGTCCAAACCGGCGCTTTCTACCGTTACCATTTTGACCTTTATCGCAAATTGGAACAGCTTTTTGTGGCCGATGATCGCCATCCGCTCCGACAAAATGCTGACCCTCCCGGTCGGGATCGCCCAGTTCATGGGTTCGGTAAACTCCAACGCGCAGTTCCAGTACGGCACCGCTCTGGCGGCCTGCTGTATGGCCATTATCCCAACCATGATTGTCTTCCTGCTGCTGCAGCGGTATTTCGTGGAGGGAATCGCAACGTCGGGGATTAAGGGGTGACACAAAATGAAAACAGACATCGCCGGGCTGTTCCGGCAGATCGAAAAAGAAAGTATTCTGGGGGAACAGCCCCCGTTTGAATCCTGCCACGCTTCCTCTCTGGCCATTCTTCCAAACGGCGATTTCTTCTGTGTTTGGTTCGCCGGCAGCCGCGAGGGCGAGGACGACGTCGCCATCTGGGGCGCAAGGCGCAGCGGCGGCAGCTGGCAAAAGCCGCAGATTCTTCAGCAGAACGGTCTGCCTCACTGGAACCCGGTCCTCTTTGTGCAGAAGGACGGTTCCGTCTGGTTATTCTTCAAGATCGGAAGAGAAATTTCCTCCTGGCGAACCTGGGCTTCCGTATCCCATGACGGCTGCCACACATGGTCGCCCGCGCGCGAGCTTGTCCCTGGCGACGTCGGCGGCCGCGGCCCCGTGCGCAATAAGCTGATCGTCCTTTCAAGCGGACGCTGGCTGGCTCCGGCATCGCTGGAAAACGGACAATGGCGCAGCTTTGCCGACCGCTCGGATGACGAGGGAAAAACCTGGAGCAAAAGCAGCGAGGTTTTCATCCCCCTTGCCGGAACGGGAACAAAAAGCTTAACCTATCAGGAGATTCCGGTTTCGGAACAGTCCTTCACCGGCCGGGGCGCCATTCAGCCCACCTTGTGGGAATCCGCGCCCGGCAAGGTACATATGCTCATGCGCACGTCGGAGGGCTTTATCGCCCGCAGCGATTCGCAGGACGGCGGCGAAACCTGGTGTGAGGGCTATGCCACAAGCCTGCCGAACAACAACAGCGGCATCGACCTTGACCGAACGGCGGACGGACGTCTTTTTCTGGTTTACAATCCGGTAGGCGAAAGCTGGGGCCCGCGCTTTCCCCTGCACCTGGCTCTTTCAGAGGACAACGGGCAAACCTGGGAGGATATTTACACGCTGGAGGAAGCAGAGGGAGAATATTCGTACCCTTCGGTCAATTACAGCGACAATTCCCTGTTTGTCACCTACACCAACTGCCGAAAGGACGTTTCTTTCTGGCGTTTTGAGCTGGAGGAACAAGGAAAGGAAGCGAGGTTATGATCTACGACCATCGCAGCAACCTGCTTTCTTACCGCGGGCTGTCTCCGTTGTTTGATCTTGCGCTGCGTTATCTGGAGAAAACAGACCTGACCACTCTGGAAGCGGGGAAATACCCGATTGATGGCGATTCGGTTTTTGTACTGATTCAAGCGCCCTGTACCCGCAGCCGAACAGAAAGCCGCTGGGAGTCGCACCAGCGTTACATCGATATTCAATATTTGATCTCTGGCAGAGAGCAGATCGGGTTTCAAAACACCGGCCTGCTCACTGTGGAGGAGTCGTATGATACAGACCGGGATATTGCGTTTTACCGGGATAACGGACAGGGGTTCTTTGTGCCGATGGTACCCGAAAGCTTTGTTGTCTGCTTTCCGCAGGACGCCCACATGCCCCTTGTGTGCGCAGATACCCCGGAGCCAATCAAAAAAGCGGTTATAAAGATAAAAATACCCGAAGGAAATTCCTGAGAAAGAAGAGATCAACATGTCACGAAAACCGAAAATACTTGTCGTTGGCAGTTTTGTGATGGACCTGATCGTAAAGACGGGACACTTCCCCAATGCGGGGGAAACGGTACTGGGGCTGGACTATCAGACGGCGCCTGGCGGAAAGGGAGCAAATCAGGCGGTTCAGGCGGCCCGCCTTGGCGCGCAGGTAACGATGGCCGGAAGAGTCGGGGACGATGATTTTGGACGCCGTTTGATCGCCTCCTGCCGGGAAGCGGGCGTTAACACGGAGTTCGTTTCTGTGGACAGCACAACATATTCCGCCATTGGCAACGTGCAGCTCGAGGTTCAGAACGGAACCACACGAAACCGCATCATTGTGGTTTCCGGCGCCAATATGGCGACCCGCCCGGAGGACGTCGCGTTCCTGAAAGATTCTATCGCCGAATACGATATGGTGATGCTCCAACTGGAAATCCCCATGCAGATCAACGAGCTGGTCGCCGCGTATGCTTATAAAAAGAATGTTCCGGTCATGCTGAATTCTGCACCCTCCGCCCCGCTTTCCGATGAATTGCTCTCGCATTTGACCTATATTTCGCCCAACGAGCATGAGGCGGCCGACCTGACCGGTGTCCCTATTCGAAAAGACGGGAAGCAGGTGAACATGGACGATGTTCATAAAGCCGCAGATACTTTGCTGGCAAAGGGCGTCAAGAACGTTGTGATTACACTTGGGAATGCCGGCGCCGTTGTGGCAAATAAAGAAGCGTTCCTCTATGAACCGTGCATCGATGTGGTTGAAGTAAAAGATCCGACCGCGGCCGGGGATTCCTTTGTCGGCGCGTTTACCGCCTCGGTTTGTGCGGGGCTCAGCCATAAGGATGCGCTCCATTTTGCCAACTACACCGCAACGCTCACGGTTTCGCGTATGGGCGCACAGCCATCCCTGCCAAAGCTGAAAGAAGTCATTGCGCTCATGCAGCAGGAAAACGATCTGACCTTCAGCCTTTCGGCTCTGGATGGTCTGAAATAGAAGGGAGACATATACACTATGATACCAGAAGGAACTCGCCAGGCTCTGCATCAATTTCAGCAAACATCTGCCGAAGAGATCGGTCACTTCATCCCATCCATCACGCCGGAAAGCCTGGAACCGGCTGCCAAACTGATCCTTCAGGCGCAAGAAAACGGAGGCCGTGTTCATATTACAGGCATCGGAAAGCCCTCTCATGTAGCCGCTTATATGGCCTCTCTGCTCTCTTCTACCGGCACCCCGACCTATTTTCTGCACGGGACTGAGGCTGTACATGGCTCCTGCGGCCAGCTTGTCGCCGGGGATGTGGTCATCTGCATTTCCAACAGCGGAGAAACCGCGGAACTGAAAGCTACCGTAACCGCCATTAAAAACAACGACTGCCATGTCATTGCCGTTACAGGCAACCCTGAATCCTGGCTGGCAAAGAATGCCGAGGCAACATTACTGGCCAATGTCACACAGGAGGGCGGCCCGCTGAACCGCGCGCCCCGTGCTTCTATTCTTGCAGAAATGTATGTATTGCAGGCGCTGAGCGTCTATTTACAGGCCGTACGCGGCTTAACTCCGCAGGAATATGTTCGGTGGCACCCCGGCGGAACCCTGGGGCAGCTTCGGGACAGCGAAAAATAAAAGGAGGGACTGAGCATGTTGAAATCCGGATGTATTCATCCCGGAATCATGAGCGCACTTTCCCTATGCGGGCATGGGGATAAGATTTTGATCGCCGACGGAAATTATCCGCTGAACGCAAAGAGCGGAGACGCTGCCAAAGTGTATTTGGGGCTGGCGGAAGGAATCCCGACCGTCACAGATGTTTTAAGGACACTTTTGGATTGCATCAATGTTGAAAAAGCCGAGGTCATGCTTTCCGATGGTGAAGAACCGGAAATTTTGGGTGAATTCCGCACTCTTCTCAACGGCATGGAGCTGGACGGTATCGACCGCTTCGGATTTTATGACGCGTGTGAACAGCCCTGTGTTCGCCTTGCAATCTCTACCGGCGAAAAGCGTACCTTTGCCAATATCTTGATTACGGTCGGTGTTGCCTGAACCCGCGTTTCTTCGCGATCGACAAGTCTGAGGAGAAGCAAAAAGGCCGATACTTTAATTGAAAAACAGCAGTGATCCCCCGCCTATGGCGGGGGATCACTGCTGTTTGCTATAAGACCATCTGAAAGGAAATGGCCTCTAACAGAATCGTTCTAAAGGGAATTGATACGAAAAAGGTACAATTGTGAATCGGATTCTTCTGGCGGCGAGCACCATGCAGACCAAGTGCTACCCGGCAGCCTGCTGCATGTATTTATATTCTCGTGCAGGATTCGTTTAAAACAGCCCGGATTCCGTCCGGACTCAGGTTCAAAATCAACTCCTGCGGAAAACTGACTTCTTCCAGTAAGGCATACGCTTCCTCAAAGCGGCCCACATCGTACCAGATATGCGCGTCGCTCCCCAAGATCACAGGCGCCCCGAAGCGTTTGCAGGTGTTCAAAAGCACTTTGGCGTTTTCCCTGCCATTGAGCCGTGTGGAATCAGGAATCAGGGAAGAATTGTTGAGCTCCAATGCCGCTCCAAGCTCTTTGGCCGCCTGTACCAGCGCTTCGTAATCCAAGGGATACCGGCTATCGTCGGGGTGTGCAATGATTTTCACATAAGTGTTCTTCATCGCGCCGATCAGCGCCGCCGTGTTCTGTTCGGCAGTCCCGCTTTGAATGCATGGGGTGTGCAGGCTTGCCATAACGTAATCCATTTTTTGAAGCAGGGATTCCTCTACATCGATCGTCCCGTCAAAATCACAGATATTCGCTTCTATGCCGCAGAAAACCCGGACCCCCTCGACGGATTTCTGTACGACTTTATAATTAATAAAGACATTCGGATTCGCCCCGGGCATTTTTTCCGCGTGATCGCTGGTACCGATTGCCCAAAGGCCTTTCCGCCCTGCCTCTTCTATATTCTCTTTCAGGGTGCTGAACGCGTGGCCGCTGGCCAGCGTATGCGTATGAAGATCAAAGAGTGCCTTCAATCTATCTCCTCCTTTTTGGTGAGAACCACCGTTTCATTTAAGTCATAGCTGGCCTGGATGGGTGCATACACCATAATCAGGCCTCCGGCGCTTTCAACGGAATAATGAACCTCCCGCCCGCAATACTGCCGGTTCCTGATTTTTCCGGGAATTCCATTTCCGTGCTTTTCAATTTGGAGCTGATCCGGCCGCACGGGGTACAGCCCCAGCTTCTTGAGCTCCGGCCCGACGGTTCGGCCGGGGAAACAGACACGCGAGCTTTCCTCGTAAAAGCGGTCGCTGTCCCAGGTACCCCGAAACAAATTGTATTTGCCAACGAAAGTCGCGGCGAACGGCGTACGGGGGTGCAGATAAATTTCTTTGGGCGTGCCGACCTGCTCCACTTCGCCGTCTTTCAGGATCATGATGCGGTCCGCCATGGCGAGCGCCTCGCTTTGGTCGTGTGTGACATACAGAATCGTCGCCCCGGTCATGCGGTGAATATCCTGAATTTCTTTTCGCATGCTGATTTTCAGCTCCGCGTCCAACGCGCTGAGGGGCTCATCCATCAGCAGAATTTTCGGCTTTGTGATGATGGCCCTCGCCAACGCAACACGCTGTTTCTGCCCGCCGGACAGCTCATCAGGGTAGCGGCCGGACAGTGCCGCAAGGCCGACGCTCTCCAGCGTACGGTCAATCAGCCTCTGCTTTTCCGCCGCATCCATCCGCGCGTATTTCTTTTGCCGCAGGGGAAATTCCGCATGCTGGCGCACCGTCATATTGGGCCACAGCGCAAACGACTGAAACACCATTCCCAGATCCCGACGCTCCACCGGAACGCATTCCTCTTGAGAAGAGTATAACACATCTCCGACACAAATAGAACCTTCGGTGGGCTGCTCAAATCCGCCCACCAGCCGCAGCAGAGTGGTCTTGCCGCAGCCGGAGGGGCCAAGGATGCAGACAAACTCGCCGTCCTCGATTTCGACAGACACCTTCGACAAGGCCGGATGATCGCCATATTTTTTTGATAAACCGCTGATTTTCAGGCTCATAAAGCAGACTCCTCCATCTTGTGGGATACTTTGAAAGGATACTGGCGGAACAGCCCCGCATTCTGCCTTTTTTCGTGCTTCCCCTTTTTCACCGGCTCCCGGCACACATACTGAACCAGTGCATATCCGCAAACGATCAAAAGAACGATCAGAACGGAAAACGCGTATGCAAGGTTATAATCGCCGGATTGCTGCAGGTTAAACACGCTGAGTCCAATCGTTTTGGTTCCGGCGGACGCCAGAATGGAAGACAGCGTCATTTCGGTCAGGGCAGAAACAAAAATCAGAAGAGAGCTGGATATGGTCTGCCGGAACAGCAGCGGAATCAAAATTCTTTTCCACATCCGCGTGTTCCCGCTGCCCGATACATGCGCCGCTTCCTCCAGCGACGGATGGATGGACAGCATTGCCGCCGAGCTTCCTTTCACCTGAAGGATCAGATACCGTGTCACATAAGAAACCATCAGGATTTGGATGCTGCCATAGACGCCCGGAATCGCAGACCAGTGAAAGATCATGGCCAGCGCCAGCACGATGCCCGGAATCGCGTAGGTCAGGGATGCGCAGGCTTCCAGCAGGCGAACCGCCGGGCCGCTCCCGCGCAGCTTCTGATACGCTGCCGCCGTGCCGACCAGAATACAGACCGCGCAGGTGATAAGTGAAAGCATTAGGCTGTTGCCGATGGCACTGGATATGCCGCTGTTCGTAAACAGGAACTGGTAATTTTGCAGCGAGAAATTCTTGACAGAAAAGCTTTGACCGTAAAGATCCTGAAAGGAAGCGGCGGTCATCGTGAGCAGGGGGACCAAATCGATGATTGCAAAAATCCCTATGCCGATCCATTCCACCCATCTTCTTGTCTGATCCTTCAAAATGATGCGCTCCGAAAAATCCGCGCGGATACTGTCGGCATGCTTTTCTTTTTGAGAAAAGGCGGAGATTCCCAGCGACCCGGCGATCGCCACAACAGACAGCATGACGGACAAGGCGGAGGCCATGGAAAAGGACTGTGACCCAAAACTGATCGCCTTTTCATAAATGTAGGTGCTAAGCACCGGAATGGAGGCCGGAATCCCGAGGAAAGCCGGAACGGAAAAATTATCGATACACGAAAGAAAGGCCAGCACACTGCCGCCGATGATCGCCGGGGCCGCCTGCCGAAGATTGATCCGAAACAGCGTTTCCCACTGTCCGCAGCCCGAGGCACGGGCTGCCCACTCCAAATCCCGGGGGATTTTCCGCAGCATATTCACGGTAGTGAGATACACCAGCGGGATATTGCAGATCCCAAGGATGAAGATGATCCCGCCCAGTGAATACAGGTTCACAGGGCCAAGATGCAGCAGCCGCAGAAGCTGGTTCATCCCGCTGTTCCCGGCCAGCGCGCTGGTCCACGAGATCGTGATCACATAGGACGGAATGATAAAGGGAGCCAGCACGAGCAGCTCCAGCAGCTTTTTGCGCCTGACATTCAAATAAGCGACGATAAAGGCAAACAGAACGCCCAGAACGGTGGAAAGCACGGTGGCCGCCAGGGAGATGATCACCGTGTTCCCAATGGCCCGAAGCGTGCGCGGCTCCTGGAGCAACGCGGTGTAATTCCCGAAGCTGAAACTGCCGTCGTCCTGTGTAAAGCTCATCAGTACCAGCCGACACAGCGGAACCAAAAACAGAAAGGCAACTGCAATGCAGCCAACCGTTTGAAGCATCAGATTCCTTTTCTTCATTTCTCTAAACCTCCAAAAAGGCTGCGGAAAACCGCAGCCTTACATGCATTCACCCGGTTTTTAGCCAAACAGTTTGCTGAACTCTTCTTTGTCGCCGTCCCGTGTTTTGACCAGCTCAGAAATATCGTAGGTCAGATTCTTGATTTCATCGACAGATTTAAAACCCTCCGGTGCTTTGATTCCAGACTTGATCGGCGTGTACCCAATGACAGAGGTTGTCGTCTGGCCGTCGTCGGACAAAATAAAGTCCACAAACGCTTTGGCCTGCGCTTCATTGGGGGTTCCGTTCACAATTCCGATCGGTTCCGTCACGCTCAAAGAACCTTCACTGGGGTAAATAAACTCGACCGGCGATCCCTTTGCCTTATCGCGCAGCGGCAGATAGTCTACGACAATTCCGCAGGATTTCTGACCGGCCAGCACCGCTTTTTCCACAGCGCCGTTGCCCTGCTGTACAGAAACTCCATTTGCTTTCAGGGATTTGTAGAAATCCCAGCCGACACCGTCTGTTCTGACCAGAACACCAAGGTTATAAGCGGCAGCGCCGGAGTACAGCGGACTCGGCATGATCAGGTTGTCCTTGTAGGCGGCATCCATCAGGTCTTTGTAGCTGACCGGCGCTTGTTTGACCATGTCGGTATTGATGACGATCCCCGTGGAAATGATTTTGGTGCCGGTATACGTATGTTCTGCATCGTAATAATCGCTGCTGATCCCCTTGAGCTCGGGGGACTCATAGCTCATCAGCAGATTTTCGGACTTGAGGGCTTCAAAGGTAGCTGCATCCGCAACCAGAAGCAGGTCGGCCTTGACCGCGCCGGCCTTTTTCTCCGCAAGGATTTTGCTGACGACCTCTTCGGTACCGCTGCGGAACACATTGACCTTCACATCGGGCTGCTTTTGGTTGAACGCTTCAATCAGGGCCTGTACATCCTGTTCCGGCTGAGAGGTGTAAAGCGTTACCTCTCCCTTCAGGTTCTCCGTCTGCTGCGCCGCAGAGGAATTCTGAGCGGACGGCGCCGCGCCGCCCTGCGAGGAAGTGGTGCCGGTCCCGGAACACCCTGCAAAGCCCGCCAGCATACACAAAGCAAGGATTCCCGCCGCAATTTTTTTGTTTGATTTCATTTCAGACTCTCCTTTTGATTGTTTGGATATATTTCATGTTTTCGTACAGCATGGTATATTCCTTCGATCGATCGAGACCTTCTACCACCATAGGAAGATGACTGTCCTCCAAAATCGGCCACAGCTCCGGGAACGAAAAATCCCCATCCGAAAGTAGTGTGTGGTACTTGCTGCCGCGGCGGTTGCTGATATGCAGCTTTGATATTCGGGGAAGCTCCCAAAGAAAATCCTGTACCTCTGCCGCGTCGTCACAGTGGGCCACATCTACCGTATAAGAAAATTCCGGGTACAGGTCGCGCGTCAGCTCCTGAATCTGCCGGCGTGAGGTCATCAATTCCTTCGGGATTTTCTCCATCACCTCCAGCGATACATCCACATTCTTGCCGCGCGCATACGAAAGGAGTTCCGTCAGGCCCTGATATGTAAGCTCCCGGTAAAAGGGAAGCTCCCCGCAAAGCGATTCCCGCGGCGGATGCACGGTGATTTCCGGAGCGTGCAGCTTGCCGGCAAGATCGATGGAAGCCTTGATCTCGCAGATCGAAGCCTCCCGAATGCACCGGTTCATCGAAGCGAAATTCAAATCCCATGTTTTACTGTGAACAAACGCCTCGATTTGGTATTCATCCATCAATCGAAGGCATTCCTCCTCACAATAGTCCCGGCTTTCAAACTGCTGCGCCCAAAATTCGATTCCCTGTGCGCCAAGCGTGCAGGCAGCCTGAAACAGTTCAGGCAGGGCCGCATTCCACATCAGCGTGGAAGAAAAATAAATTGGATTCACAGCTGTCCCCCCTCTCAATGCTGAATTTATCATATTCCCTCAACATTAAAATCACATTATCAAACCGTTATGCTATGATTAATAATTTTCATAAATTTTTTAATGAAAAATTACTTTCATTTTTGAGGGAAACCCTTATAATAAAAAAGAAGGGGGAATCCGTATGATCCATTTATCCGATATCAATCAAGAAGGCTTTACCAAAGCAGACCATCTGATCCTGAATTATCTGATGAGCAACGAAACTGCGCTTTACTGCGAAACGGCAAGCGACATTTCTAAAAAAGTAGGAGTAAGCCTTGCGACCGTCGGCAGATTCTGGCCGAAAATCGGGTTTGACAATTTCAAGGAGTTTAAAAGGGCACAGCTCTCCCAAAGCAGCACCACCCCGGCCTCAAAGGTAAAAAACACCCTTTCTTCCCTGACCGGCTCAGACCGGGCACCCTCTGACTGGATGGTAAAAAACATCGACATGCTGGTGAACACACTGGAAAGAACGATGAAGCTGATATCGTCCGAAGCAATCGAAACGGCGGCGCGCCTGATTGCACAAAAGCAGAAAATCTATGTTTTCGCACCGGACGCTTCCTTTGGGATCGCCCATGTGATGAAATACCGCCTGCGCCGGTTCGGAATCGAGCTGATTTTGATGGACGGAGGGTCCGCCCTATATGAATCCCTGAATAATATCCGAAAGGAAGATCTGGTTCTCATCTTCTGTTTTGGCCGCGTTTTGGCAGAAACAACGGTACTGCTCACCCAAAAGAACTATGTAGGATTCTCCTGCGTGATTTTCAGCGATCTTCTGGCGAACGGACTCCAGAATTCGGAAGCCTTTCTCTACTGCTACCGGGGGGAGCCAACGGAATATCATTCCATGGTCTCTTTGATGGCTGTTGTTGACAGCCTGATCATTAAAATTGCCATGGAATCCTTCGATTCCATGGCAAGGATCAATCAGTTAAATGATTTGAGAAATAAATACCAGAAATATATTCGCCGGTAATTAAAAAGCGCTTGTTGAAACGGACGGCAAAACGCTTTGGTGATTTCCATTCAAAATCAAAGTGACTATGTCTTTCAAGGTAAATCATTTTGATTGGATTTTAACCAGATGATAAGGTCAAAAGGGATAAAAGAATCCGCCACGAAAAATCCGAATTCAGAAAATCGTCTGAGAAACAGAAAGGACTGCCAAAACATACCGACAGTCCTTTCTTTATGTTTTCTTTTCTTGAAGTCTTTCACAGGATGGCGAAAGCCGCATGATCTTAACCCCCATAATGCTCTCTCAAAAAAGCGTCTCCTGTTTTTGAAAAACAGGAGACGCTTTTTCACATATTGAAAATTATTTTGCATCCTCATCCTGATATTGACAGCGGGACGGAAGGTGGTACTCCCGAATCTTGTACTGCAGCTTTCGGCGGGAGATTCCAAGATACTGCGCCGCTTTTTCCCTATGGTTGCCGCAGGTGGCCAAGGCGGCCAGCACCTCATCCCGGCTCGGACCATCGGAACGCTGCCTTGGTTGGCTCTGCGCGACGGAGAACACGGCAGATTGGGGGGATACTGTCGGGCGGGTATCCGTCTGGTTGGACAGCATGCCGGAGGGGATGCTGTTGATCTCACGGGTGGCGTGCGGGGTCATGACGACCATCCGCTCCACAAAATTGCGAATTTCCCGGACGTTCCCGGGCCAGCTGTAGTTTCGAACCTCTTCCAGTACCTCGTCGGAGAAGCTTTTCTGCAGATTATACTTCTGACAGAAATGGTGCAGAAAATACAGACAGAGGGGAACGATGTCCTCCCTGCGCTCCCGCACCGGCGGGATGGTCAGGGGAATGACGTTGATGCGGTAGTACAGATCCTCACGGAAGGTACCCTTGCTCACCATTTCCCCAAGATTTTGATTGGTGGCGGCGATCAGGCGAAAATCCACCTTCTTGGCCCGGGTGGCGCCGATCCGCTGGACGCTCTTTTCCTCCAGACATCGCAGCAGCTTGCCCTGCACGTTCATGGGGAGGGAGTTGAGTTCGTCCAGAAACAGGGTGCCGCCGTCGGCAGATTCCACGAGGCCTGTCTTGCCCTCCCGATTGGCGCCGGTAAAGCTTCCCTTTTCATAGCCGAACAGCTCCGCCTCAATCAGATTTTCCGGAAAAGCGGCGCAGTTAACGGTGATCAAAGGTTTGATTTTCCGGTCGCTGTGTTCGTGGATATAATGGGCGATGACCTCTTTACCACAGCCGGATTCCCCATAAATCAGCACTGTAGAGTCCAGCGGCGCAATGCTTTCGGCTACCGAAAGCAGCTGCCGGAATTTCTGACTCTTGGCGACGATGCTGATCTTTTCCGCCTGGCCTATTTCTCTGGATGCAAGGATTTTGTGATCGTTGAGCAGGGTATGGTACAGATCCTCAAAGGCCTGAACATCCTGCAGTGTGGTGACGACATACTTCACGTTGCCCTGACCGTCGAAGATCGGCGTGCCAATGACGATGCGCATCCGTGTGGGGCCGTCCACCTGCTGAAAATCCTTGTAGTACTGCAGGCGGCTGACCCGGCGCTTTTCCTGGCAGACCAGGTCAAACACGGACACATCCAGAACATGGCTGAAGTCATGGACGTTCATTTTCAGGTATTCCTTTCGGGGAATATTCCGCCAGTTGACCATGACGGTATTCATAAAAAGGAAATTCCCCTGCGCGTCGTAGAGGGCGATTCCGGTGTCGATATTGTCCAGAATTTCTGTAAAAGGCAATTCCTGGCACAACTCCTGAAAGGACGAAAAATCCTGCATCTGACCATGCCTCCCATCGGATCAAAAGTCATGCATATCATATCATAAATCATGCAAAAAGGCCAAGAAAATGGAATGTATTTACAATAAATTATTTGGGAATCGGCTGTCGCTACATCATATCCCGGAAGGTCTGCAGACGGGTGCGCAATTGCTCGAAGCTGCCGTTCTGCTGGTCCACCTCGATAGACAGGCTTGGGATGCCCGCCTGCCGCAGATCCGCCTCAAGATAGGGCTCGTCGTACTCCTCCGGATCGCAGAACTTCATCATACACAGAATGACTCCCTCTGCCCCGGTCTCTCTGCACAGATCGACCATCATGCCGCCCCGGGGCTTGCCCAGCGTGTGGATCAGGCTGCAGCTGCATCGGTTGCCCCACTGCAGGGCCAGCCGCTTCAGGCCGCCGCCCCCTTTGAGCGGAATGTCGGTGCGGTACTGGCGCATCTCCTGAGCCAGGTCATCCTCCACTACGGCAAACTGGTTTTCGGCCAGAATGTCCAGCAGCTCATCCGGTTCGCAGGCAATACCGCTGAGAATGATCTTTTTGCCGGGGTAGGAATAGCCCGGACGCTGCTTGAGCGCATCCACAATCTCGCGTACAATCGCGGTATGCTCGTGTTTCTCATAGAAAGAAGCGCTTTTCATCACCGTGTGGCGAACCTTGGGGGTGATCACATCCAGGTGCTCCGCGGCCACGGCGGAAAACTCCCGCATGACGGCGTTGTGCTCATTGTAAATCTGGATGGTACGGCCGAGGGCGGCTTCGTTCATCATTCTGCCGGTGATGGTGTACAGCATGGCCAGCACAGTCTCAAACTCGCTGATCAGGTAATCCACGCTGGCGGGGGAAGTGCGGTTCTGGGGCTGGACAATGGGGATCATGGGAATGGAGGGCACGCCGAAGCGCCAGTTCTGGGTCATGCAGCGCAGCGTGTCGCAGATGGCGGGGATAATGACGGCGGACATGCCCTCATATGTACCCCTCAGGCCAAATTCCATATTGGACTGCATGATGGGACAAGCGAAGGCAGGCAGATACCTTTTGGCAAGCTTCCATTCCGTCTGGCCGCCCCACATGCCCATGGGGATCATTCCGCAGGCGTGAACCAGCTCTTCCGGGGCGTAATAAGGAAAGCACCCGACGACCTTTTTGCCCTGCTCCAGATAGTGCTCCAGTCGGCCGCGAGGATTGGCGCAGGCCTGCTGCAGTATAGAAAGGTTTTGATTCAGATCAGTCATTGCGCTTCGCCTCCTTATTTTGCTCCATGACTTCTACCAGCCCCTGGATGCGGGTTTCAAACTGGGCTTCACTGTAGTTGCGGTAGTCTGCCTGGTCGCCGTCGAACGAGGTAAAGGGCACTCCCGCCAGCTGAGAGAGCTGGCGCTGTACCTCCATCATCTGACAGTCCATCACCTTGCAGCTGCGGTTGACATGGTAAATGGTACCCTCGCAGCCAAACTTCTGCAGGGCCTCCAGCCGCCGTGAGATCATGGTGGTGGCATTGTCGCCGTTGGTAGAGGCGAAGCAGTAGGCCCGGGCCATGCCGTCCAGGTCCTCATATTCGATCGCCCATGCCTTTCCATAGCTGGAGGCAACCATGTTGATGCCGTACTTTTTGAGCGTGCGCAGATTGTGGCTGAGATAGGGCCAGCAGGCAATACCGTCCCATGAGACCCGGAACTGTTCCTCCACCGGGAAGGTGGAGGTTCCCTCGGCAATATGCTGCTCGATCTCGGCGTTGAGTTGCTCCAGAACGGCGGTAGAGGATTCCTTGCCCCGGTTGCACACCATTGCGGACATATAGTTGAACAGCTCGAATCCGCTCAGGGGGGAGGGCTTGCGGTCGAGCAGGTCATTGGCCCGCTCCCACAGATAGCTGTTGCGCTGGGAAATCTGCATCACCCTCTGGAACCGCTCCTCATCCCAGGACTTTCCGGTAAAGGCGCACAGGTCCTGAATCAGCTGATCGATCTGCGCGCGGACATAACGTACCCGGCTCTCCGTCACATAATCGTAGGGGTTGTAACAGGTGTCGATGAAGAAGATGGGAATGTCCATTTGTCTGGCCAGATTCTCGTACCACTTGGTCAGCTGATTGCAGATGTTGTTGGTCAGCAGCAGGAAGTCGGGTTTGACCATTTTGCCCCCGTCGGGCAGCTCCACTACGCTTTCGCCGTTCAGGACGGCAGCATACGCCAGGTTCAGCTTGGCGTATGCGCACAGGTCGTTGGAGTAGCCCAAAGGCCCTTCACACTCCTGCAGGAAAGGGTCCGCCTGATGACGGGCCGCGATGCCGGCGGCGTGGTTTTCCGGATAAAGTATATTCAGGCCCAGCGTCTCCGCAATCTCCTGGGGGAAAATCGAGGCGGACCACCCCACTTTTTCGCCCCGCTCTTTAGCAAGCTGGGCATTGTCAAATAATGTTTGGGTCTGCTCGCCCAGCAAAATCATGGACTTGGGTTTTGGGCGCTTGGGCTTGGGCGCCGGTGCTGCAGCGGCGGTTTCCGCCGCGGTTGTCTGTTTACTCATGATCATCAACTTCTCCTTTTCTTCGCTTTTCCCATGCCAGAACTGCGGCGCCGATGGCGCCCGCCGACTGGCACAGCGGATCGACCAGGATATGGCATCCCATCTCCTGCTCCATGGCATGAACCACGCCAATGTTCAGGGCGACCCCTCCGCTCATGGCCACATCGGGAGTCCGATCCAGGCGCAGCGACATGCCGGCTACGCGCTTGGCCACCGAGCTGTGAATCCCCGCCGCAATATCTTCGATGGGGACATTGGAAGACAGCTGCGAGATCACCTCCGATTCAGCGAAAACCGTACAGGTATTGCTGATGCTGACCGGATGGCTGGATTTTTGGGACAGAGGCCCCAGTTCGCTGATCTCTACGTTCAAAACCCGAGCCATTACGTCAAGGAACCGCCCCGTGCCCGCCGCACACTTGTCGTTCATCTGAAATGCAGTGAGCTGGCCCTTATCCGTGATGCTCAGCGCCTTGGCGTCCTGACCGCCAATGTCGATGACGGTATGTACAGTGGGCAGCAGAAAGTGAATTCCTTTTGCGTGGCAGCTCAACTCGCTGATCTGCTCGTCGGCACAGTCACAGTTCATCCGGCCGTAACCTGTCACCACCGTATAGCTGATGTCCTGCTGCGAAAGGCCGCACAGCTCAAACACCTTTTTCAGAGCGCGCTCAGGGCCTACCGTGCCGGTGCCCAGCGGCTCTACCACGTGAGCGGCAAGCACAGCACCATCCTGCAGAATGACCGCCTTACTGGAGGTAGAACCGATATCGATTCCCAGTGTATACATAGGCGCCGAACCTCCTTTCTGGCAGTTATTTGATTTCTTCGGACTGGTACATGGCATGGATTTGTTCATCTGTATAGCCGATCTCTTTCAGAACCTCGTCCGTATCCCGGCCGATGGAGCCGGAGATGCGGCAGGGGATCGCGGACGGATCGATCGACCCGAAGTGGACCGGGCCATTGGAGAACACGGTCTTGGTTCCATCCGAGTATTCGTGGAAATAGGTGTAATGGTTCGCCTGCACCTGCGGATCATAGGGAACGTCCTTAAAGTGATGCAAAACCTCATGAGGGAGATCGTGGGCGTCGAGCAGCTCATGCCAGTAAGAAACTGGCTGTTCCGCAAATTTTTTGTCCAAAATTTTGGTCAGCTCGCCTCTGTTCTCGTAATACACATCTGAGGTGGAGAATCTGGGGTCTGCGGCAATCTCGGGCATGCCGATCACCTGGCAGAATTCCGGGAAGCGCCGGTAATCGATGATGGCAAGGTAAAACCATTCCCCGTCGGAGCCCTGGTAGGTATTGCTGCCGGCGTGTCCGCAGTCATAACGGTCCCGGGGCAGTTTGCGCCCGTTAAAGCCGTTTAAAATGCCCGTGCAGTTGATAAAGGTGCCGGCCTGCAGCAGGGAGACATCCACCTTATCCCCCTCCCCCGTAACAGATCGCTTATAAAGCGCGGCGGCGATGCCCCCAGACAAGGCGACGGCCACGCTGTGGTCGCCAATTCCCCCCACAGGGATCAGGGGCGGGCCGCCGGCCGGGGCAAGGTCGGCCATCAGGCCGGTTCTGGCAAAGAACACGGTGTAATCGTACCCGGGGCGTGAACTCTCCGGGCCTTCGCTGCCGTAGCCCAAAACGGAAGCATGGATCAGGCGGGGAAATGTCTCCTTGAGCTGCTCGTAAGTAAGTCCCATGGGTTCCAGTGCCTGAACGCGGTAGTTGGTGATAAAGATGTCCGCCCCGGACAAGAGCTTCATCATGGCGTCGCGTCCTGCCTCTGTCCTCAGGTTCAGGCAGACGAAGCGCTTGTTCATGTTCTGCACATCAAAGTTGGGGTTTGCATCTTTCGTGCAGGGGGAGAGCGTAGTGCCCGCCTGCTTGCGCCACGCGTCGCCGTTGACCGATTCCACCTTGACGACATCGGCGCCCCATTCGGCCAGAATCCGGGCGGTCATCGGGCCGGCCAGCATGGTGGACAGCTCTACCACACGAATGTTTTCCATTGGTTTCATATGAAAATTCCTCCCTAAATTTTTGCTGCTTGATCCTGGCACCGGCGCAATCAGCGTACCGGTGCCTTTGATATTCCGGCGGTTCAGCGCCCTTTGAACTGGGCGGGACGCTTCTCCAGAAAAGCGGCGGTCCCTTCTTTTCTGTCCTCGGTGCTGAACGCGATGGTCTGAGCAAGGCGCTCAATCATCAGGCCGGTGTTGATGTCGGTCTCATAGCCCAGATTGATGGCCATTTTCGCCATCGTGATCGCCACCGGCCCCTTGGCCATGATCTGGCGTGCCATTTCCTCCGCCGCGGTCATCAGGGCATCCCGGTCGTCCTCGGTCACCTGGTTGACCAGACCAATGGCCTCGGCCTCTTCCGCGGTGATGATTTTTCCGGTATAGATCAGCTCCCTGGCCTTGCCCAGCCCCACCAGCCGGCTCAGCCTCTGGGTTCCGCCCGCGCCGGGGATGATGCTCAGGCCAACCTCTGGCTGCCCCAGTCTGGAGCGCCTGGTCGCGATCCGGATGTCGCAGGCCATGGCCAGTTCGCAGCCGCCCCCCAGAGCGTAGCCGTTAATGGCGCAGATGACAGGCTTATACAGATCCTCCAGGTTTTTCAGAGCCGCCGGCGCCGTGCCCAGCAGCATTTTCAAATAATCCCGGTCATGGATTTCGCGGATATCCGCGCCGCTGGCCAAAGCCTTCTCCCCTGCTCCGGTGACAATCACCACTCTGATCTGGTCATCCTCCCGGGCGCATTGAACAGCAGCGCTGATATCCCCCCACATTTCTGGGGTAAGGGCATTGCGAACCTCCGGGCGATTCAGCGTCAGGTATAAGATGCCGTCCCGGATTTCGTAGAGAATATTTTCAAATTCCATCCCCACTGTCTTCCAATCTCCTTTCCATTGATTCAGCAGAGGCAGACCCTCTATGTGCTTCTACCCAGGGTAAATCAGCAATAAGCGTGCCAAGTGATTTCTCCTGTTTCAAAATTTTTCATATAAAAAAGGCCGGGGGCCACCGGAAAAGTTCCGGCAGGCCGACCCGGCTTGAGAGGCACAGATTTTATTCGATTTTAAAAATCCGGATGGAAAGGGCTGTGCCCACAAACTCTTTCGGATTTTAAATCGCAGGTGAATGCCTTCCTAATATAAAGATAAATAAAAAATTGTGCAATAAAATTGCACAATAAGTGCAAATGCACAATGATATGTGCATTTCACAAAGGAATTACCCCATGGATCGATGCGGTGATCGGTTTCAGCACAACAGCGAAAAACTTTTTGATGGATGGAATTTGGTGCGAAAAAGTTGGCCTGCGTCCAGAAAACATCGGAATTCCAAACAAAAAGCACGGAGGTTCCCGGATTCCTTTTATTTATTTTCCTTGGTGCAAAAATGAATTGGCACAGAGATTGCTTTATCACGTTGATAGAAACTGTGTACCAATGAATCCCGCCGTACTGCGGCAGGACTTTGTGAAAGGGGAATCTCTTGATGGAAATGGAAAACGTTTATATCATGGGCGCCGTCCGTACCGCCGTGGGAAAATACGGCGGTTCGCTGAAAAGCGTACCGGCCCATACCATGGGCGCACTGGTCATTCAGGAAGCGATACGGCGCGCCGGTGTAAACAAGGAATGGATAGATGAGGTCATTTTAGGTGAAGTGCGGCAGAGCACCGAGGCCTCCAACATCGCCCGGTGCGCCGCACTGGAAGCTGGTCTGCCCGAGAACGTACCCGGCTTTACCGTGAATCGCCTGTGCGCCTCTGCCATGCAGGCCCTGTTCAGCGGCTGTCAGGAAATCTGGTGCGGCGAGGCCGACGTCATTGTAGCCGGCGGCACCGAAAACATGAGCCGTGCGCCCCACTACCTGCGCCACGAGCGCTGGGGAGACGGCCCCCTGACGCTGGTGGATTCCAATATAGAGGCGGGTACCACAGCCCAGCCCGCATCCATTTACGGTACCGCTCTGAGCATGCCCAGAACAGCGGAAAATGTGGCCGAGCGCTTCCACATCACCCGGGAAGAGCAGGACAGATTTGCCGCCGAGAGCCAGCGCCGGGCGGCGGCGGCCATTGCCGCGGGCTATTTCAAAGAGGAAATTCTTCCTGTGGAGGTGAAAGAAAAAAAGAAAAACTTTGTGTTTGACACCGACGAATTCCCCCGCCCCAGCACCACCATGGAGGTTCTGGCCGCCCTCAGGCCCATCGTCAAGCCGGACGGAACCGTAACTGCGGGCAACTCCTGCGGCCTGAATGACGGCGCCTCCGCCCTGGTTCTGATGTCCGAGCGTAAAATGAAAGAATCAGGACTCAGGCCCCTGGCTCGAATCGTGGGTATTACCAGAGCCGCCCTGGACCCGGCCATTATGGGCTATGGCCCGGTGTACGCTACCCGCAAAATCATGGAGCGCACCGGGATGACCGTGGAGCAAATGGACCTGGTAGAGCTGAACGAAGCCTTTGCCTCCCAGGCGGTGGCCTGTATGCGGGACCTGGGTCTGGATCCGGAAAAGGTCAACATCAATGGCGGAGCCATCGCTCTGGGCCATCCCCTGGGCAGCACCGGCACCCGCCTGATCGTCACCCTGCTGCATAATCTTATGCGTACCGGCGGCCGGTACGGATTGGCCACCCTATGCATCGGCGGCGGTCAGTCCATGGCTACGATGATTGAAAAGCTGTGATTCCAATCTCGCAATTTCTATATTAAAATGAGGTGTGTCAAATGAATATTGAGCAGGTCAAAACCATCGTGGTGATCGGCGCCGGAGCCATGGGTCAGCAGATCGCCATGAACACCGCTCTCAATGGCCGTACCAGCGGCTATCAGGTCATCCTGTGCGACTCGTTCCTGGGCGCGGTGGAAAAGGCGCAGAAATGGGCCGCCGACTATCTGTCGGGCCGCGTGGCCAAGGGCCGCATTACGCAGTCTGAGGCCGACCGGATTTCGGCCAGCCTGTCCTTCTCCCAGGATGTGGACGAGGCGGCTGCCCGAGCGGATATTGTCATTGAGGCCATTATCGAAGATTTGGAAATCAAGCGGGAACTGTTCGGGCGGATCAGCAAGCTGTGCAGGCCGGACACGATCCTGGGAACCAACAGCTCCAATCTCGTCAGCTCCAAGCTGGCCGACGTCACTCAGAACCCCCAGCGGCTGCTGAATATCCATTACTTCAACCCAGCTTTGGTGATGCAGCTTGTAGAACTGGTTCGCGGCCCGCACACCGCACCGGAGGTTATCGAGACCGTCAAGGCCTTTGCCGTTAACACCGGAAAAGCTCCCATCGTGATCAACAAAGAGATTTCCGGCTTTGTAGCCAACCGCATCAACGCAGCGGTAACTCATGAGGCCTGTTCTCTGCTGGAGAAGGGCATCGCCTCGGTAGAGGATATCGATACCGCCTGTGAAAAGGGACTGGGATACCCCATGGGACCCTTCCGCCTGATGGATCTGACCGGCATCGACGTCAACTACTATGTGCGCCGCGACCGCTATGCCGAAAGCGGCGACGAATACGACAAACCCAGCCCGCTGGTCATAGAAAAGTTCCAGAAGGGCGAATTTGGACGAAAGACCGGAAAAGGCTGGTACGACTATTCCACAGCCGACAAAAAATAAGGGCTGTAACCGCCCGGTTTCGTTTCCGGTGAAAGCACCGCGATCTGCGCAGCGTTCACGGCGTCATACATAAAAGGGGTACCGCCTTATCGCAAGGGCGAAAACGGCCATGCTTGGGATGGACAGCGTTAACCGATCCGGCTGCCTATCAGTCTCCTTTCAGTTAAAACAGTCTGAATCTTTTCTTTTCCGACTACGGAGAAAAAAAGAAAAGACCGGCCGGCAATGGAATCTAAAATACAATACGGGGACAATCTATAAAACAGCTTAGGTAGGACACGGCGAAACGACCCCAGGGACAATCAGGAAAGGGGGAGGAATTCGGAAACCATCCGCTGAAGAAAATATGAGGTAAAAAAGAGTGTGTTTCTTTGCTAAAAGCAGCCCTTCAAAGCCTGTCGATACAGGTAATATACTATTGAGGAGATGTGAAGATGATTAAAACCAATCAGGCCAAAATCCAGTGGTTTGTAGCGCTCGGCGCCGCTTTTGCATGGTTCGGCAATCATTGCGGGGCGGGATTTTGCTCCGGTTTAACTCTATTAAAATATTTTACAAGGTCCGGATGGATATCGCTTGTCACCACGTTAGTCCCATTCATTATTCTTGGTTTCGTTTTTTACTATATGGGAGAGTATTCGCGGTTAATTAAGGCTGACAGCTATAAAGATGTCGCATACTCGCTGTATTCCAAAAAAGAAGCTGTCGGAAAAATTATGGTGATCGTTTTTGACGTGATCGTCTTGATCTCCCTTCTGGTAAACAGCAGCGCGGTACTGGCCGGCGCGGGAACCTTCCTGAATCAGTCTGTAGGTATGAATTATACCCTTGGGACATTTGTGTGCCTGCTGATTGTCGTCGCGATCTCCATGTTCGGCGCGACCGTAATGGCGAAAATCGACCTGCCTCTTGGAATCATCATGACCGGTGCGATTCTTGTCGTGGCGTTTGTTTTGCTCAAAGAAAACTGGGGCGGTGTCGTGAACATCGTACAGACCAAAGAGACATTCAACGTTTCAACGGGATCGGCAATCGGTGATATGATGTGGTATACCGGTCTGCAGGTCGGATTCTGCAGTGCTTACATAGCGATTGCAGGAAAATTCACCAGCAAAAACGACTGCAAGGTGATGGCTATTTTCGGCGGCTTCCTCAATGGATTTATGCTGTTTATCGTTTCTCTTGCCGTTCTGTCCCGCATGCCTGGGATCAGCGACAGCGTGATTCCGATTTACGACATGATCGTGGAGCGTTTTGGTTCCACCGGTATTTTGTCCTTGATCTACAGTATCGGCCTGTTCCTGGCTTATGTTTCCATGTCGGATGTGGTAGCTGTCTGTGCGCGTTTCGGGCCTTGGTTCAACCCAAAGAAGAAGTACAATCAGGCGATTGTGGACATGATTTTCGGAATCATCCTTCTGGGTCTGTCGCTGCTTTTGGCGCAGATCGGCATCGTCGCTCTGGTCACAAAAGGCTACCAGGTGATTTCGTTCCTTCGTATCCCCACCTTCATCGTCGGCGGCTTGATCTTTGCTCCCTGGCGGATTCACCAGATCAATAAGCAGCGCGCCGCCGCTCTGGCGGGGAGTGCCGAGCCGGAAGCGGCACTGAAGTAATCAGCCATTTTCACGAACACGGTCCGGCTTCGACCGGTGTCATTTCCGGTCTTGGCAACGACTCAGAAATATCAGGGAAATAAAGGAATCATTGCAAATTCCCCTCCAAACACATTTGGAGGGGAACCGGCTTCTGTGTTAGTATGAACCTGAGTGATTATCATGCTGGCCAGCGCTCTACGTAAAAGAAAGGTGTATAGCAATGCTTACTCCACACTGCATTGCTATACATTTTTACGAATTCCGTTCCGGTACTGCTCTTTACTGCATACTCCACTGATAGAAAATTCAAGTATCAAAAGATAGCTGGATCGCATGGTTCAATTCATTTTAGGAAAGGCGGATTAAGGTGAGATGAAATTTGTTATGACAAAAGCAGTTTCCCCTGAGGGAATGGAGCTGTTAGTCGGAAAGGCGGAGGTTTATACCGCGAATCATCCTGACCCGAATGAATATCTGGATCAGATGCAGAATGCGGACGCATTACTTGTCCGCGTCGGCAAGTGTGACCGCCACGTCATTGAAAACAGCCCGCAATTAAAGGTAATTGGGCGCACAGGGGTCGGATACGATAATGTGGATGTAAAGACAGCTACGGCTCACGGTATCCCCGTCATCATTACCCCGGGCGCCAATAACCGCAGCGTAGCGGAGCATGCCATTGCCATGATGTTTTCGCTGTCTAAAAACCTGATGGATGCGCATCGGGAGATGTGCGCCGGAAATTGGGAAATCCGTGATGCACAAAAATCTTTTGAACTGGAAGGAAAAACAGTCGGTATCCTGGGATTAGGGGCTATTGGACGTGAAATGGCAAAGCTGTGCCAAGGATGTGGCATGAAGGTTGCCGGGTATGATCCGTTTTTATCTCGGGAAAAAATCGAATCACTGGGTGTACTGTATTTTTCCGACTATGAAGAGCTGCTGAAAGCAAGCGATTTGGTCACGATTCATATTCCGCTCACGGAGCAAACCCGTAATTTGATTGCCAAGGAACAGCTTGCATCAATGAAGAAAACTTCTCTCATTATCAATTGTGGCCGGGGCGGAATTATCAATGAGGAAGATTTAGTAGAGGCACTAAAATCCGGCACAATAGCCGGAGCGGGCATCGACGTTTTTACTACCGAACCCCCCACGCCTGACAACCCTTTGTTCCAAGCTCCGAACTTGATTCTCAGCCCGCATGCTGCCGCACTGAGCCGGGAGTCGGTTATCAGAATGGCACAAATGTGTGTCAAAGGCTGTTTAGCCGTTTGCCATGGTGAAAAGTGGAAGTACGTAGCGGATCCGTCGGTTTATGATCACCCTGTTTGGCAAGGGAAAGAATGGGCCTCAGAGCAGTGATTCAATATATTCACTCTAAATAGTGCTTACTGCAAAGCGAGAGAGGCAAAGGGTATTCAGCATTTCCTTTGCCTTTTTCAATAAAAGAAGACGCGCATGAAGAAGCAATTCATTACATAAAGCCGCGCGAAGGGAGAATGGAATGACTACAGAGAAAAAATCCCCCGTAATTCGTTTAGACAGCGCAGATAACATTGTGGTGGCACGGGAGCCTGTTGCAGCAGGCACCTATATACCTGACGAAGATTTTACCGTCCAGAGCGATATTCCAATTGGGCACAAAATCGCATCCCGCGCGATACGCCAGAATGAACCCATTTTAAAATACAATACGGTGATCGGCTATGCTGCCCGGGATGTAGAGGCCGGAACCCACATGCACAACGAAACGATTTACTTTGATTCTGTATCGAAACAATACGAGTTTTGCCGGGACTACCATCCGGTGAACATACTGCCCCCTGAGCAGTGCCGTACCTTTCAGGGATATGTGCGCCCGGACGGGCAGGTTGGCACGCGCAACTGCATCGCTGTTGCCGTGTGCAGCAACTGTGCTGCTACGGTGGCACGAAAAATCGCAAATTACTTTACTCCTGAAAGGCTGAAGGATTACCCGAATGTAGACGCCATTGTTCCGCTTATCACCAGTTCCGGCTGCGGATTGGAAAAGACGGGCACACCCATGTCTTATCTTCGGCGGATATTAGGGGGGCACGTCAAAAATCCGAATATAGCGGGCGCAGTCGTGTGCGCATTGGGCTGTGAATCCAATAACATCGATGCATTTTTTGAGGAAGCTGAACTGACCCCCGGCCCTTTGCTGGGCCGCCTGGTCATTCAGGAAGTTGGGGGTTCCAGAAAAGCAATGGAACAGGGCATTGCCATGGTGGAAGCCATGCTCCCTATTGCCAACCAGTGTCAACGCCAGCCGGTTCCGATCAGCCACTTAAAAATCGGGATGGAGTGCGGGGGCTCTGATTCATTCTCCGGTTCCTCCGCCAATCCGGCTTTGGGAAAGGCGATGGATCTGCTGATCGAACAGGGAGGCACTGCCGTTCTGACAGAAATCACAGAGTTATTTGGAATAGAGGGAGCCTTTGTCCGCCGGGCCAAATCCCCCGAAGTGGCACAAAAGCTAATCGATTTGATGAATTGGTGGCTGGATTACTGCAAGGGACGCGATGCTCAAATCAACGGTAAGGTAACTCCGGGTAATAACGCCGGAGGTCTTACTAATATCCTAGAAAAGGCGCTGGGCGGCGCTAAAAAAGGCGGAAGCACCCCTCTTAACGGTGTTTTTGACTACGGTGAAAAGATCACAGAGCAGGGGTTTGTCATCATGAACGCCCCGGCCTATGATCCAATGGCTGCCGCCGCCCTATTTGCAGGCGGATGCAATTTATGTGTTTTTACCACCGGGCGTGGCTCCTGCTTTGGAGCACAGCACTTCCCCACTTTGAAAATTTCTTCCAATACTCCTCTTTTTCAACGGCAAGAGGATGATATGGATATGAACGCCGGTGTCGTCATCGACGGAGAGAAAACGCTCGAGGAGATGGGTGAGGATATTTTTGAGGCCATCATAGAGGTAGCCTCCGGCAAACCGACCAAGAGCGAGCTGTTCGGCATGGGCAACGATGAATTTGTGGTCTGGTGGTTGGGGATTACGAGCTGATCCTGTTTGTACACAAGTGCTCGTTTTTAACCAGAGCTCAAATTTCAGAGATGCAGGTGTGTCAGAAATTTTCTCATACAAGACGAGATTGTGTTTATTGATTTTTAAAATATCAAATAAACATCTTTTCTTGAAAACAAATCATCCTGCACACCAAATTACATTTAGTCAGCAATTAAAAAGGAGTAGGTAACATGGCAATGCTGGAGAAGCCGTATCGCAGCAACGAGATGGTCGGCGGATGAAACAACGCCGGCAACCGTACGCTCTTATATGCCTTGGGCATAGACGAAGACGAATTAAAAAAGCCCTTTATCGGGATCGTGAATTCCTGGAATGAAATGCATCCCGGCCACAAGCATCTGCGCGAACTTAGTGCTGCTGTGAAAGAAGGGATCATCGCTGAAGGTGGCCGTCCATTTGAATTTAATACGATCAGCATATGCGACGGCTGTACACAGGGTCACGATGGTATGCATTATGTCTTACCCAGTCGTGGCATCATCGCAGATTCTGTTGAGGTAATGGCTCAGGCTCAACGGCTGGACGGTCTCGTGCTGCTGGCCGGGTGCGACAAAATCGTCCCTGCAATGGCAATAGCGGCTGGAAGAATCAACATTCCCAGTGTAATCGTCACATCAGGGCCAATGGTCACCGGTAATTACCGCGGGGAACCGATGGAAGGTGCATTTCGTGTGCGTGAAGCTGCAGGCCGCTTATTCCGCGGTGAAATCACCGAGGATGAATACAAAGAAATGGAAATGTCGGTGTGCACAGGCCCCGGAAGCTGCCCAATGATGGGAACAGCCAATACCATGTCATGTCTAATGGAGCCTTTGGGACTGTCTTTGCCCGGCAGCGGCACGGTTTTGGCCATCCATGCAGACAGGCTGCGTATCGCAAGGAAAAGCGGCATACGCCTGATGCAGATGGTAAAAAAGAATATCTGCCCCAGAGATTACATAAAGCGCGAAAACTTCATCAATATGATTAAGGTAAGCATGGCACTCGGCGGCTCTACAAATACAACGATCCATATTCCGGCAATCGCAAGTGCATTCAACATCAGCATTGGGCCGGATGATTTTGAAGCCTGCAGCAGGGCGACGCCCCAAATTGTCAATGTGCGCCCATCCGGTAAATACTCCTTGCAGGATCTGGAAAACGCCGGCGGTGTCCTTGCCGTCATGGGTGAAATTCAGAGCTTGCTTGACCTGAACGTCACTGCGGTAACCGGGCAGGCATGGAGGGATATCCTGCCCGGCCATAAAACCCGTGATTTAAACGTTCTCACCACTTTGGATCAACCATTCCATGCGGAGGGCAGTATCGCGATTCTCAAGGGCTCCCTGGCTCCGGAAGGTGCCGTTGTGAAGCAGAACGGTATCCATAATGAAGAAATGAAATGCCATACCGGCCCGGCTCGTGTATTCGAAAGTGAAGAAAAGGCAATCGAGGCGATCCAAAAGGGTGCAATTCATCATGGCGACGTTATCGTGATTCGAAATGAAGGGCCCAAGGGCGGCCCGGGTATGCGCGAAATGCTGCTGGCCACGACTCAGCTGATGGGCCTGGGGCTGGGTGATACGACAGCATTGGTTACAGACGGCCGTTTTTCCGGCGCAACGCATGGGCCGTGTATTGGGCATATCTCCCCGGAAGCCGCTGTCGGGGGCCCGATCGGCCTGGTACAGGACGGGGATTTGATTTCGATTGATATTCCAAACCGCAAGCTGGAACTGTTAGTTCCGGAGGAAGTGATGGAAGAACGGAGAAAGAGTTGGAGCCCGACCTTGACAAAGACTGACAGCGATTATCTGAAGCGGTATCAAAAGTATGTCGGCAGCGTTTGGGAAGGCGCTGTGCTCAAGTAAGGCTGCCAAAGATATTATCCTGGTCAGGAATTCTTTGGGACAAAAGGCACTGAGGGTGCCAACACCGCCAAGGTGATTTTAGAAACCTACCCCGCGCTTTCAATTTAGATAGTAAAGCAAGCGAATGAAAAACTGGATCACTGCCGACTTTTCGCCGGTAGTGATCCAGTTTTTTCGGACACGATCGTACTATTGCCTTCAGATGAGCACCTTTACTGAAAAGGCCAGCAGCAAAGTTAAAGTCTTTAAGCACAGCACCCACGGTCACCGTAATTTTCAACGCTTTCGCAATCGCATTGTGCATAACTTCAATGCCGCAATGCAAAAAGGAGCGGCTTAACGCCGCTCCTTTCGTTTCCCTTTGAAGTCACTTTAATGATTGGCAGAGAGCCTAAATAAAACAGATTCTCATTCGGGATTGCACCCATGTTTTCGGCGAAAGCCCACAGTTTTCACCATGGAGCTTTCTCGATCCGCCTTACTTCAGGCACTGAAGAACTTCAATCAGATAGTCCCACACGCGGCCAACGGACGAAATGCTCATGCTTTCGCGATAGGTGTGAACCTCCGACATATCCGGACCAATCGATATGCAGTCCAGATCGGGCAGTTTCCCCATAAACATACCGCACTCAAGTCCTGCGTGGATCGCAGAAATTTCCGGATCATGGCCATACTGCTTTTGGAAAATCCGAACCATCAGGTCGCGCAGCGCCGATTCGTGCTTATATTCCCATGCCGGATAATCCCCGAAAATCTGAATGCTTCCTCCCAGCAGCTCCATTTCGCAAGCCAGGCGGTCAACCAGCATCTGCTTTTGTGTCGCAACACTGCTGCGCAGGCAGAAGGAGGCAAGCAGCTCCTCTTCTTCGGTTGCCAGTATGCCAAGATTCAGCGAGGTTTGAACCAGCCCCTCAATGTCGGCGCTCATTTCCTGAATGCCGTTCGGCATGCAGGTCAGCATATGGAGCACCTTCCGGGTCGCGGTTTCATCCATAGGAACAAGCTCTGTCGCCGCATCTTTCACTTCTACAAACAGGCCCGGATCATTCTTTTGGTATTCCGATTTGAAAGCTGTTTCCATGTCCGCTGCAATCACACGAACCAGATCCGCATTGGCGGCGACCAACAGCGCTTCTGACTGCTGCGGAATTGCGTTGTCCTTTTTGCCGCCCTCTACAGAGATCAAACGGAAATCCGACTTTTTCTTTGCGGCATACAGCAGGCGGCCCAGCAGCATACTGGCGTTGGCGCGCCCTTTATCGATATCCGCACCGGAATGGCCGCCGAGCAGACCGCCCACCGTGATATTCAGCACAGTGCCGGAATACGGTGCGCGTGCAATGGGCAAACGGCACCGGGTCATATTGCCGCCCGCGCAGCTCACGGTAAAAATCCCCTCCTCCTCAGAGTCAAGGTTAATGAGCTTTCTGCCCTTTAACGGCGACATATCCAGCTGGATGGCGCCCAGCATACCGATTTCCTCATCGATGGTGAGAATCGCCTCGACACGGGGATGCGATAATTCCTTTGAGTCGAGCACCGCCAGCGCCATAGCGACAGCGATACCGTTGTCCCCGCCGAGCGTGGTGCCCTTGGCCCGGATCCGGTCGCCATCGATCACAAGATCAATGCCTTCTTTCTCCATGTCCTTGGTGCAGTCCGGCTCTTTTTCGCAGACCATGTCCAGATGCCCCTGCAGAATAATCGGCTCCGCACTTTCATATCCCGGTGTCGCTTCTTTTATGATGATCACATTGTTGAAGCTGTCCTGATGATATTCCAGCCCGCGTGCTTTCGCAAAGCTTACGCACCAGTCGCTGATTGCCCTGGTGTTCGTGGATCCGCGCGGGATCGCGGAAATCTCTTCAAAAAAATGAAAAACATTGTTCGGTTCCAGATGCTCTAATACTCCCATGACGATAGCTCCTTTACAGTATAATAGGAACCTCACACCGTTTACGGCAACCAGCTGCCGGCGGCTGAGAGAACCTTGAAACTCGAAGCGGGGATATGTTCGCCGCTGAAGGATGAACCAATTGTTCCCGCATCTCATTCCTGTTATTATAACATCCGTCACTCGTCATGCAAAATCCTTGGATTCTACACAAAGGGTACGTTGTTCCGTTACCATAAGAAATCATACCGGCTTTGTTCCGCCGGTCAGGTTTTCACCCTTTCTTTTAGAACTGAACGAAACGGTTGTTTTGCAAAATCTTCATATAATGAACCAGACGGTTATAAACCGGTTCCGCCTGATCGCCAAAATGCGCCTTCATTTCGTCCGCTATATCGCCCACAGTCCGCACGCCGTCGATTTTCTTCCACACAAAACTGCCGAAGGTATCCAGTGCGATATGACTTACGGGGGGCGAATGAAATAACTTTTGGGCAATCACGTGGTGAATGCCCTTATGCACCATGTGGACTGTGACAATGCCGTCCTTTTCATCCCATGAATTTTGAGCATTCAGAACCGGCACAAAATCCAGATAGTTTTTTCTTTTTTCCATCAAAGCTTCTCCCGGTTCGATTTGAACCGGGCCATACACCCTTTTATGGTGTACAGCCCGGCCATGTTTTCATTTTGATTATCTTTTCAGGCTTTTATTCCAAACAGTGAATTTCAGAATGGTCATGAGCAGCAGAATAAAAGCAATCAATCCGGCAATATTGCCGAAGTGCAGGGACTCGGGCAGTGCCACATTGACGCTGAGCGCGGCAAATATCGCGAGGAAAACACCGATGAGACCTTCACCCGCAATCAGACCGGAGCTGTAAAGCACGCCGGACTGCACCATGTCTTCTCTTTCCTCTTCGGACGAAGCCTTGCGCTTTTCCAGGTACAGACGAATCAAACCGCCAGCCATGATCGGCACGGACAGATGAATCGGCAGATACAGCCCAATCGCAAAGGGCAGCACGGGAATGCCAAGAATTTCAATAATAACCGCAATGCTTACTCCGGTAAACACAAGCGCCCAGGGGAGATTGCCGCCCATAACGCCTTCCACGACCATCTTCATCAGCGTGGCCTGCGGTGCGGGGAGCTCTGACGAACCATATCCCCAGGCCTGGTTGAGCAGGTACAGAACGCCGCCGATGGTAAGTGCGGAAATAATGGTTCCAATCAGCTGGCCAATCTGCTGCAGCCTTGGCGTAGCGCCCACGAGGAAACCGGTTTTCAAATCCTGAGAAGTATCGCCGGCAATCGCCGCACTGATACAAATGATGGAGCCGATGGTGATCGCGCCGATCATACCGCCGATTCCGCTATTGCCCGTCGCTTTCAAAAGCATGGTAGCAATGAGCAGCGTTGCGATCGACATACCCGAAACAGGGTTGTTAGACGAACCGATCAGTCCGACCATCCGGGAAGAAACGGTCGCAAAGAAGAAGCCAAAAATAATGACAATCAGCGCTCCCAGGAAATTCAGCGGGATGGCCGGAACGAGCCACATGACCAGAGCGACGATTACCGTGCAGATCAGCAGGAACTTCATGGAAAGATCCTGTTCGGTACGCAGCGTACCCTTCGTGCTCTGTCCGTAACCGGCAATTGCGTCCCGAAACGTGCGGACAATCAAAGGCAGGGTTTTGATCAGAGTGATAATTCCGCCGGCCGCCACGGCACCAGCGCCGATGTAGCGGACAAAATTGCTCCAGATCCCCCATGTTCCTTGGGTTTCCCACAGCTCCGCAACAGAAACGCTTGCCGGGAAGATAACAAGATCGTTGCCGAAAAGAGCAATGAGCGGCATAACGACAAACCATGCGGTAGCGCCGCCCGCGAGAAGATAAGAGGATACCCGTGCTCCGCATATGTAACCAACACCAGCCAGCGCGGGAAGCACATCTGCACCAAATCCGGCACCTTTATACATGGGGATTTTCCAATCGATCTCACTGGGGAAAAGCTTGAGTCCATCCGTAATAAACTTATATACGGCGGAAACACCCAGGCCGATAAAAACAGTAGAGGCCTTATTGCCGCCTTTGTCACCGGCCATCAGAACCTCGGCGCAGGCCTGTCCCTCCGGGTAAACCAGAACGCCGTGCTCTTTGACGATCAGCGCCGTACGCAGCGGCACCATAAATACAACACCGAGAATACCGCCGCACAGGGCGATCAAAGAAATTTCAATAAGAGAAGGCATCGACGTAAGTCCGTCCTCCGCCCACATAAACAGCGCCGGCATGGTGAAGATCGCACCGGCCGCCACTGCCTCGCCGGCAGAGCCGATGGTTTGCACCATGTTGTTTTCCAGAATGGAATCACGTTTCAGAATCACGCGGATGATGCCCATAGAGATAACAGATGCGGGGATCGCGGCCGAAACCGTCATACCTACGCGCAGCCCCAAATACGCATTGGCGGCGCCGAATAGAATAACGAGCAAAATACCTAAAGCTACTGAATAAACCGTAAATTCAGGTACTACCTTATCCGCCGGAATATAAGGCTTATGATTTTTTTCTTCCAATGTTCTTACCTCCAATAAATTTTCATGAATATGTAAATTAAATTTCATGTAGAGATAAAACAATTTTAATAGGGTTTTACGCATTAGTCAATGCTTTGTTGCAATATGTAAAAATTGTTTGTAATGATATAAAATTTTGTAAAATTTAGATGGACAAACAGATCTTCCCATCATAGGAAAATCGGGCCGGAAAAGCGAATCTCTTTCTTAACATCGCCTTTTTCGACCACCTGTGTATATGCGGCCGCTCAGGTATCGACAGAAGCCGGGTACGGATTTCTGCTGACTCATCATAGTGATCCGTACCCGGACTCAAAAGTGAATTTATCTTTGCCTTTTTCTCTTTTTGATCCAGCGTTCTACCTTGGCATATGTCTGGCCATTTTTGCGCCTTCCATAAAAAGCAATTGCCAAAATGAAAATCAGACCATAATCTGCCGCCACAGTCAGTCTAAAATGATGAAAAGCGGTTTCTTCCAAATGGTTTGCCCAGAAAAGGATCGCTAAAACAAAAGCGATCAAATGGAAAATGAAACAGCCAAAGTATGTAATCAATAAAATCCGTGGGATTTCCTTGCGGTACCGCCTATAAAGAATCCATTCTATCAATGTTTGGCCTTTTCTTCTTTTCCGTCTGGCACTGTTATTGACCTGATAATCGATGATACACGAGTATAAACTCCGAAGATAGCAGAATGTCAATAAAAATAAAGCAAGTATTAATAAGATATAGCTCAATTAACTCTCCCGTTCCGTATGGATTTCACAGTAAGAATATCGATCCGCCCTCAACGCTGGAATGCAATCAAATTACTTGCTCACGAATGAGCAAGTATCTCGCGGAAGGCCCAATCGTCGGTTCTTCTCCCAAATAAGCCAATTTTCCATGGATGCAGGAAATGAGAGCCGGTCCATTGAAAACAAGATGCTCTAAGGCAACCTCCAGAGGAAGCGTAACCCCATCAAACCCTTCATTTATGCTCAGCACATAGCAAGTGTCTGGAGCACCATTCTTTTTTAACAGACGATAAACGTCTTGCCAGCTGGAAATCGGCTGCGTAATCCGCCGTACACATCTTTCATTAAAATATTTGCGCACGCAAGTTTTCCATATAAAATCTCTCCGCTTTTTTTCGTTCCAGAGCTCGTATTTCGCTCGTTCTTTTTTCAGATCGATGATAAAAGCAGAAATGATTTGAGACTCAATCTTTTGATCCACGCTTCTCTCTCCTTTCACTGATAGGTGTTATCAAATCAAAGTATGAGCAAAAAATGATAAAGCGTCAATATGAATGGCAGACAAACTGATAGGAAATATATGGTATTTCAATGCACCTAAATAAAAACCACCGGCACAGCCGGTGGTTTTTATTTGCTGAGGTTCTCTCTTCCCTGCTGTTTTTAGACAACCCCAGCTTTTTTCTGAACCTTCGGCACAGAAGGTTTTTCTTATTAAAAAA
>NZ_AKFU01000033.1:0-158434 GCF_000277625.1 Clostridium sp. MSTE9
GGATTCCAAAGGTGTCCTTTGGAAGGCCTTTGCTTACTTTCGTCCTTTCACGAAAGTAAGTGCCCGCCCCGGCATGAGGGGCAAGCTGAAGAAAAAAGAAATTTTCCCTGCGGCGAAGCCGCACGAAAGAATCTCTAAATAAGCAAAGGAAACAAATACTCCATTTTAGCTTGAACGGCATAAGAAAGCACGGAATCATCAGCCATTAGAAAAATAAGGGATTCTGCCTATTTGTTGCACCAAAGAGAGCAGCAGATGATATAATAAACTTATGTACCTGTGTACAAGTATCACCGTCAAAGGAGGGGACTGCTTATCCGATACGGTATTTCAACGGCGTGCCTGTATCCGCAGGAGACCGCCCAGTCCTTGGCCCGGCTGACCAATGTGGGGTTTCGGTTATTCGAAATCTTTTTTAATACGTATGGTGAGCTCAGGAAGGATTATCTGAACAATTTAAAATCAATCCTGGATTCTTCGGGATCAGCTGTCAAATCGATCCACCCTTTTACATCCGGCTTTGAAAGCATGATGTTCTTTTCGGATTACGACAGCCGCTTTACGGATTCTCTGGATTTTTACCGTAAATATTTTGAAGCCGCCGGCCGGCTTGGGGCCGAAATACTGGTGCTGCACGGCCAGCGCGATTACCTGTACAGCACGCTGAGCGAAGAAGAATACTTCGAGCGGTATGCGCTGCTCTTTGAGGCTGGCCGCCGATGCGGGATTCAGGTGGCTCAGGAGAACGTCAACCGCTTCCGCAGTGAAGACCCCGGCTTTATCCGCCGGATGCGGGAGTATCTGGGGGAAAGCTGCTGCTTTGTATTCGATATCAAGCAGGCTGTTCGCGCAGGCAAAGATCCCTTTGAGATGTGCAGTGCCATGGGGGACCGGCTGGTGCATATCCATCTGAATGACAACAACGGTAAATCCGACTGTCTTTTACCCGGTGACGGCACCATGGACTATGCGCGGCTGATGAAGCTGCTGGATGAATTCGGGTACAGCGGCGATTTTATCATCGAGGTTTACCGGAAAAGCTTCCCGAATCTGGACCATTTGCTCGACAGCAGGCATTTTGTAGAACAATTGGTGAAATAAATCGCCGAAAATATTGCAAATTACGCAAAGATAATGCTATAATTTTAAAAGTTGCTGTAAAAGAACAGAGGAGGGTCATGATCTGTGAAATGCCCGTATTGCGGTTTTGAGGAAAGCAAGGTAATCGATTCCCGCCCGACGGACGAGGGCGAGAGAATCCGGCGCCGCAGGGAATGCCTGAAATGCGCCAAACGCTTTACCACCTATGAGGTGATCGAAACGGTTCCCATTGTGGTGATCAAAAAGGATAAATCCCGTCAGACGTTTGACCGCAACAAGCTGCTCAACGGCCTTTTGCGTGCATGCGAGAAGCGCCCGGTCTCTATCGATACGCTTGAGCGCGTTGTGGACGAGATCGAAACGATGCTGCAGAATTCTCTGGATCGCGAGGTGCCCTCCAGTCTGATTGGAACGTACGCGATGGAAAAGCTTAAGAATATCGATGAGGTCGCGTATGTCCGTTTTGCGTCGGTATACCGGCAGTTTAAGGATCTCAATACCTTTATGGACGAACTGAACAAGCTGGTGAAGAACCGCAGCTAAATCTGCGAGATTGTTTTTCAAGGCCGGATGCTTTCTGCATCCGGCCCTTTTGGCGTTTGGCGGATAAGCTCGGTTTTTTTAGAATGAAAATAAAAGGATGGTGCCGCGCGGTGCGGGAATGCTAAGAAAAACAAACGAAAGGAGCAAGTCTATGGCAAAAGCAGGAATGCGCAGGCCCGACCCGAAAGAGCCGCACGGAACAGAGAGCAACCACAAAACGCATCTGCCCAAAAACGATGTTCCGCCTGTTCCGGAGCTGCAGGGGAAAGCGAAGCATACAAAAGAGAAGGCTCGTCCGATCATCGAGCCCTGATCTGACCCGAACGCAAATATGCCGCAGCGGCGGGCGCTCTTCCGGATAGGACCGGGAGAGCGCTTTTGTATGCAAAAAATTTCAGGGCGATCCCGCGTGAGAGGAATCCACCCTGAAATTCATAAAGTGCTTTTGACGATTTGGAGGGTGCATGGGTTGGTTTGGCCGTTTACCTTTGACGGCAGCCTCTGTCCTCACAGCCACAGTCCCCGGACTTAGGCGGGAAAAATTCGTCCGTGGGGAAATCGATCCGGCGGAACAGCTCGCACGGATCATCCGAGGTGGCCTCACACTCTTTTTCCGGAATACAGAAATCGTAAGCGGGGATCAGCATTTGCACATTACGCACGATCTGCACGATGGTGAAAATACCAATGGTGACATATACTGTGCGGCGAACAGGATCCATTACGAAATCACTGCCATATCTTCTGCAGATGCAGTCGGGAATGCGGCAGCAGATCTCACAGGGATTTGCGGGGCAGTCGCACACTCTGGCAGACAGGGCGACGGGTTCTGCCACCTGCACTGTTGCCTTGGGCAGTGCGCGGCAGGCCCAGGACTGAACTTCCAGATCATCCAGCCCGCAGTCGGAGCTGAACATCTTTACGTTGCCTTCGCTGCCGTACAGAATCACCTTTTTGTTGAATACGGCGATGCCGTTCACCTGAACGGAACCAGAGGTAGGCGAGCAGTAAACATCCAATGCAACGTCAAAGAAGAAAGTCATGTCTACGGAATAGAAGCCCTTGTTGAAAGGCACGGATTCCAGATCCAGATAAACTGTGATGACCTCGACATTTCTAATCTTGACAGTTGCCGCTTCGTTGATCAACTGCTGTCTATCCGGCGTAAAGTATACACGCAAATCTTCTAAGCAGTCTTTGTCGCAGGAGTGTGCGGCTTAGAGGTAAAGAGGCTTGAAAAAGAGCTCGAGCTGAAACTGTGCGGGCTTCCAGTCTTTTTCTTTGTAATAGGTGGCACGCTCGAGAATGGATTTCAAAAGCCGGTTCCTGCTCTGTGCGTCCAGGGAGGGGTAGAGCCGCAGCGCCTCCTCGATTCTCTCGCTCATCGCAGCGGCGGGCTTTACCGAGAGCTTTGCGGCGAATTCCCTGCGGGAGCTGTCGAGCTGCGCCAGCCGCTCTTTGATGGAGGCTTCGCGGCGCAGGAACAGTTCGGGCGTATATGTGCCGCGCTCCAGCAGCTCGCAGATGGCATCCAGCTGCTTTTTTGCGGCCCTGATCTCACTGTCGATTGAATCGAGCGTTTGGGCATAGGGATGATCGGTTTGTTGCTCCGGCCGCTGCTTTGCCTGCAGTTCCCGAAGCTGCCGCGCCAGCTCGCGTAGGATCGCCTGCTCTACCATCGGCAGCTGGCTTGAGACGACGCAGCCTTTCTTCTGGCACAGCAGGTACGGTTCCGGGCTTCGGTTCATGACCTGCCGCTGCATCAGGCCGCCGCAGTTTTTGCAGTAGATCAGCCCGGCCAGCGGGTTTTCCACCCGGCCGGTGTAAGACGGGGGATGGTGCCTCCTTTCAAAGATCTCCTGTGCTTTCTCAAAAAGTTCCTCGTCGACGATCGACGGATGAATGCCGTCCGTGATGATCCATTTTTCTTTCGGGTTGGAAACGGCGATGCTTTTTCCGCTGCCCTTGCGCAGATGTGTTTTCTGGTTCCAGACAATTTTCCCGATATACACATTGTTTTTGAGAATCTTCATCACGCTGGAACGGCCGAAACGGTCGGACCGGCGCGGCCGGGCGCCCATGGCATTGACCGTTTCGGCGATCATCTGACAGCCGGCGCCTTCCTCAACGTACATCCGGAACATCAGGCGAACAATTTTCGCTTCGTCCTCCTTGATTTTCAGGGTGGGCTTTTTGTTTCTGTAGGTCTTTTCATATCCATACGGGGCGTTGGCAATATAACCGCCGTCCTTGATGGTCCGCTGGGTACCGGCTTTCAGGCGGCGCTTGATCATCTTCAGCTCCTGCCGGGAGAGAAAGGTCTTGAACTCGGTGTAATCCTCGTCGGCGTCGTTATCCAGATCGACCGTTTTTACCGGCGTCATGATCTTGGTGCCGCTGGTTTTGAACGTTTCCAGAATGATGCCCTGCTCCGCCATGGAGCCGCGGCCCAGGCGGTCGATATCCATGCACAATACGGCGTTGAACTTTTCCGCCTCCACGTCCTTCAGCAGCCGGAGCATTTCCGGCCTGGCGTACAGCGCATCGCCGGAAACGACCTCCTTGTAGATGTTTTGCTCCGAGATCGCCAGTGCGTTCTTTTCCGCAAATTCTTGGAGGGTTTTCCGGTGGCGTTCCAATGTTTCCTCCACCGGCTCGTCGGCGTCGTCCGCGCGCGATTTGCGCAGATAGATGGCTATGTTTGCGATGCGGCTCCCTCCTTTCTGATTCTTGCCGAAACTCCCTGCACGGCCCGGTAGTTATGTATGAGGGATTGTTCCTCTTTATTCCTCCTGCCTTGCCGGAGCAGCGGTTCAGTCATAGGACAATCGCGGAAGATCATATTTTGAGGAACGGGAGGTGAGCCGCTTGAAAAAGAAAGAGGTGGGGGCCCCCACAGTGATCGTGCGTTTTTTGCCCGGTACGGCCGAGGACGTCGCAAAGAACCGGGCCGCGTTTCAGGCGGCGCTTGAAATGGGGTTGTCCCGTCTGAACGGCTGCAAAACCGCAGTCGAACCGGACTGGGAAGGCAACAAAGAGAATTACTGCAGCTACCGCGAAAGAAAGCTTAAAGAGCAGGAGCAATCAGGTGAGTGATGGGGAAATGTGCCCGATGCGGCCGCATTGGGCTGCCGAAAACCGGACAAGCCTGCCCGTGCCTGACCGGCGGGCCTGCACGGCGCCCATGCAAATCCAACAGAAAATCCGGGAAATCATTCGTGTGCGTTTCAGCCATAAAAAGAAACAATCGGTGCACCTACAGGAGGCGAACTTATGGTAAAATGGACTGGTTCAGTCGGCCGTCGAGTTTCCAGCTTCCCGGCGGCATCCGATATCGTTCGTAATGATCCTTTGAACGGAAGGAATCATAAAGGATAGAAACCTGGAATTCGGGCTGAAACAGGAGGCTTGGGAGGATTCGCATTCCGGCCTGCCGCTAAAATTTGTGAAATGAGGGATTTGGAGTATGAAAGAGTTTACAGGCGTCGTTAGAAACATTGATTTAGCAGGCCGCATTGTCATCCCAAAGGAACTGCGCCGTACACTGGGATGGGAAGTTGGGGATCCTCTCGAAATAATCGGTCAGGACAATGGCCTTGTAATCAAAGCATATAAGCCGGATCCCCTTGCTGTAACCAATGAGGAGCTGCGCCGGCGTTTAAAAGAGATCAATCAATTAACCCTTTCTTATGAGGCGAGACAGCTGTTTAATGTTCACGAGGCCTTTTCTCGGATACGGCAGATCACCAACCTCAGTGATCTGAAAGACAACTGTGGCCCGTGATGCTTTTTGGGATCGTTGCCCGCAAGAAATCAAAGCGGGCGCCAGCATGCGGTGTTCGTCATTCGTCAAAGCGCCTGTGTCGATGATGATCGATCAGAGCTTGCTGATTAATGATCACATTCAAGGTGGCAATGACATTTGTAAAAAAGCTGCACAATACCCTTAAAGAATGAATATCCTGTCCTTTTGCAATTGCTACCGCAAAGCTTGTGGATAAATAGGATAACTCTTCCGGGCTACAATCTTTCAGCATGTCATTCACCTCACTCCATATTATTCTGCGATCGCTATTTTGAATACCAGTCGGCGATTTCCAGCGCAAAGGTCTGTTGGCGGCGGCCATGCGGACAATCTGTGGAGCAAAGGCAAGAGAGCGAAGAGGATTCCAAACAGCCTTTCCGGCGAATGGGCAGACGGTCTGGGAAGATTGGCAGTCAAAAGAAAAAATCAGTACCCATCCTGTCGGATCAGTACTGATTTTTCTACGAACAATGAGGTTAGTTTGCTATATTGCTTTTAGCACCTGCGTTCGCACAATAATCTTTCGATGATATCGTCGAGCAGACGTAAATCGGAATTGTTCAGATCATCCAGCTGGGACAGAATGTTCCTTAACGCCTTTGAACTTTCACGGTCACAGCTTGACCCATTATTGCTGCTGCGGCTGAGACTCTCACTATCGTTGTTTCCGGAAACTCTTTCATTCCAAAAATCGGCAGATGTTCTTGCCATGTCCTTGCCTCCTTTTTTAAGATTGTAGTACATAATATGCGGGTGTTCTTAACTCGTCCATGCATTTCTCATGAAAGATATTTTGTTGACGGTCAAGTCCTTTCGATACTTATTTTCAGGAAACAAACCAGGGGCAATTTAGCGCACAGTTCCCCTGTAGGGAAGCTGCGCAGCGATGATACAGGCCAAAGAAACAGAAAACCCCCATGGGTACTGGGCGTTTTTTCAGCCCAGATAAACATTTTCCTTTTTTCTCATATTATGTGAAAGAGAGGGGGAAGCGGTATTATGAATAACAGGTCTTCCAATTCCTATTGTCATTCTGATTGTAAAATAACAGATATGGGTCCGCAGCCGTTCGTAGTTGATATCGAAGCGGCCACCAAACAAAATAACAACTATCGTACCGCATTGTGGACAGGGAAATACCTGCAGGCAACGCTGATGAGCATTCCGGTCGGCGCAGATATCGGGCTGGAGATTCACCCTGACACCGATCAGTTTTTACGGATTGAGCAGGGAAATGGCGTCGTCAAAATGGGAACCGGTAAAGAGAATCTGAGTTTACAGAAGTGTGTTTCTTGCGGCTGCGCCATCTTTGTACCGGCGGGTACATGGCATAACCTGGTCAATACAGGAAATGTTCCTTTAAAGCTGTATACGATTTATGCGCCGCCCCATCATCCGCACGGTACGGTTCACAAGACAAAGGCCGACGCATTGGCTGCCGAACACCAAGAGGAGAAAATAAAATCAAATCCATCTATGAAATGAAGAGCCGAGCCGTATGATCATTCCCATTGTGTGTGAAGGGCTGGCTTTTTGAACGCAAAGGGACAGGATCGGGGAAGTATCCTGCCCCGATTTTTTATATCCTTTCTAAGGAATGATTTTTCCGCAGACGGGGATGGAATCCCGGCTGCGGAATTTTTTACCTTTCGCGGAGAATAGTTTGCTTTTATTTGTTCAATTATAATGCTATATTTTAGTAGGGGAAAGGGATTTGCAGTATGCGGACGTTTCAAAGATTACCTCAACATATCGGCATTATTCCGGACGGAAACAGGCGATGGGCGCAAAGCAACGGATTGCAGAAGCAGGACGGGTATTCCCACGGAATCAAACCGGGCTTCGAGCTTTACCGGCAATGTGTCGACTTAGGGATCAAAGAAATCACCTTTTACGGATTTACACAGGATAACACGAAGCGCCCCTCGGTGCAGACACAGGCTTTTCAGAAGGCCTGTGTTGACGCGGTTTTAGAGCTTTCTCAGTGCGATGCAAACTTGCTGGTGATCGGGAATACCGACTCCCCGTTGTTCCCGAGTGAGTTGATTCCTTATACCAAGCGCGTCACTTTGGGGCAGGGACTGATCAATGTCAATTTTCTGGTCAATTACGGATGGGAATGGGATTTGAATCATTCTTTGGAGGACCGCTCTTTGGGGAACAAGAAGCTGAGCCAAAGAATCGCCTCTTCCGATATTTCAAGAATTGACCTGATCATCCGCTGGGGAGATCGAAGGCGATTGAGCGGTTTTCTGCCGGTGCAGTCCATTTACGCCGACTTTTATGTCCTGGATAAAATGTGGCCGGATTTTAGTCCGGATGATTTATACCAGGCGCTGGACTGGTACCAGAATCAGGATGTGACATTGGGAGGATAAACTCTGTCCTTTGGTAAGTGTACAAAATGGTTTGAATAGAGGGTTCTCAAGCGATCTGCCAAAATCCGAATACACTCCGAAGAACCGGCCTCTCATAGATCAAGGGTCGGGGAGGGCGGAAGGAACACCGTTCAAACCCAAAATAAAAATCAAACAGGCCCACCCTCGCCGGTTATCCCGGCAGGGGTGGGCCGTTCTATACGATGCACACTCTTATTCGCTGCACGAATCATAGATACGCATGGCGTCAATGCAAACAGCTTCTTTAAAGCATCCTGTTCCGCGCTCTTCGGACGCAATATTAAAATCTTGAGCCATAAAATGTTCCTCCTAACAGGTTAATTTCCCATGTTCTCTATAACATTTTATGGCTCAGATTCAATTTTGTTACAGGGTAATTATCACAAAGAACAGCGGCATGGACAATATTGCTCCAGCGGCATTTTCCCGTTGTCCCGCCACGGGCTTTTCCACCCGCTCGGGAAGATCGGTTCCGTCTTTTGCGCGGCGCTTACAGCTTTGTCAGGCGGGCAAAATTAGACATCAGCTTTTTGGTGCCGACCTGCTGAAACTCAATCTCCAGCAGATTATCGTTGCCCATGGGCGTGACGGAGAGAATCTGTCCGACGCCAAAGGTCTTGTGTTCCACGCGGTCGCCCGTCTGGTAGCACTGGGTGGATTTCTGCGTGGGGATATCCACGGGGCCGAACTGGCGCGCGGCGTGAATGGAGATCGTACGGGCTTCATAAGCCGAGGTCGGCAGATCCGTGCCGGGCTCCGGCTTTTTCCACGATCTGGAACGGGTGCGTTCCACAAGCTCCTCCGGAATCTCATTCAAAAAGCGCGACGGCTTGTTGCGCGAGGTGGAGCCGAAGATCATGCGGCTTTCCGCGTTCGTCAGGTGCAGCTCCTCGCGGGCACGGGTGATGGCCACATAGGCCAGCCGGCGTTCCTCCTCAATTTCGGAGGGATTGTAGATCGCCTGCATCCCGGGGAAGAGGCCGTCCTCCAGACCGGGCAGGAATACCACGGGGAATTCCAGACCTTTTGCGGAGTGCATCGTCATCAGCACCACCTGGTCGGTGTTCGAATCAAGCTGATCGATGTCGGTAAACAGCGAAACTTCCTCCAAAAATCCGGAGAGAGAAGCATCGGGATTCTCTTCCTGATATTTGATCAGGCTGGAAGAAAGCTCGTTGATATTGTCCACGCGGTCCTGCGCGTCATCTTCTTCCGCGCGCAGGGAAGCAATGTAATCGGTCTTTTCCAGAATCAGCTGGTACAGATCATTTAAAGAAACCTCGGAATGGTTCGATGCTTCGATCAGCTCCTGAATCAGGTGAGCGAAGGTCTGCAGCTTTGCCGCGGAACGGCGCAGCGGCTCAAAATCCTCGGCGCTGTTGATCACGTCGAAGAGAAGCATGCCGGTTTCACGCGCAATTTCCACCGCCTGCGCGATCGTCTTTTCACCGATGGAGCGCTTTGGCTGGTTGATGATGCGGCGCAGACGAACCTCATCCGAGGGGTTGTTGATCACGCTCAGGTATGCCAGCATGTCGCGGATTTCCTTGCGGTCGTAAAAGCGCACGCCGCCGACGATCCGGTAGGGAATACCCGATTTCACCATCATTTTTTCCAGGGAGTTCGACTGTGAGTTCATCCGGTACAAAACGGCAAAGTCAGAGTATTTGCGTCCCTTTGCCACTCCCTCCAGAATATGCGTCGCGACATAATCCGCTTCATCCTGTTCGCTGAACGAGGTGTGCAGGTACAGCGGGCAGCCCTGTGCGTTTTCCGTCCACAGCGATTTTCCCTTGCGCTGGGTATTGTTTTCAATCACAGCGTTGGCCGCGTCCAGAATGTTTTTGGTCGAGCGGTAGTTCTGCTCCAGCCGGATCACCTTCGTGCCCGGGAACGTTTTTTCAAAGCTGAGAATGTTTTCAATGGTTGCGCCGCGGAATTTATAAATGCTCTGGTCGTCATCGCCGACAACGCACAGATTCTTATTTTTCTGCGCCAGCAGCGACACAAACAGATATTGGGCATGGTTGGTGTCCTGGTACTCGTCCACCATGTAGTAGTGGAAGCGGTTCTGGTAGTATTCCAGCACGTCCGGGCAGGCGCGGAACAGCTCGACCGTGTTGAAGATCAGGTCGTCAAAGTCCATCGCGTCAGAGGTTTTCAGGCGGTTCTGGTACATCCGGTATGCTTCCGCGATCCGCTTGAGACGGAAATCGTCCCCGGCCCGGCCCGCGAATTCCTCCGCGTCTACCAGAGAATCCTTTGCGCGCCCGATTTCACCCAGAACAGATTTGACCGGCAGTTCCTTTTCGTCGATCTGCAGAGCCTTCAGGCAGTCCTTCATCACCCTGCGGGAATCGTCGGTATCGTAAATGGTGAAGTGAGGAGTATATCCCAGTCTGTCCGCATCGCGGCGCAGCATGCGCGCGCAGGTGGAATGGAACGTAGAGGCCCACACCTGACTGCCGTGTTCGCCGAGCATGGCAACCAGGCGGTCTTTCAGTTCGCCCGCCGCTTTGTTCGTGAAGGTGATGGTCATGATCCGGTAAGGGTCGCACCCTTCCTGAATCAGATACGCAACACGGTTGACCAGAACGGTCGTTTTTCCGCTGCCGGCTCCCGCCAAAATCAAAAGAGGTCCATCTTTGTGCCGGATGGCCTCCTGCTGTCTGGGATTCATCTTAGAAAAATTCTGCGCAAGCAGCGATTCATTCTGTATAGACATATTCAATACAATCCTCCTATTTCGTTCCTGTACCGGCGGGAAATCCCGCGCCTTAGCATTCCTTTGGCAATCCCCAAATCGCCGTGGCTGTGCATACTCCTGAAACGGAAGGCACAGAAAAAGGGAGCCTGCCCTTTCATCGGGCCGGTTCCGCCATGGTTTTCGGCAGCCTGCAGGGCGGGAGCTCCGTTTTGCATGCCGGCTGTTTTGGCGCTCTGGCCGATTTCAAAAATTATTATATCATAAAACATCAAGCAAGCTGACAAACATGCAAACCGCAGACGCTGAAATCAGCAAGCTGATGATTCAATGTTCTCTCAGGCATCGAAAGCTTTGCTTTCGCTCATGCCATGAGATTATTATATCATAGATCATCAAAAAACTTCCGAAAATTTTATCTAAATTCTCAGAATCACTCAACTGATGATTCAATGCGCTCTTAGCCGCCAGAGGCATTACTTTTGTTTGCGGCATAAATTTATTATATCATAAAATTTGAAAGAATGCCCACAAAAAAAGCTGCTCAAGCGGCCGGAACCACAAGGCAGATGATTCAATGCTTTCTCGGGTGTTGAAAGCGCTGCGTTCGTTTACGCTATAACATTCAGTATACTCTATTTTGCAGTGAATAGCAAATCACCGATTCCAAAAAAGCACCCGAGCCTTTCGGCCCGGGTGCCTCCGAAACAGGACCCAAATCAGAATGGGCGGGTGTTCTCCAGCAAACCGGCAGTAGCCCATGTGGAACGGGTACGGGGAGCCGGAGCAGGGGCAGCGGCAACTGCAAGCGGAGCAGGCTCTGCCAGAGTAACCGACTGAATTGCGGAGACCGGTACATCGTACAGCGTGTAAGCCGCCGCTGCGATGACAGCCAGAATTTCACCGGTAATTCCCTGCGCAGCCGCAGCTGCCGGAACCGGAGCAGCCATCGGCGCGGGTGCCGGAACGGCAGTCTGCTGGCTCAAAACGGGAGCGGCTGCGGGCGCCGTGGGCGCGGCCTGTGCCTGACGCAATGCCATTTCGCGTTTTTCATTCAATTCGTTCAGCTTTTGCAGGGTACCGCGCAAAACGATCAGCACGGCCAGTGCCGCAATTGCTGCGACTGCCGATATTACGGTGAAAATCTGAAGCTGTGTAGCCTCCATCAAAAACATCCCCATTTCTTAATAAGTATTCTGTTCGGGAGGGTGCCGTCATTCGGGCGCATGGCCCGGTTTCAGGCCGATGTCAGGAGGTTGTCCTGTGTCCTGACGTAGAATAAAATCCCAATTAAAGTTATTATACCCGATCTTCTGCGTGATTTCAATTCTTTTTCACAGAAAGCAATCACAGCTTTTCGCAAAGTTTATCGTTGCATCCTTAGGTGGCAGGCTTTATAATAAATGTGAAAATCATTCTGGCAGAGGAGGGGCCGTACGGTGGAAAACGAAAAGTTCAAGCGTTCTTTCCGCACTCCTTTTCAGAACAGTCTGGGTCTGGCCGTATACCGCTCCGGACTGCAGCGCTGTGCGCCCGATCATTCCTGGGGGCCGGGAGTCCGCGATCATTATCTGATCCATTACATTCTTTCTGGAAAAGGAACGTTTGACAGCGGAAAACGAAAATACACGCTTTCCGCCGGGGACGGCTTTCTTGTGGTTCCCGGGGTGATCTCTTCGTACCAGGCCGATCACAATGAGCCGTGGGAATACTGCTGGGTGGGCTTCAACGGCGCGGATGCCAGCCGCCTTGTCAAAGAGACCGGGCTTTCGGAGGAATCGCCGCTGTTCCATTACGATCAAGACAGCGCCATGGAGAATATGCTCAACGACATTTACACCGCAACGGGGCCGAATCCCAGCAACGAGGCCCAGATGACGGCGGCGCTGCTTCGCTTTCTCGCAGCGCTGATGGTGCTGCACGGCGACCACAACTGCCGCAAGGATACCGGCTATGCCTACGTGCAGCGCTCGATCCAGTTTATTGATTTCAACTATTCGCGCGAGGATCTGGATATTACACAGATCGCGGCCAACGCGGGAATCAGCCGCAGCCACCTGTACCGGCTGTTTTTGCAGCATACGGATATGACCCCGAACGAGTACCTGACCAAATACCGCATCAATAAGGCGGCCGATCTGCTGAAAAACGAGAATCTTTCGGTGGGGGAGGCAGCGTATTCCTCCGGTTTTTCCGATCAGCTGTATTTTTCGCGGGTGTTCCGGAAGCTCAAAGGAGTTCCTCCCAGCAAATTTGCCGAGTCCGCACGAAAGGCGGAGAAGGAGTAATCATATGAACAATGCTTGTGATAAAATACAGGACTGGGTGCAGCAGGTGCAGGAGCACCGCACCGCCGGCTGGGATTCCCTGCCGGAGATTTATCTTTATATGGATCAGGTCATCAATTATATGGAACGCCAGCTGCACCTGTTCGGGCGGGACGACGAAAGCGTGCTGCTGACACCCAGCATGATCAACAACTATGTGAAAGATCGGGTCTTGCCCCGCCCCGATAAGAAAAAGTACAGCCGCGAGCATCTGGCCATGCTGACGGTGGTCTGCCTGTTAAAGCAGGTGCTGTCGATTCAGGATATTTCTTCCGTGCTGAATTACGATTCCGGGGAGGACTACCAGAAAGAGATTTACGAGAGCTTCCGGATCGCGCAGGAGCGGGAACTGGCCGGAGTCTGCGAACGGGTAGGGCAGGCGGCCGGGCAGGGGGAAGAGGAGCTGCGCACCCTGGCCTGCGCTTTGGCCGTTGAGGCTTCTGCCCGGCGAATCGCCGCGGAACGGATTTTAAGTGAGCTTTCCCGCTCAAAAGAGGAAACGGAGGAGAAACCGTCTTGAAACAGCTAAGTCTTTTAAACCGTATTTCTACAGTGCTGAATTTTATTGTCATTGCCCTTGCCATTTTTTCGTGGCTGGCCAGCGGCTGGAACAATCCGACCGTCATGGCTACTTCTTTTGTCCTGATGTGCGTCTGCTTCTGGGCGTCCACGGTCGTGCTCATCACAGACAGTGTTCGAAGCGGCAGCTACCGGAACAAACATGCGCGGGCTTCCTTTATCGTGCGCGATCTGTTCGCTCTGGTGGCTGCATTTTTGCTGACGGTATATACCGTTGTCACCTATTTTGTCGCGTGACAGCCGGATGGTACGGCGGTGTGATTTCACTTGTGAGATTTTCCTGTGTAACCACCAAAAAGCAAGCTGAATGAGCATCCTTTGCTGTTTTGATTATTGATGTTGAAAGAATGATTTAATTGATAATTTGGGGTATCTATGGAGAAAAATCAACAGAATCAATGGAAGCGGGATTTCTTTACCATAGCCGGCGGGCAGACAGTGTCTCTGATAGGCAGCGCTGCGGTACAGTTTTCCCTGATCTGGTGGCTGGCAAGTGAAACGGCATCGCCGATCATGATGTCGATCGCGGGTGTTTTTGCTTTTCTGCCGCAGCTGCTTTTGGGCCCTTTTGCAGGCGTATGGGTCGACCGTCTCAATCGAAAAATCGTTATTATAGCGGCGGATCTTTTCATTGGACTGGTGGCCCTTATTTTTGCTTTCTTCTTTCTGTTTGGCAATCCGCCTTACTGGTCGGTTTGCCTGGTTCTCGGCATCAGGGCGGTGGGGAATGTGTTTCACAGTCCGGCAATTCAGGCCGCGGTACCCATGCTGGTGCCGCAGCAGGAGCTGGTACGTGCCAACGGCTGGAGTCAGTTCATGCAGTCGGGTGCTTTTCTGCTGGGGCCTGTATTGGGTGCAGCCATGTATGCCTCCCTGCCGCTTTGGATCATATTGCTGTCCGATCTGGCGGGCGCGCTCGTCGCCAGCACGACCGTGGCGCTCGTTAAAATACCCGATCCGAAGCGGCAGATCACACAAAGACCGCATTTTTTCCATGAAATGAAGGAAGGCGCTGCGGCGATCTGTCAGGACAGAAAGCTGCTTATCGTGACGGCGGCTACGCTGCTCGGCATGGTGTTTTACGCGCCTTTGTCCACGTATTATCCGCTCATGACCAGTGATTATTTTCGGGCGGACGCCTGGCACGCCAGTATGGTCAACCTTGGTTATGCATCGGGAATGATGCTCTGTGCCATCCTTCTGGGAAAGTTCGGCACCATCAAAAATAAGTTTCCGGTTATCCATCTGGGACTTTTCGGGATGGGAATATCCTCATTGCTGTGCGGCTTGCTGCCTGTGGGGATGTTCTGGTTCTGGGTGTTCACAGCGTTGTGTGCACTGCTCGGGGCTAGCAGCAACCTGTACAATATCCCTTATATCTCCTATATGCAGGAAACCATCGCACCGGAGCGGATGGGGCGCACTTTTTCCCTGATCGGCAGCCTCACATCGGCGACGATGCCTTTGGGGCTGCTCATAGCGGGGCCAATTGCCGAGAGCCGGGGAGTTCCGTTGTGGTTTTTTGTTTCGGGGATTGTGCTTTTGCTGCTTACACTGGTCAGCGCCTGGCTTGTGCTTGTGCAAAGAGTGGATCAGGCAGAAGAGGGTGCAGGTTAAAACCAAAACAGTCAGCAAACGGTTCATTGAAATGCACGAAAGGAATACAACGAAATGATGTCAAATTCCAGTTGATGATGAGTGTATGAGTATCATTGGCTGTTCCAGTTATGGATATTATCTGTCAGAGAGACAAATAGGTTTTGTGGAGGTTTCAAATGATCATTGATAATAACCCGAAAGAATTAGAAGCAATGGAAGCATTTCACCGCGGGGACAGACAAGAGGGCTTACGGTTACAGGAAGAGTTTGCTTCGGAGTTTCGGGAAGAGTATAAAAACAAAGATCACTGTCCATGCAAAAAAGCGTGCCGTTATCATGGGAACTGCAAAGAGTGCGTTGCCATTCACAGGGCGCACCAGGAGCATGTTCCCAATTGCATGAGGCCGATGATCAATCAAAAAATCAAGCTGCTGTCAGAACTGACCGAACATACCATTTCCTATGAAATTGAGCCGCCGAAAGAAATATTGAGAAAAGAATAAATTTCTGTTCATCGGAGATTACGGGCAGAATACATAGAAAGAGTAACGAGGAAGTGATGATATGCCTCCCAAGAACCGTTTTTCCTCTGTGCAAAGATAAGATAAATTGTACAGAGGAGTGTAAAATAAATGAATCGATTAGATATGCCGGACATTACGAGTGATACTATCACGGCGATGGAGGATATGTCGTTTTTTACCCATTCTCTCATTTTTGATGACCTGCTGATTGTGGCGCAAAAAGAAACGAACTGCTTTGTGTTGAAGACGGAGGATGGGCTGATTGTTATGGATGCCATTTGGCCGGACCAAAGGGCTTTTGACGCCATCGTGAATGCAGTAAAAGAGGTAAAATGGGATCCGGATACCATTCAAAAGCTGGTTTTAACGCATGGCCATGTCGACCATACGGGATGCGGTAGGTGGCTTGTTGAACAGTATCATGTTGACACATACCTTTCAAAAGAAGATGAGATTTTCTGGAAGGAACATCCGGCAAAGCCGGACAGGCCCGAAACGTGGAAGGACTATGAGATTGACCATTTTCTCAAGGATGGAGATACGATAACATTGGGGGAAAAGACGATCTATGTCTACAGTACACCCGGTCATACGCCCGGATGCCTTAGTTATATATTTCCTGTAGAAGAAGACGGGGATATCCACATGGCAGCCTTATGGGGTGGCACAACACCTCCATGGGAAAAGGATGGGGTGAATCAATACTTAAAATCATTGGATTATTTCGTTGACGCGGCAATGCGCAAAAATGTGGATGTGGTTTTAAGCAATCACACGGCGATCGACAATGGTTTGGAACGTATCGCATACTCCAGAAAAAGATTATCCTATATGCCTAACATCTATATCATTGGGTCGAACGGAATCCAAAAGTATTTTCAGGTTTTTCGGACAATGAGTGATGAGATTCTCAAAAATTAGGAAGATAATACGAACAAAGAGTAACAGGGAATTTTCATTTCCTGTTACTCTTTTTATAGTGGGAAAACTCCCGGCTATGCCGGGAGTTCAAAAAAGCTTTAGCGATGAGCAAAAATGTAAGCTAAACCTGATACACAATCCTGTTGACTGCGTTTTCAAAGCAACATAGGGGGCTTCCATGAAACGTGAAGGATTTGGTAGGGAAGGGGCGCAGCCCCCTCCCGTATTGATTCTCTTCTGCACAAAGATTGCTTTCGATTTTCAGTTTGCTTACTGTGCGGGAGGGGGCAGGGGTGAGAAGTACCGTTGCAAGTGTAAGAAACCCCCGAGCGCCTTGAGGCGTAGCCAGTAAAACAGGGCTTTGCCCGCATAGGAAGAATCCTCGGCTGTGCCGGGGGGTTACTATTCGCCGCTTGTTTCAATTTTACCGTAAACGGTTTCAAATTCGGAAACACGTTTTTTAATGTATTGTTCAATCTCTTTGTTGGCGGAACGGCCTTCCGATTCTGCAATATAGCGAAACTTTTGAAACAGTATACGATCTACCCGCAGGGTGTATCTCAATACTTTATCTTCCATAGTTCCTCCTGCACTTCACCAATTTGATGTTATTTTGATTTAATTATAGTGAAAATATTGCGTCATGGCGAAAATGGTGGTAAAATGGTGAAAATATGACGAATAAAAGATGGAGGAGAAAGGAATGCCGGATGATAAAACAATGTACTTTAAGATGTTTCACGCTTCAGAGAAAGCTCTTGCTTTGATCCTGACTGTACAGCAGGAATGCGAAGAGCTTTTTATCGCGGATTTCTCGCCCGAACTCAAGGTGATTTCATTTTCACCAAAAGAAGGTGAGACCACAGATGAAGAATGAACGATAACGTTCTGCAAGACTCTGGGGCCGACGAAGAACAGCATCCGGTTCACGATGTCCGGAACATGTCTGGATCTACCGGGGAAGCTTTTCCGTGCATGGTGTTTTTGATGCCGGGAGGATTCTTTTGATAAATCAAACCCCTCAATTTGGTTAACCAGAATAATGTTTCCTCATATTATAGCAAAAGACGAAAAACGATGCTGTTACAGAAATGAGGGAATACTATGTGTGGAATTGCGGGATTTTGCGATTATCACGACACACTAATGGAAGAAGCCCCGCTATGGGGCGCGCTGGCCAAACGGATGGGCAACCGGCTCAGACACCGGGGCCCGGATGACGCCGGAGTACATGTTTCGAGCCATGCGGCCTTTGCCCATGCGCGGCTTGCGGTAGTCGACATTGAGGGCGGAAAACAACCCATGACCCGTGTGCAGGATGGATATCGCTATACGATCACCTACAACGGTGAGCTGTACAATACGGAAGAGCTGCGGCAGGAGCTGCGCCTTTTGGGCTGCCAGTTCCAGTCGCACAGCGATACCGAGGTGCTTCTTTACTGCTATATTCACTTCGGGCCGTTCTGCGCGGAAAAGCTCAACGGAATCTATGCGTTTGCAATCGACGACGAGCGGCGGAACTGCACCTTTTTGTGCCGCGACCGTTTTGGCGTAAAGCCGTTGTTTTATACCACAGTGAACGACCGTCTGGTATTCGGCTCCGAAATAAAGACTTTGTTCGAGTATCCGGGAATCAATCCCATACTGGACAAAACAAGCCTGTGCGAGCTGTTTGGCCTTGGGCCTGCCAGAACGGCGGGGTGCGGTGTGTTTCAGGGAATCCGGGAGTTAAAGCCCGGCTATTCCGCCGTATTCAACCGTGAAGGGCTGCGGGCGTACCCGTACTTTGAGCTGGAAAGCTACGAACACCCCGACAGCTACGAAGACACCGTGGTGCGTGTGCGCGAGCTGCTGTCAGATACCGTGAGCCGCCAGCTGGTTTCGGATGTGCCCCTGTGCACCTTCCTTTCCGGCGGGCTGGATTCGAGCATCATCACGGCGCTGGCCGCCGTTCAGTACAAAAAGGAGGGCCGGCTTCTCGACACCTATTCCTTTGACTATAAAAATAACGAAAAGTATTTCAAACCGTCGGCATTCCAGCCGGATGAGGACCGCCCCTGGGTAGACCGTATGGTTGAGGAGTTCGGAACGCAGCACCATTTTTTGGTGTGCGATACCGAAACACTGGCAGATCGCCTGTACGACGCGGTGATCGCGAAGGATCTGCCCGGCATGGCCGATGTGGATTCCTCTCTGCTGCACTTCTGCTCGCAGGTAAAGACAGGCCACGTGGTCGCTTTATCGGGCGAATGCTCCGATGAAATTTTTGGCGGATATCCCTGGTTCCATAAAAAAGAAGCCTTTGAGGGCAAAACCTTCCCATGGTCTCCCAATCTGAGTATCCGCAAGGCGCTGATCAAACCCGAAATTCTCAATGAGCTGGGCCTTGATGAATATGTGGATCGCCGCTATATCGAATCCGTCGAGGCCACGCCGTGCCTTGCAGGCGAAAGTGCCGAGGAGCGCCGCCGCAGAGAGATTAGCTATCTGAACATCCACTGGTTCATGTCTACGCTGCTCGACCGCAAGGATCGCTGCAGCATGGCCAGCGGGCTGGAGGTTCGCGTGCCCTACGCCGATCACCGGCTGGTGCAGTATGTGTTCAATACTCCCTGGGAATACAAAACCCACGGCGGCGTATCAAAGGGGCTGCTGCGCGACGCGGCCAAAGACTGGCTGCCCGAAGATATTCTGATGCGCAGGAAAAGCCCTTATCCCAAAACGCATAACCCGTCTTATGAAGCGCTGGTGCGCCACCGCCTGACCAGGATTATTGAGGACCCGGTCGAACCGATCCACCAGCTGATCAACGAAAGCGCCGCAAGGGAGCTGCTGGCCGAAAAATCCGACTACGGCAAGCCGTGGTTCGGGCAGCTGATGGCCGGCCCGCAGCTGATGGCCTATCTGCTTCAGATCAATTTCTGGCTCAAGCGCTACGATATCAGCATTCAGCTCTGACGCAGCCGGCAAAAGCCTCTATGAAGCGATACGCTTCATAAGGAATAACAGCGGGGTCTGTGGAATCAAGTGATTCCGCAGACCCCGCTCATTGTTGCGGTGTTACAAAGCGCAAATTTCATCTCTGTGCTCAAGCAAAAATTCTCTTTGCCACTCGTACAGCTTCTGCTCGTTTTTCATAATCCATTCGTCAATGGAAGACGATTCATCGATCCATTCATGGGGATAGTTAAAATTCCCAATGAATTGGGGAGACTGATATGCATGGATACCCAGGCAAAACATACGGTATAGCTCTTTCCACGAATCGCTGGATAAATATTGTGCTGTTAATTGTAATTCCCGCATGTCTTCAATTTCATAATAAGTCCATACCCCGCTTCGCAGGGAGGTTCCGAACCATTGAGAGATTGTACTGTATATTCGAAGACAATCGGGAAGATCGTCCTTTCCCATTTGAAGGGTCTCCAGCAGGAAATCAGCATCCACTTTGTAGAAAGCACATATATCTGTTGTTTCAAGTTTTTGATATAATTTTGCAAACTCCATATCGTTCTCCATTGCCGACATAAATAGATATAATCACAGTGTAGCATCCGGCCGGATACAGTGTCAAGCGTTTGCTGTATTCATACCGGCAATCCGGCAGACAAACAGATTTTAGGATTGTGCGTGTATATTCAGATGTTTGAAAGCGAGGCTTTTCCGTCTTTTGGACAAGCCGCGCCGCTGTATAAAACAGGTCTGGAAGGCCAAAATAGATGCCAGGTGATAAAAAATGATCATTTCTTTGATTCGAACTTTTTTGTTGTATCTAGTCATCATATTTGCCGTCAGATTGATGGGAAAGCGTCAAATCAGCGAGCTGCAAACGTCAGAGCTGGTGGTGACGCTTCTCATTTCAGACATTGCATCCATCCCGATGCAGAACACAGGCCAGCCCCTAGTCAGCGGGCTGGTGCCTATTTTTACGCTGGTTGCGATTGAAATCATTCTGTCTGTCATGATGCTGAAAAGCGGCCGTTTCCGCAAGGTGATCTGCGGGCGGCCGATCGTTGTGATCAATGACGGAAAAATTCAGCAGAGTGAGCTGCGCCGCCTGCGCATGACGACCGAGGATCTGTTTGAAGACCTGCGTCAGAATAGTATTGTTTCCATTTCGGATGTCGCCTATGCCATTGTAGAAACGAACGGCAAGCTGAGCGTGGTCAAAAAGCCCGGTAAGGATTCCGTCACGCCGGATATGCTCCAGCTGGTGGTTCCCGATACCGGAATCGAAACTGTTGTGATCAGCGACGGTGTGATCTCCGAGACCTCCGCCAAGCTGTGCAAAAAATCTGTCGCGTGGGTAGAAGGCGTGTTAAAAGGCAAAAATCTGACCGCCGATCAGGTGTTTTTGATGACCGCAAACACGGCGGGGGATTTTCAAATCATTAAAAAGGAAGGGAAAACACAATGAATCGTATCTGGGCAGCGCTGGCGATTCTGGTGATCCTTTTCGGAGGCAGTATCTGGGGAATGAGAGAGGTGGAGCGCATGACCACCGAGGTTTCCGAAATACTGGTACAGGTTCAGGACACCATGGATGGTGGGGATACCGAGCAATCCAGGGCTCTGATTAAAGATGCGGTCGATACCTGGCACGGTTATCATCATTTGATGTCTTATTTTATTCCTCATGAACGTCTTGAATCAGTCAGCCAGACGCTTTCCACCACACAGTCTTTTTTAAAAAGCGGAACCGAGGATGAAGCGCGGGCAGAGTGCAACCGTGCACTGAATCAGCTCCACACGTTGATGGATACCGAATTGCCAAATATGAACAATATATTATGACAAGAATTTAGATGTCTTCGTCTTGACAGGCGTCAGAAGCCAGATGCTTTATCTGTCTCAGGCTTCAAGGCTCTCCCGGTCGTCGGCTGTCTGCCGACGTTTATGGTGTGAGGTCTTTCGTATTGTCAGCCGCCATATGTCAGAATAGCCGGCCTTTCTTATCCTGAAAAAGAAAAGATCAAAATTGAATCGTGTATTTCTGGGAGTGCAGCTGCGTCGGCTGTACTCCCATTTGAAAAAACAGGCCCGCCAAATCATTGGCGGGCCTGTTTCTTTTGGCATTGTTTTTCTAAAAGCTTCATATTTCAAAGAGAATAGTTTTATACAGTGTTACGTATTTTACGGCGCATTTTATCCTTGGTATGATAAAGAAGGGAAAACGAATCGATCCGGGCAGCGTGAAACCGCCGAAGATTTCGGGGGCAGATCGGTGGTTTTTGCACGGAGATGTCCAAAGAAACCATGTGAAACCAATACAAAAAGGAGAGATGGATGATGGAACTCGGGCTCAAGGGAAAAGGAGCACTGGTCATGGCCTCCAGCAGCGGGCTGGGGAAAGCGATTGCGCTGGAGCTGTGCCGGGAGGGTGCAAAAGTAATGCTGTTCAGTCCGTTTGAAGAGCAGCTCAGGGAGGCGCAGGCCGAAATCGCGAAGGAAACCGGCAATCAGCCGGAATTCTTCACCGGCAGCATCACCAATGCGCAGGATATTGAAAATCTGGTTCAAACAACCGTAGAAAAATGCGGCCCGATCTTTGCTTTGGTCAACAATACGGGCGGCCCAAAGCCCGGCGTGTTCGATGTCTTTTCCGATCAGGACTGGCAGGACGCCTACGAGCTCTGCCTGCTGTCGTACATCCGCACCATCCGCGCGGTTCTGCCTTCCATGCGCCAGAACGGCGGCGGGCGCATTCTTTGCTCCACCTCTTCCTCAGTCAAGGCGGTGCTGGATAATCTGATCCTGTCTAACACCTTCCGCATGGGCGTCATGGGCCTTGCCAAAACGCTTTCGCAGGAGCTTGGCAAGGATCATATTCTCGTCAACGTGATCGGCCCCGGCCGCATCGGCACGGACAGAATCGATCAGCTCGATGCCATCCGCGCGCAGAAGCAGGGGATCACCGTAGAAGAAGTGCAGCAGCAGACCTATCAAACCATTCCGATGGGCCGCTACGGCAAGCCCGAGGAATACGGAAAGCTTGCGGCATTCCTTTGCTCTGAAGCCAATACCTTCATCACCGGGCAGACCGTTCTGGTAGACGGCGGCATGGTCAAGGCTTTTTAAAACTCATTCTGCGTCTCGCTGCTGAACAGCACGCCGGAGTCAGCCTTTTTTGGGGCCAGTGTCTGGTTCTTCATAAAGGCGATCAGCTTTTTCTGCACCTCGCTCGATTGTTTTTTCCGGTAAGAGAGAAAGATGTTCCGCGTGGCAAGCGGATCATCGAGCTGATAAAAAACCACCTTGTCCGTATGCGACACATATTCGGGAATGGTAGAACGCAGAAACGAAACGCCTCGTCCCTCACAAACCAGATAGTAGGTGGTCATCATCTGAGTCAGGTACAAAGAGGTTTTGGGAACGAAGTCAGCGTTTTTGCAAAGGGCGATGCTCCTCTTATAAATATCATTCCCCGGCGTCAGCATAATGAACTCTTCCTCAGAAAACACCGAGAGGGGAACAGGCGGCTTCTGGTGCCCTTCCTCGCGGCGCAGTAGAAATTCATCGAAGGTGTAGCCGAATTCTTTCAGCCGGTCGTTGATTTCGTACTCGGCCGGCACCGCCAGAATGATCTCTTCTGTTGCCCACGGTATCGAATTGAGCAGATTTTTATCGGGGCCTTCCGCTTCCAGAAGAAAATCCAGCTTGCCTTCCAGCAGGCGTTCGGTCAGCATGGGGCTGCTGCCCTCGGAAAAGGTGACGACGACATTGGGATACTTCTCGCGGAATTCCGCCAGCATGTTGGGCAGCACATAGGTGCAGAAAAACATGGAGCTGCCAATGCGCAGCTGGGTTTCGAGGGAATGAGCCATCGTTTCAAAATGCCGCTGCATTTCTTCTTCAATCGCCATGATTTTCTCTACCTGTTCAATATAGTACTGCCCGGCCTCCGTCAGGCTGATCGGATTGGTGCTGCGGTTAAACAAAGGGGTTTGCAGTTCCTGCTCCGCCTTTTTTACGGCAGAGCTCAGCCAGGGCTGAGAAACATACAGCTTGCGGGCTGCTTTGGAAAAGCTGCGTTCCTGATACACGGCATAAACATATTTCATGTAAGACATCATGGCGCTTCGCTCCTTTGAATCAATCCACAGTGTGGTGGCGGGCGGCAGTACGGCAGAAAGCCGACGGCTTTATTTGTTCCATTATAAAACAAAATACGACAAAGGTATAGTCAATTTACTATAAAATAGTCTGATGCAAGTACAGTGGATTTCTTCTCCGCCGCAGGCGGTGGAAAATCAATCACTTGTATCAAGCGGCGTTACTATAAAATCATTTATGAGAGGATGAATCGGGATGAACAAAAAAATTGCCGCCCGTATGGATATGCTGGCGCCCTCCGGAATTCGTAAAGTGAATGAAAAGGCGCTGGCCATGGAGCGGGCCGGAGAAAAAGTTCTCCATTTTGAAATTGGCCGCCCGGATTTCGATACGCCGGAGTACATCAAAAAAGCCTGTGAAAAGAGCCTGGAATCGGGGGATGTGTTCTATACCTCAAACTTCGGCTCCATGGAGCTTCGCACCGCGATTGCGGAAAAGCTCAGAAAGCAGAACCATATCGATTACAAACCCACAGAGATTCTTGTTACAGTCGGGCTTTCCGAAGCTGTATTCGACGTTCTCTGCTCCATTTTGGATGAGGGGGATGAAATTCTGGTGCCGGACCCGGTGTGGATCAACTACATGAATGTTCCCCGCCTGCTGGGCGCGGTACCGGTCACGTTTGGTCTTAACGAAGAGACCGGATTCCAGATTGATCTGGATGAGGTTCGTTCTAAAGTGACCGGCAAGACAAAGGCCCTTGTGCTGATTTCCCCGAACAATCCGACCGGCGGCGTTCTTTCGGAAGAAACCCTGCGTGGCCTTGCGGAAATCGCCATCGAAAACGACCTGATTGTCATTGCGGATGAAGTGTATGAGCGCCTGGTGTTTGACGGTGAGCGCCACATTTCCATCGCGTCGCTGCCGGGAATGAAAGAGCGTACCTTCACGATGAACGGCCTTTCCAAAGCGTATTCCATGACTGGCTGGCGCCTTGGCTACGTGGCGGCGCCTGAGGAATATATCGCCGTGCTGAATAAAATCCATCAGCACAACACAACCTGTGCGCCGTCCTTTGTACAGACAGCCTCGATCGTCGCACTGCGCGACGAAACCGACGAGGTGGAGAAGATGGTAGCGGAATACAGCCGCCGCCGGGACTACGCGGTGCGTGCGATCAACGAGATCCCTGGCCTGAGCTGCCAGACCCCAAAGGGCGCGTTCTATATCTTCATCAATGCAAAGGAGCTCGGCATGTCCTCCGCACAGCTCGCGGATTATCTGCTGGATCACGCGAAAATCGCCATGGTTCCCGGCGATGTGTTCGGCCCCGGCGGCGAGGGCTATCTGCGGATGTCCTTTGCGAACAGCTACGAAAATATTATCGAAGGCTGTGAACGTCTGCGCAAGGCGGTAGAAGAGCTGCGCGGATGAGAATGCCATCAAAAGCGCAGGAAAAACAGCTGTATCCTCTCTCATCAAAAGCGGGAGGGATACAAAAAATGAATCTAATCTAAGATGAGATAGATTTTATCTGAAAGAAGTATCGCAGTCATAAAACTGTAATTCAATATGGGAAAGGAAGACAAAACATGAGATTTGTAACCATTCGCCTGGAGGAACAGGAGGTCGCTGCCGTAGTAACCTCGAAAGGAGCCCTGCCGATTTCCTGCATCAATCAATGGAAGGGCACGGCGTGGAAAACCGAGCTGTATGATCTGATCTGCGCGGAGCAGATTCCCGGTCTCACTGCCTGGTACAATGCAGGCGGAAAAGAAGAGCTCGAAAGCATTCCGGGTCTTGTCCCCGCCGATCAGGTAGTATACGCCCCGCTGTACCGCAACCCGCCCCGCATTTTCGGAATCGGCCTGAACTATGTGGACCACGCGGGCGATCTGGGAGAAAACGCCCCGGTCGGCTTCCCGGGCAGCTTCTATAAGCCTGCTTCCTGCATTGTCGGCCCGGGGGACGACGTGTGCATCCCTGCCCTGCCCGAAGCGCAGAAAACCACCGGCGAGGCCGAGCTCGGCATCATCCTCGGCAAAAAGTGCAAGTTCATCGATGAAGAGCACTGGATGGATTACATCGTCGGCTACACCACGATTCTCGATATGACCGAGGAATCCATTCTGCGCCAGAACCCGCGTTTCCTCACGCTCGTCAAGGGCTTTGATACCTTCTTCAGCTTCGGCCCGCAGCTCGTTACCCCCGATGAGGTGGACGATGTTCTGCAGCTCGAGGTTCAGACCGTCCATAACGGCGAGGTTCACGCGAAAAATATCGTCAACAACATGACCCATAAGCCGGCGCGTCTGGTTTCGCTGGTATCGCACCTGCAGGGCTGGCTGCCGGGCGACATCCTCTCCACCGGAACGCCGCGGGCCGTGCATATTGAAGACGGCGATACCATCGAGTGCCGCATCTATGGCCCGAACGGATTCTCCATGGAGCCGCTGATCAACCCGGTGGTGGATTTAAAGCTGCATCAGCCGGAGTAAGCTGGTGCTCCGTTTTCGGAATCCACCGCTTTTAATGATACTTATCCCTTTTTCCTTTCATTTTATAAAAGCAGGGTACCGTTATGCGATACCCTGCTTTGCTTTGTGAAAGGTGATTGGAACATGTGGAGCAAATTTCTCCGGATCTCATAACAAAAAAATTTATATTCTGATTGAAAAGAATACAATACCTGTTGAGCTTTGTTGGTTTGCGGAGTAAAATAAAAATAATTAAAAATTCTGGAATCTGGTGGGGCAGTGGGCTTCGGATTCAATTTTGAAAAAGTTATCGGTCTAAAGTAGAACACATAGGTGCAAAACCCAGCTGTTCTGTGGAACGGTTTTGATTATGCAGTGCGAACCATCAGCGAACAGAAAATAGCAGGAGTATTCGCGCTGATTTTTGGTGATTTAATTATTTTTTAGAATAATCATTGCATGATTAGCAGATACGAAATTGATGTCTGAATAAAAGTTTGTGTAAAGACTCTTATTCTATCTGTTCGGCTTTGTCTATTTTTGCGGTCGCTCCCCATGTGGGGGCGTGGATTGAAATTGTGCTTTTTTTCGGACAGTAATAACGGACCTGCCGTCGCTCCCCATGTGGGGGCGTGGATTGAAATTGCAATGCTTAAACGTGCATACGGAGGCGGGTACGGTCGCTCCCCATGTGGGGGCGTGGATTGAAATTCGCGGCATTTATGGCCGATTATGGTATTGATCTGTCGCTCCCCATGTGGGGGCGTGGATTGAAATTTGTTGGTACTAAAGTGATTATTTTTGGGGGCAGGTCGCTCCCCATGTGGGGGCGTGGATTGAAATGTCGGGTACATGACCTGACCATATGGATATATCGTCGCTCCCCATGTGGGGGCGTGGATTGAAATTGAATCTGTGGGTGCTCCGTGGTTACGTTACTGCGGTCGCTCCCCATGTGGGGGCGTGGATTGAAATTCCCCAATGGTTTACTATCGCAACATTCTTGAGCCGGTCGCTCCCCATGTGGGGGCGTGGATTGAAATAGAAGAAACAAATTTTTCAGAGCCTGAATTGAAAGGTCGCTCCCCATGTGGGGGCGTGGATTGAAATTTTCAGCGTAGCCAGAAAGGCTGATTTCGCGGCCGTCGCTCCCCATGTGGGGGCGTGGATTGAAATTGTTTGCCAATCTGTGTTAGACGGAGCCGCTAAAGGTCGCTCCCCATGTGGGGGCGTGGATTGAAATTGCCGGATTTATCCGGCAGAAGGGGCCATTTAACGTCGCTCCCCATGTGGGGGCGTGGATTGAAATAAAAGCCGAACGGTATACGCCGGATCAGGTCGGAGGTCGCTCCCCATGTGGGGGCGTGGATTGAAATTGCCCTGCCATCATCAGACCGAGGGGGGCTGTTCGTCGCTCCCCATGCGGGGGCGTGGATTGAAATCTCCTCAGCCCGGTGCTCTTCCGGATCCAGAGCATGTCGCTCCCCATGCGGGGGCGTGGATTGAAATAAGCGATATTGCTGTCACCAGCTTTACCATTGCTGTCGCTCCCCATGCGGGGGCGTGGATTGAAATGCCAAGAGATTAGCGCGGATTGTGCAGAACGCGTATGTCGCTCCCCGTGTGGGGCGTGGATTGAAATGATCCGAAAAAGGATCACACCATTCACCCGGTTGGCGTCGCTCCCCATGTGGGGGCGTGGATTGAAATGACCCGAAGCGCGACCACACGATACACCCGGTCGTCGCTCCCCATGCGGGGGCGTGGATTGAAATTGGTTTGAGCGCTCTAAGGCTGATCATAAAGAGTCGCTCCCCATGCGGGGGCGTGGATTGAAATAGCAATCAAGAGCTTTTCCAAAGGGGCGGTTATTGTCGCTCCCCATGCGGGGAGCGTGGATTGAAATAATGATGCGATCCCGGAGGAACACAAAAGCGGGTCGCTTCCCGTACGGGAAGCGTGGATTGAAATTACATGCAGTCTTGGTTCGTGTAGTAGCAGAATTGCACCCTTCCATAAAATTTTTGGGCAATCGGCTGCGAAAATCCGGTATGGGATTCTCTGGCGGCTGATTGTCCCACCTTGTCCTTTCTACATATAATGAAGCACCTATCAAAAAGGAGGGTTTGATATGTGGGCTTGGTATCATTGTCATTGGTGGTTCTGCTATAACGGCCACTGTATCCCGTGGTATGATTAAGAAACGAGTGCAGCAATCGAGTCTGATTTAAAGATCGATTGTGTGCAGGACTGTATGAACACATGGATTTTCCATACACTATCCCCGAGGTGATTTTGTATGGATTATTCCGACTTTTCTTTTCCTCAGGCTTTGTCTGAAGATCGCAAGCTGAAAGAGTTTTTTGATTCTCTTCCGGAGCAGGATCAGCTGCGGCTGATGCAGGGCTGTAGCTCCTACGGCGAATTTTACGACAGGGTCGTACAGGCAATCCCAAAATGCTGAAAAAGGGGTCCGTCTTGTTGGCGGATCCCTTTTGCATGAAAATAGCCGGTTACATACGAGGGTGCACCTTGTAAGGTGGGGCCCCTTTCTATTGACAAGGAAGAATGGCGTGATATAATAAAACCATACAAAATAGATATGAATTATTAGAGCGTGCGGCTTCGGGAGATCGGTATTCTCATCTTCCGGGAATCGGTGCGTTCTAATAATGATTGTTCATTCAGATTGATTATTTGGAGAAGGAGATTGCGGTTATGGCGAAAATTGCAAAAAATATTACGGAACTGATAGGAAAAACTCCTTTGCTGGAACTGACAAACTTTGAGAAAAAATATGATTTAAAGGCAACGATCCTCGCAAAATTGGAATATTTCAATCCCGCGGGCAGTGTAAAGGATCGCATCGCAAAGGCCATGGTGGATGACGCCGAGCAAAAGGGTCTGCTCAAAGCGGGCTCTGTGATTATCGAGCCGACCAGCGGCAATACCGGTATCGGCCTTGCATCGGTCGCAGCGGCCAGGGGCTACCGGATTATCCTCACCATGCCGGAAACCATGAGCATTGAAAGAAGAAATCTGCTCAAGGCCTATGGTGCGGAGGTCGTTTTGACCGATGGTTCCAAGGGCATGAGGGGCGCAATTGCCAAAGCGACTGAGCTTGCAAAAGAAATCCCGAATGCGTATATTCCGGGGCAGTTTGAAAATCCTGCAAATCCGGCGGCACATCAGGCGACCACTGGCCCCGAAATCTGGCAGGATACGGACGGAAAGGTTGACTTCTTTGTGGCGGGTATCGGAACCGGCGGCACCATCACGGGTGTTGGTGAATATCTGAGAAGCCAGAACCCCGATGTGAAGATTATTGCGGTGGAACCCGCGAGTTCTCCCGTTTTGTCGAAGGGAACCCCCGGCCCGCACCAGATTCAGGGAATCGGTGCCGGATTTGTTCCGGATGTTCTGGACATCAAGATTTACGACGAGATCATTCCGGTAGAGAACGAAAACGCGTTTGCAAAAAGCAAAGAGGTCGCCAAAACAGAAGGGCTGCTGGTGGGTATCTCCGCGGGTGCGGCGCTTTGGGCGGCGGAACAGCTGGCAAAACGCCCCGAAAACGCAGGGAAAACGATCGTAGCGCTCCTTCCGGATACCGGCGAGCGTTATCTTTCCACTCCTTTATTCTCTGATTAATTTTCAAAAATTTTTGAAACAGGCTGCGTGCTAAAAACACGCCGCCTGCTTTTTTTGTGAGGAACAGGAATTCATACAAAATTGCTTTTTTAAGTATGTAATAGGAACCTATAAATAGCGGTTTATAGCAGTATAAAACAGTTGTTGGTTAAGATGATGGGTTTTTCTCGTTCTGATCCAAAAATCCCGGATATTGTGGCGTTGGGGTAATTTGGAAACAAAATAAAGGTTACAATCCTGTTAAACAGCATCCTTTTTAAAAGCGCTTGTGCTATAATGAGAAAAGTTAAAAAAAGGGAAGTGCTGATCGTGTCTGTCGGGAAAAAACGTGTTATTATTGCTGCCTCAATGCTTGCTGTTGCGATTTGTATTGGGGTGATTATAGGGTCTGTCGCCGGTTATGTTACGAAGTCTGCTTTTGTGAATACTCCTTCCTCCGGGGCGTCGATTGGCGAAGATCTCTCGCAATTGGTCACGTCACAGCCTGCCTCAGAGCAACCGGTTTCGTCTGCTGCAGAAATTTCAGAAATTCCGTCCTCAAAACCTGTTTCTTCGGCGGTTTCGCGCCCCACTTCTGTTCCTTCGTCGTCTTCGTCTTCCTCCAAAGCGTCTTCTTCGCCGAATTCGGCGGCAATCGCAAAAGAGATGGAAGCAATCCAGGCCATGTTCCCGAACTTTTATGTGGATCCAACGGAGAAAATCGCACATAAGGCCGGGGATAAAGTGGCTTACCTCACCTTTGACGACGGACCGTCTGCGCTGACTCCGCAGGTGTTGAAAATACTGGCGGACAACGATGTGAAAGCGACCTTCTTTGTGATAGGGCGCAGTGATGAGCAATCCAAAAAATGGATGAAAGAGATCGTCGATCAGGGCCATACCATCGGGATGCACACATACACTCACAATTACAAGCAGATTTATGCGTCGCCCACCGCGTTTTTCACCGATTTATCGAAGTTGAATGATCTGATCACCGAGGCCACCGGAGTAAAGCCGCAGATCGTGCGGTTTGCCGGCGGCAGCGTGAACAGCTACAATAAAGCCATTGCACGCCCGGTTGCAGATGAGCTGACGCGCAGGGGATACACGTATTTTGACTGGAACGTCAGCGCGGGCGATGCGGAGAAGGGCGCAACAGCGCAGTCGATTTACCAGAACACCGTCAATGAAACCCTTCAGTTTGAAAAGGCGGTCATTCTGTTTCACGACGCTTCCACCAAACACGATACGGTCAAGGAACTCCCCAAGATCATCGAGACGCTGAAAAAGAACGGCTATCGCTTTGATAAGCTGGATCCCTCCGTCAAACCGATTATCTTTAAGCTTCCGGCCCATTGATGCCGGCGGGCAGCAGCCTTGCTCGTTTGCCTGCGAACCAATGAAAAAAGATTCGGACATCTCTTCTGCGATAAGCAGAGATGATGTTCGAATCTTTTTTCATTGGAAGAGGCCATATTGTTTCGTCCCAAAGGCATTTTACCCTTGCCGAGCAAATTCAGACAGTAAAAGCAGACAGATGGAGGGCCGGCTTTTATTCACAACAGCGGAAGCGTGGTCGATGAGGGCTATTTCAGGCCGTGGCGCTGCCGGTAATCCGCCAGCAGAAGATCGACCATTCGGCCATAGCTTTTCACGCCGTCCTCCTGACGGTTTGATTTCAGGTAGCTGTCGTTGACCTTTGCCGCCACCTTTGCCGCCGGGCCTTCAAACTGCTTCCAGTAAGCGCTGGCCGCGGCAAGGTCTTTTTGCGCGCCTGCATCCAGAAGACCATAGGTTTCCTGTCCGGCTTTCTGGTCGGCGGAATACAGGGCGTTGTTTGCATAAATAAAAGCAAGCATGGTGCCGGAATAGGAAAATGCGGGATTTGTACTGTTCCGGCTGGCCAAATACGCGATGAAATTGGCTTCGTCTTCGCGCATGTAGCCCCGCACATGACTCAGCTCGTGCAGCATGGTGGCGGGGATGCCGTAAGCCGGGGCGTCCACGTTGACATTTGCCTCCATGGTAAAAGGAAAATAGATTCCGGTAATGTCCAGGTATGACATCAGCCGCGAAGCCATCACGGCTTTTGGCGCTCCGTAGCCGCTTTTTAAGGTGGGGTATCGTGCTTCCATAGAGTCCATCACGTTGCGTGCTGTTTCGGCAGCCTCTTTCCGGTCGGGGAGAACGGCGACTCCCTGGCTGTCCGTTTCAATTCCCGTCCGGTCGCGGTTGGCGTCTTGGGCCAGCTCTGTGCAGAGCGCTTTCAGTTCTTCAGCAGAGGAGGGGCGCACTGTCAGCCCCGAAACCTGCGCGAACGGGTAACGGGAGTAGTTGATTCCGCAGTTGATCGTGAACCAAAAGGTGATTACGCCCGCCGCGCAGAGCAGAGAAGCCAGCGCGCGCAGCAAAAGTGTTTTTCGCTCCTGCCTGCGGCGGATCAGCCGGACAATCAGGCGGATGAGCAGAGCGGGGAGAAGCACGATCAAAGTCGCCAGCAGCAGTTCCATGATGGAAAAGGGAACCAGAGAGGTGATGCGGTTTTCCCCTAAAGAAAATACAGGGTAAAGCGTTACGGCGTACCACTCCGCCCACTCCGGCCTCATAGAAGCAGCATACGAAATGGCCAGTGAAAGCGGCAGCAGCAGAAAAAGCCAGATTCGTTTGAACGAAAGCAGGGATTTCATAAGTATTCCTCATATCTTAGATTATTGTTCAGGCTCATTGTCCCTTAAGAAAAACCGGAGCACCATTGTGACAGCCGCTATTTTATACTTGATTTCGGCATTGGTTTTTTCACATTGGTCACTTAGAAACAAGTCTACATCAGCGATTTCAATTCCTGCCATTTTTGCAATGGTTTCTTTTGAAAGCTGATGATAAGACAATACTATTTCCAAAAAGGCTTTTACCTTCAGGTCAGGCAGTCCTTCCGGTATCATGGCTAAAAACATCATTTTATCTAAAGTTTTTGTTCTTTCCATGAAACCATCAGGAAGAACTTGCATGTTCCCTTGGGCAATCTGATACACACTTTCAACGCTGAGGGAAAGATATTTCGCCAAAGTTTCCACATTAAAATGATACTCTTCCAATAGCTTTTTTAGGCAAAGTGAGACATCGGCAACACTCATAACGATCAACCTCCCGATACTAACGTTCCTGAATTTATCTTTCCATTTAAATATACCACAGGCGCAATACATGTTGCAGCATATCTTACAGCAGAATCGAAAGCAAGGCCTTCCATTTCAGGGAAAACATTGAATCATCAGCCTGATGATCCATCATAGCCACAGAACGGCTATGATGCCGCCCATATGAGGTTATTATATAACATGAAATATTACAAGTAAAAGAAAATTGTCTTTTTTTCGTCCACAATGGTCAATCGGGTATAAAAACGGCGTTTCTTTTCTCTGCAAACCGCTTTCTGTGCTTGGCAAATGCTGGTCGATTGTGATACAATAAACCCAATAACGATCTGATTTGCGTTCTGCTAAAATCTGCAAATGAAAAATGGAAGCCATGGTATTTCTGCTCGCTTTCGGCGGGGAAAAATACCGGTCGCGATTCTATATTTATCGTAGATTTGAATCGGCGCTGTTCAGACATCATTTACGGGAGTCGGCCATGCTGAAATCTCTTTTGCAATCTCGTTCGAAGCTGCTTCACATATTGCCCTATGTTGTCATCGCAGGGATGACGGTTTTGTTTCTGGTCCGTTCCGTTTTTGGATTCGATTGGTCCGACGAAACGTATTATCTGGCCCTGCCCTACCGGTTTTCGTTGGGCGATCGCCCATTTCTGGATTCCTGGGATATTCATCAGACCGGGGCCCTGCTGATTGCACCGATTTTATGGCTGTACCGGCTGGCCGTGGGGGATATGACGGGAATCCTCCTGTTCATGCGCATTCTGTATATCTGCGTGGATGCCGTTGTGGCTCTTCTGGTATACCGGGCGGTGTTCCGTCTGTTCCGGCGCAGGCTTCCGGCGTTGATCTGCGCGGGCCTGTTTTTTTCGTTTACCCCGTTCGGGATCAATAATTTTTCCTATAATAGTATGGGGTATCTGTTTACAACGTCAGCCGCCATGCTTCTGTTTTTTCTTTATGGGGATTCCTTTTCGGTGCCGGTGGCCTTTGGCATCGGGGCGCTTTCGGGAGCCCTTTTGGCGTTTGCGTGTATTTCCTACCCGTTTTTCATTGTGATGGTGCCGATTTTTCTGCTGGCACTGTTCCGGATTCACCCGCGTGTGCGGAAAAACGGCCTCGAGCCCGAATCGCGCGCGCCGCTGTTCGGGATGCTCTGCGGCGGGGCGGTCACTCTGCTTCTGGCAGCAGGGTATCTGCTGGCGGTAAGCGGGATTTGGGGAATCGTCAATAATGTGAGGTATCTGTTTCAGGACCCGGAGCATCCGTACCAGAACCTGCTCGTCAAAACCTCGCTATTTTTGCAGGATTACCAGCTGCTCACGATTCTTTCTCTGCTCGAAATCACGCTGTTGGTACTCATCGTTTTGTCGCGTCAGATGAAAACAGACCTCGACCTTTCACCGGTGCTGGAAGTGATGATCTGGATCTGCATGCCGCTGAGCCTGATTATTAATGTGGGTATGGTGCTGATCCAGTCGGAATCCGATCTGACCTTTACCTCTAAGGTCAATTATATTCAGGCCTGCGCAGGGCTCTGGCCGCTGGTTCTCACGGCGTACCGGCCGCAGCGCCGCAGCCGGATTGTGATCTGGGTTTTGTACGTACCGTCGCTGGTGCTCAGCTGGGCGGTGTATGCGGCCAGCAATAACGGGATGACGGGCGCGTCGTACATCCTGAATCTTTCCTCGCTGGCGCTGGTTTTAACGGCATATGATTTTTACACGGCGGAGCGCGAGGCGCCCGCGGCGCGCCGCAGGATGCTGAAAACTCTTTGGGCGGCGTTTGCCAGCTCTCTGGTGCTTTTGGTGCTGTGCAACACGGTCATGCGCGCTCAGGCCGTTTACCGCGATGAACCGATCGTGTACCTGCGCACGCAGCTGACGACCGGCCCGGCCAAGGGCCTTTACACCACACCGGCTGCGGCGGCCCGCTATACCGGCCTGGTGGAGGATATTCAAAATGCCATGCCCTCGGATGACGGAAAAGTGATGTTTAACGAGCTGCTGCCGTTCGGCTATCTGTGCGGCCAGCAGAGGCCCGCGCCGCCGTCACTCTGGCGCTCAGAGCTGCCGTCGAAACGGATTGACGCGTTCTTTACCCAAAATCCGCAGAACAGGCCGGCCCTTTTATATGTGGTCAAAGCGCCCTACGGCGTAAACAACGGTACAGAGCCGGTCACGCAGCGCACGGCGGAGCGTATTCTGGGCGGACCGGTCGTTATGAAGGAAACGGAATATTCTTACCAATTTACCAGAAAATAAGGGTAAGAGAATCGATGGAATATCGAAGGGGACATCCGGATGGACTATTATCTGAACAGACATACCGAGGCGGGTTCGACTCTGTTTGATGTATTCGACACAGCCGGTACCTGTCTTTATACCGTAGAAGGCGAGTGGGGCTCGTTCGGGGGCAAACTGTACCTGCGCGATGCCGCCGGAGCCGAGGCAGCGAAAATCAGCTGCGTGGGAATCCACGGTCTGTGCAAGTACAGCGTGCAGATCGGGGAGAAAGAACGCATGCGCGTGACGTATAACCTTGCGTCATCGGGCGGCAGCCTGCGTCTGAGCAAGACCGACTGGAGCCTTCGCGGCGATCTTCTCACCCGCAGTTTCGACGCGGTGGACGGCCGGGGCAACGTGCGCATGACTCACGCGCCCTGCTGGACGGCCCACGGCGACGGCTACGGAATTCACGTGGAGCGGCAGCAGGATGTGCCGCTTTCCCTGTGCCTTGCCGTGATTGTGGACAATGCCGCGCTGTGCGGCCCGGGGTGCGCGGTTCCGGCCAATTAATCATTGACAAAGCCCCGGTACGATGGGATAATATGAGGCAGATGCGAACAGCCGCGAATCGCCGTGCTTTGTGCGGAAAATTGCGGAAAACAGGGCGTGGGAATCCCCGCGCTTTGTGCTTTTCGGGCGGTAAACGCAGCGTGATTTGTACCCAATAAGGCCGGGCTTTGTGCCCGGCTGGCGCTCCCCGCAGCGCCGCTTGATTTGGATAGATTTTTAGGAGGAAACAGAATGAGCAAGGAGCTTGCGAAGACGTATGAGCCGCAGGAGGTAGAGGACAGAATTTATCAGTTCTGGCTTTCCGGCGGCTATTTTCACGCGGAGGCGGACCCGCAGAAGGACCCGTATACCATTGTCATTCCGCCGCCGAATATTACCGGCCAGCTTCACATGGGGCATGCGCTGGACGAAACCTTACAGGATATTCTGATCCGCTGGCGCAGAATGCAGGGCTATTCGGCTCTGTGGCTGCCGGGTACCGACCACGCCTCCATCGCGACGGAGGCAAAAATCGTGGAGGCCATGCGCAAAGAGGGCATCACTAAGGAAGAAATCGGCCGCGAGGGCTTTTTGAGCCGCGCGTGGGACTGGAAAGAAAAATACGGCGGAACCATCATCGGCCAGCTCAAAAAGCTCGGCTGTTCCTGCGACTGGGAGCGTGAGCGTTTCACACTCGACGAGGGCTGCTCCGAAGCGGTGCGCGAGGTGTTTGTGCGCCTGTATGAAAAGGGCCTGATCTACCGCGGCGAGCGCATCATCAACTGGTGCCCGCACTGCCGCACCTCTATTTCCGACGCGGAGGTGGAATTCAGCGAGCACGAGGGCAGCTTCTGGCACCTGCGCTACCCGCTCGGCGACGGCTCCGGCGACATCCGCCTTGCGACTACCCGGCCTGAAACCATGCTGGGCGATACCGCCGTGGCGGTGTACCCGGACGACGAGCGCTACCGGCACCTGGTCGGCAAAACCGTGATCCTGCCGCTGGTAGGCAAAGAGATCCCGATCATTGCGGATTCATATGTGGAGCCGGAATTCGGAACCGGCGTGGTGAAGATCACCCCGGCGCACGACCCGAACGACTTCGAGGTCGGCCTGCGCCACAATCTGCCCGTCATCAATGTGATGGACGAGGCCGGCGTCATCAATGAAAATGGCGGCAAGTACCGGGGGATGGACCGCCTGGAAGCGAGAAAGCAGATCGTCAAAGACCTGGACGAGCAGGGCTACCTCATCAAGGTGGAGCCGATCAAGCACAATGTCGGCTCTTGCTACCGCTGCTCCACCATCGTTGAGCCGCGCGTTTCCAAGCAGTGGTTCGTCCAAATGCAGCCGCTGGCCAAGCCCGCGATCGGCCGCGTGAAGGACGGCGAAGTGAAATTCGTCCCCGAGCGCTTTGAAAAAATTTATTATCATTGGATGGAAAATATCCGCGACTGGTGTATTTCGCGTCAGCTGTGGTGGGGCCACCGCATTCCCGCGTGGTACTGCGCGGACTGCGGCGAAATGACCGTCGCCAGGGAAGCGCCGGAAAAATGCCCGAAGTGCGGCAGCCGTCACCTGCATCAGGATTCCGACACGCTCGACACCTGGTTCTCTTCCGCGCTGTGGCCGTTCTCCACACTCGGCTGGCCGAAGAATACCGAGGACTTGAAATACTTCTACCCGACCAACACGCTGGTAACGGGCTATGATATCATCTTCTTCTGGGTGGCGCGCATGATCTTCTCTGCCATCGAGCAGACCGGTCAGGTGCCGTTCGACACCGTGCTGATCCACGGCCTGGTGCGTGACGCGCAGGGACGCAAAATGTCCAAGTCGCTCGGCAACGGCATCGACCCGCTGGAGGTCATCGCGGACTTCGGTGCGGACGCGCTGCGCTTTACGCTCGCGACCGGCAACAGCCCGGGCAACGATCTGCGCTTTTCAGACGACAAAGTCAGCGCCAGCCGTAACTTTGCAAATAAAATCTGGAATGCGGCCCGCTTTATCCGCATGAATATTGAAGGCCATGAGGTGGAAAACCGCCTGCCGGAGCACCTGACGCAGGCCGACCGCTGGATCATCGGCACCTTCCACGAGGTGGTAAAGGAAATCACCGAGAATCTTGAGAAATTCGAGCTCGGCATCGCCGTGCAGAAGCTCTATGACTTTTTGTGGGATGATTTCTGCGACTGGTATATCGAGATCGCCAAAATCCGCATGCAGGGCGAGGACGAGCAGACTGCGCAGAGCGCCCGGCAGGTGCTGGTGTGGGTCATGTCCAATACGCTGAAGCTCCTGCATCCGTTCATGCCGTTTATTACGGAAGAAATCTGGCAGTCGCTGCCGCATGAGGGCGATTCCATCATGGTCTCCAAATGGCCCGAATACGACGCGGCGCTCAGCTTTGAGCAGGACCGCGTTGAAATGCGTCGCGTGATGGATGCCATCCGTGCCGTGCGCAACCGCCGTGCCGAAATGAACGTGCCGCCGTCACGCAAGGCGCATCTTTCTGTCGCCGTAACAGGCACGGCCGCAGATACGTTCCGCGCGAATGTCGACGTGATCTCCCGCCTTGCATACGCAAGTCAGGTAGAGATCGCGGATTCCTGGAACCTGCCGGACGCCGTGACGATCGTTGCCGATGCCGCGACGCTGTATATCCCCACCGACGAGCTGGTGGATAAGAAGGCCGAGCTGGCCCGGCTTGAAAAAGAGCTGGAGTCCATCCAAAAGCAGTTGGATTCCGCCGAGGCGAAGCTCAAAAACGAAACCTTCCTCTCTAAAGCGCCCGACAATGTGGTGGACGGTGTGCGTAAAAACGCAGAGAAGTTGGCGGAAAAAGCCGCCGGTATCCGTTTGGCGATTCAAAATCTCAGCAAATAATAAGTAATTCGGTTCATCCGAGCGTCGCCGCCATTTTTGGCGGCAGACGATTTTTATTCAGGCCTCGTTTGAAAAATGAAGAGACTTCTCTGTTTCGGCTGAAATTGCACTGCCCGGCATCAAAATGCTCGGAATGCGGAATGTATTCCTGCGCGGCTTCCTTGTTCGGCACAGTTTTATCTCGAAAACCCGTTGTTCTTTATTGATCTGGCAAGGCCCCAAAACGGATGGCCGGAAAAGGGGATGCGATCATGACATATCAAGAAGCGCTGGAACAAATCTCTTCTCAGGCAAAGTTTGGCATTAAGCCGGGTCTCGAACGCATTATAAAGCTGCTCGACAAAATGGGCAATCCGCAGGACCGGCTGAAGTTTGTGCATGTGGCCGGCACCAACGGCAAGGGCTCCACCTGCGCGCTGCTCTCTTCCGTGCTGACTGCGGCGGGCTACAAAACGGGCCTGTATATTTCCCCCTATATTCTGGAGTTCCGCGAGCGCATGCAGATCTGCGGGCAGATGATCCCGAAAGAGGAGCTGGCCGCGCTGACTGAGGAACTGCTGCCGCTCATTCAGGAGATGGAGCAGGACGGCGACGCCCTCACGGAATTTGAATTCATCACCGCTCTGGCGATGGAGTGGTTCGCTCGCAGCAAATGCGATGTGGTGGTGCTGGAGGTCGGTCTCGGCGGCCGCTTCGACGCGACCAATATCATCAAAACCCCGCTTGTATCGGTCATCATGTCCATCTCGCTCGATCACACCGGAATCCTCGGTGATACGGTGGAGAAAATCGCGTTTGAAAAGGCCGGCATCATCAAAGAGGGCGGCGATACCGTTGTGTTCTCGCGGCAGGACTACGGCGCCATGCAGGTGATGCGCGAGGCGGCGCAGCAGCGGAACAACAGCTTCTGCGTTGCGGAGCCGGAAGAGATGGAGCAGGTGGAAAGCGATCTGCTCGGCACCCGCTTTGTCTATCGCGGCGCCCCGATGCACATGCCGCTGATCGGCGAGCATCAGGTGCTCAATGCCGCCACCGTTCTGGCGGCGCTGGACGTTCTGCGCAGAAAGGGCTTCAAGCTTCCTTTGCAGGCGGTAGCCGAGGGCTTTGCGCAGGTATCCTTCCCGGCGCGTCTGGAGCTGCTCTCCAAACATCCGATCTTCCTGCTGGATGGCGCGCATAACCCGAACGGGGTACAGGCGCTGGCGGCGGCGCTGCGTCAGTATCTTTCCGGCAAAAGGATCACGGCCATTATGGGCATGCTCGCCGATAAGGACAGTCATGCCTCGATCGGCTATCTGAACGGCCTGCTCGATCAGGTTTACACCCTCACTCCCGATAATCCCCGCGCCATGCAGGCAGAGGATTTTGCCGCTCTCTGGCGGGAAATGGGAGTTTCGGCCAAGGCGGCGCAGTCGCCCCGGCAGGCGGTGGAGCTGGCCCTTGCCCACGCGGGGGGCGACGGCGCGATCATCGTGTGCGGCTCATTGTACCTTGCGGCCGAAATTCGCCCGATTGCCATCGAAATTTTAAAAGGAATGGCTCCATCCGCATAATTCGAGTAAAATTTTACCAGAAAACCTCTATCCTAATGGGTAGAGGTTTTTTTATTTCCCGCAGCGTTTTTCCGGGAATGGGACAGGCTGTTTCCCGATGGATTTTTCAGAATTTGCTCCGATTTTGTCGAATTTTTTGCAAAGGTATGTATAATCGGAAATTTCTGGAAAAAATAAAGGAAGAAAACAGATGCGGGTAAAATCCGGGAGGAAGAACAATGAATGATGTCAGGCTGATTTTAAAGGAAGGCACGCTGACAGCTCTGCTCAGCGGCGAAATCGACCATCATAACGCCCGGGGGATTCGTGAGGCCATTGACGAAACGGCCGGGAAAACGAAGCCCAAAGAGTTGATTCTGGATTTTTCCAGGGTGCAGTTTATGGACAGCTCGGGCGTGGGGCTGATCATGGGCCGTTATCGGCTGATGCAGGTGCTGGGGGGTTCCGTCACCATTGCGAATCTGCCGCCGAAGGTGGAAAAAGTGGTTTCCATGGCAGGGCTGGACAAGCTGGTGAAATTTGAAAAAGGAGTGGTATACCGTGAAACCGATGAATGAAATGAACGTGTCTTTTCTCAGCTGTTCCGCAAACGAGAGCTTTGCGCGGGCGGTCGTGTCGGCGTTTGTAGCGCAGATGGACCCGACCATCGACGAGATTTCCGATATTAAAACAGCCGTGTCGGAGGCGGTGACAAACTGCATTGTCCATGCGTACCGCGACACGCTGGGCATGATTTACATAACCGCCAGGCTGTATGAGGACGGCGGGGTGCAAATCCGCATTCGCGACAAAGGCTGCGGCATCGAGGATGTGCAGAAGGCCAGAGAGCCGCTGTTTACCACCGGCGGGGAAGAGCGTGCCGGACTGGGCTTTGCGGTGATGGAAAGCTTTATGGATGACGTCCTTGTGACGTCCCGCGTGCAGAAGGGCACCACCGTCACGCTCAAGAAGAAGCTGGCCCGCAGGCGGGCTTCCAATGATTGACCGGGACCGCATGATCAGTGAGAACATCGGTCTGGTGCACGCGTGTGCCAAACGCTTTAAGGCGCGCGGCGTGGAGTATGAAGATCTGTTCCAGGCGGGATGTATGGGGCTGGTCAAGGCGGTCGATCATTTTGAGGAGGAGCGCGGGCTGCGTTTTTCCACCTACGCGGTGCCGGTCATCCTCGGTGAAATGCGCCGTCTGTTCCGGGACGGCGGCAGCATCAAGGTGGGGCGCTCGCTCAAGGAGCTTTCGCTGAAAGCGACGAGGGCCACGGCAGAGTTTAACAGGATACACGGCAGAACCCCCACCATCGGGGAGCTTGCGGCAGAGCTCGGGGTCGAAATCACCGAAGCGGCGCAGGCGGTAAATGCCGGTCAGCAGCCTCTTTCGCTCACCGCGGCGGAGGATGAGGGCGGCGGGCAGATCGATGTGCCGGTGGAGGCGCCCGATGAGCGGATTTCGGAGCTGCTGTCTTTGCAGCAGGTGGTCGGTGAGCTGGAGCCGAGAGACCGCAGTATTATTGTATACCGGTACTTTAAAAGTCAGACGCAGGCGCAAACAGCACAGGCCCTGGGGATGACACAGGTGCAGGTTTCCCGCAGAGAAAAAGTGATTCTGCGGGGCCTGCGGGAGAAGCTTTTAGAATAATCAAAGTGAAAAAACACACAGAAGCCAACGATCAGGCTTCTGTGTGTTTTTTTAGTAATAATTCATAATTTTATTATTGGTAAATTATTGAAATAATAAAAGGAATTTTTTGCCATTTAACTGAGGAATTACTGGATTTTGCCCGAAATTGCTTGATTTCTTTTGTCAAGAGGCCGAAAAAAAAGATTGCTTTTTCCGCTTCGATCCAGTATAATTTAAACAAAAGTGGTGAAAGGTGGAGGGAAGTAGAGCAAAGTGGTTTGCCGCTGCTCCCCGGACAGGCTGTTATGTTGATTGGAGAATACCAACATAATATCGATCCGAAGGGCCGAGTGATCGTTCCCGCCAAATTCCGTGAGGATTTGGGAGAACGGTTTTATATCACCAAGGGCCTGGATGGATGCCTTTTTGTGCTTTCGGGCGTGGAATGGGAACGTCTGCAGGAGAAAATCCGGCAGATGCCGATTTCCAAAGCCAGAGGGCTTCAGCGCTTTTTCTTTTCCGGCGCGGCTGAGGTTGAGCCGGACAAGCAGGGTCGAGTGCTGATTCCGCAGCAGCTGCGGGATTACGCTCAGATTCAGAAGGATGTAGCAGTGATCGGCGCTTCAAGCCGTGCGGAAATTTGGGACGCGGCCCGCTGGGCAGAATTCAATTCCGGCCTGACGGAGGAGAGCATTGCGGAAGCGATGGATATCCTGGAATTATAAGAACCTCAAAGCGGGAGATATCTGCCGCTCTAAGAGGAGAACGTTCCGATTTTCGTGATAAAGGTGGGTGACGGTCTGTGAGCTTTGAACACATCCCGGTGCTGTTTCAGGAGACGATCGATTCCCTGAACATCAAGCCGGATGGAATCTATATCGACGGCACCGCGGGCGGCGGCGGTCATTCCGAAGCAATCGCAAAGCGTCTTGGCGCTGCGGGAACGCTTTTGGCAATTGATCAGGACCCGGACGCGATCGAGGCTGTAAAAAAACGTCTGAAGGATTACCCCAATGTGCTGGTGCGGCGGGGCAACTTTTCTCAGATGGATTTTCTGGCCGAAGAGTGCGGGATTACCGGGGTCGACGGGGTGCTGATGGACATCGGCGTATCCTCCCATCAGCTCGATACGGCGGAGCGCGGCTTTTCCTATCATCAGGACGCGCCGCTCGATATGCGCATGAGCCAGCAGGGGACAAGCGCAGCCGATCTGGTGAACACGCTGACATGGCAGGAGCTGGCCAGAATCCTGAGCCAGTACGGCGAAGAAAAAAGCGCGGTCCGTATTGCCAAGGGCATTGTAGCCGCCAGAGAAGAAAAAACAATTACCACGACGCTGCAGCTTGCAGAGGTTGTCCGGCAGTCGGTTCCGGCCGCTGTCCGCAGGGAACCGGGGCACCCGGCCCGCAAAACCTTTCAGGCGCTGCGGATTCAGGTCAACGGCGAGCTTGACCGCCTTTCGGAGGGGCTCAATGCCGCGTTCTCGCTTTTAAAGCCCGGCGGCCGTCTTGCGGTGATCACCTTCCATTCGCTGGAAGACCGGATCGTGAAAAAAAGAATGGCCGAGTGGTGCCAGGGCTGCATCTGCCCGCCGGATTTTCCGGTATGTGTCTGCGGCCGAACGCCGAAGGCAGAGCTTCTCTATAAAAGAGGGCTTTCCCCGTCGGAGGAAGAACTGAAAGAAAATCCGCGCAGCCGCAGCTCCAGGCTGAGGGTGTGCACGAAATTAGATTAAATTATAATGAAAAAGAATCACGGCAATCAGGAAGGAGTGGCACAGGTCAATGAGCAAGCAGAACACGGCATACGATTTTTCTTTGTTTGAGCCGCAGCAGAAAGAGCTGCCCAGAAAGCCAAGCAATGTTATCGAGCTTCCTTCGCAGCAGCTCGAGGAAAATCGACGTCCGAAGCGAAAATCTTTAGGGCTGGTGGCTACCTTCTGTTTTATGGCTTTGATGGTTTCCATCCTGGGTACCCTGGTGTACGGCCAGGTTCAGCTGACAGAGCTGACGGAGCAGCTGAACTCCGCTACCAAGCAGATGGAAGAGCAGAAAAGCCTACATACGCAGCTGAAAGTGAAATCCGATTCCCGCATGACCCTGCAGGCGGCCGAGGTGTACGCCAAGGATCAGCTGGGAATGAGCAAGATTACATACGCTCAGGTAGAGTGCATCAAACTGTCGCCCGGCGACAAGGGTCAGGTTCTCGATCCAAACGCTGCGGGCAACTGGTGGACTTCCGCGTGGAATTCGCTTCAAAACCTGCTGTCATAATTATGGCGGCTCACAAATAAGTATGAATACCGGTACTGTATGGGCCGGGGACGGAAAGCCGAGAGTTGAGAGATAATCTTAACTCTCGTTTTTGTAAGAACCTTATCGAAGAAGCTGGCAAGCCGGAAAGTGCGGGGGAATGTGTTATGGCAAAAGGAACAACCATCCGGATGTGGCGCAGAACGCTGTTTCTGCTGGCCATATTTATGGTAGTGGGGTTCGGGGCAATTATATTCAGTTTGGTCAAGCTGCAGCTGGTGGAGGGCGAGAGCCTTCAGGAGCGCGCGGTGGAGCAGCAGATGAAGGATACGACTATTCCGGCTATGCGCGGGGCAATTTACGACCGCAACATGCGTCCGCTGGCACAGAGCGCAACGGTATGGACCGTTGTGCTGGAACCCGCTTATCTCACAACCGATGAGCAGCGGGAAACGATTGCCGAGGGCCTGTCCCAAATTCTCGGCATGGACAAAAACGAAATTCTGGAGCATACGAAGAAAAAAAGCTACTATGATGTCTTAAAGCGCAAAGTGGAAACCGAAGTAAAGGATGAAATCCTGAAATTTAAAGAAGAGAAAAAAATCGGCAACGGCATCCGGCTGATCGAGGATTATAAACGATATTATCCGTTCGGCAGTTTTGCGGCGACCCTGCTGGGCTTTACCGGCACTGACAACCAGGGCCTTTCCGGCCTGGAGGCGTACTATGACAAGCAGCTCACCGGCACCGCCGGGCGGCTGGTTACCGCGAAGAACGCCATCGGCACCGACATGCCCTTCCAATATGAACAGAAGGTAGAGGCGCAGGACGGTTACAGTCTGGTGCTCACCATCGATGAAATCGTACAGCATTTTCTCGAAAAATATCTGGAAGAAGGCGTCGTGAATAACAAGGTAAAGAACCGCGCGACGGCCATCGCAATGGACGTGAAAACCGGCGCAATTCTCGGCCTTGCGGTCAAGGGGGATTTTGACCCCAACTTCCCGCTGATTATTTCAGATCCCACCGAGGCGGCGCGTGTGGCCAATATGCCGGACGGCGACGACACCACCGAAGAGGGTAAAAAAATTAAAAAGGCCAAATCCGACGCAAAAGTAGTCGCCCAGCAGGCCCAGTGGAGAAACAAAGCGGTCAGTGATACCTACTACCCCGGCTCCGTTTTTAAAATGGTAGTCGGTTCCGCGGGCATGGAAGAGGGCGTCGTCAACGAAAACACGCAGTTCTTCTGCAACGGCGCGGCGGTTGTTTCCGGCACCACCATCCATTGCTGGAAGTCCGGCGGGCACGGCAGCGAGACCTTTGTACAGGGCCTGATGAACTCCTGCAACCCGGTATTTATCAAAGTGGGTGAAATGCTGGGCGCAGAGCGCTTCTTTAAATACTTCGCGGCGTTTGGCCTGACCGAAAAAACAGGGATCGATCTGCCCGGCGAGGCAGGGAGCCTTTATTATACCGCCAGCCAGCTGAACCCCGTTGAGCTTGCGACGGAATCGTTCGGCCAGAACTTCAGTATCACCCCGATTCAGATGGTCACCGCGGCGGCCGCGGTCGCAAACGGCGGTTATCTGGTGCAACCCCATCTGGTCAGCCAGGTGCTCGACAGCGACGGCAACATCGTCCAGTCCGTGGATACCAAGGTCAAGCGTCAGGTCATTTCAGAAGATGTGTCCCGCCGCATGAGCAAGATTCTGCAGATGAACGCCACCACAGGTACCGCGAAAAACGGTTACCTGCCCGGCTATCGTGTAGCCGGTAAGACCGGTACGTCTGAAAAGGTGGCGGAGTACATCGCGGGCGGCAAGAAAAAGATGGAATACATCGCTTCTTACTGCGGCTTCGCTCCGGCGGACGACCCGCAGATCGCACTGCTGGTGTTCTTCGATGAGCCGGCTGGAGACAGCTACTACGGCGGCGCGGTAGCCGGCCCCGTATTCGGTAAAATGATGGAAGAAATTCTGCCCTATCTGGGTGTTGAGAGAAAATATACCGACGCGGAAATGGAAAAACTCGATGTAGCCACACCGGATGTGACCGGCAAGAAGCTCGACGTGGCCAAAGCGGCGCTGCAGAAGCTGAGCCTGAAGCAGAAGGTGTACGGCAGCGGCGATACCGTACTCAAGCAGATACCCGAATCCGGGAAGAGTATTCCGCAGAACGGTACGGTGGTGCTGATGACGGATGCTGAGAGCGAGAGCCGTCAGGTGACGGTGCCGAACCTGATGGGCATGACGCTGACGCAGGCCAACAGCGCCGCAGCCGAAGCGGGAATCAATATCACGGTTTCCGGTGCGGCGCTGACAGGCGGGAAAGCGCAGTCGCATTCCCAGAGCATCGCCGCGGGAACAAAAGTATCTCCCGGCACGGTGGTCAACGTCGGGTTCGTCGAATTTGACCAGGTGCAGTAATCCCAATCTTGCCTGAACACTTTCAAACAACTGTGTCTTTCCCCGTGTAAAGCGGGGAAAGACACAAAATGAGCTTTTGGAAAGGCGGCGTTTTTTTACAAACGGCGCTTTGCGGAGGAAGCATATGAAACAGTGGCAGTCTGAGCAAAAGAGATATCCGGTCCGGCTGTTGGCGATTGAAAACCCGAAAGCGGCGAGACTCCTGCAATATCTGCTGGAAAGCTGCGGCTACCGGGTGGCATGTGATCCGGCGGAGCTGCCGGAGGCGGACTTCCTTCTGGTACAGCCCGGCTGCATGCCGAATCGAACCGAGGGCCTGGAATACATGCTTCTGGAAAATTCGGGAAGAATGACGGAAAGTATCTCTTGCCCTTTCCGCTATCACGCGGTAGAATATGAAACGGCGCTCCCGGTGCTGCCGGGAGCACAGCGGGTCAGCTATTCCGTACACAGCCCCGAAGCGGACGTTTTCGCCCGGAATATCCGTCAAAACGGATATGGGATCGTGTTTGAGCTGGAGAGCGGCGGAATCGTGGGGCGTGTTGCGCTCGACGAAGAGCAGGGAATCCGCCCGGCCCTTGTGGCGGCGCTTGCAGCGATCCGCTGCGGGATTCCGTTTGCGCGGGTAACGGATGCACTCAATGAAATTCCGCAGCTAAGCCGGAATTTAGGCTGACGAACGGGAGAAAATAAGAGAACATACAAAAGGTGGAACAGCAGATGGCAGGGTTTGAAATAGGAGCAGCGGCAGGTACGGCATTTCTCATTACCGGAATATCGGGCAAATGGTTGATCCCATTTTTGCGCCGGGTTCATTTCGGGCAGACAATCCTGGAGGATGGCCCGAAGTGGCATAAAAAAAAGCAGGGCACTCCCACAATGGGCGGTATCATGTTTATTCTGGGAATCACGGCGGCGATCGCGATTTTTATCCCCGTCTATTACTTCAATGGAAACGCGGACAAATCGCTTTTGGAGCCGCTGAATATGAGAACGCGCGTTTACGGCGGGCTTGGGATGGCCCTGGCGTTCGGCGCGATCGGCTTCTTTGACGACTATATCAAGGTGGTAAAGAAGCGCAATCTCGGCCTTACCGCGCGGCAGAAGCTCGTGCTGCAGTTTCTGGCGGCCGGCGCATACCTTGCGGCGCTGTATCTTTCCGGCGCCGGTTCCTCCACGCTGATCCCCTTTGTCGGCAGCATCAATCTCGGCATGCTGTACTGGGTGCTTGCGCTGCTGGTGATCGTCGGCGTTGTCAACGCGGTCAATTTTACGGACGGAATCGACGGACTGAACGCTTCGGTCACCTTTTTCGCCGCTCTGTCCTTTCTGGTGATTTCCGGTGTACTGGCCCTGAACGGCCTTGGTATTGTCGCGGGTGCGCTCGCGGGCGGCTGCCTCGGCTTTTTGCTCTGGAACTTTAACCCGGCGAAGGTTTTTATGGGCGATACCGGCTCCCTGTTTTTGGGCGGGATGATCTGTGTGCTCGGCTTTGGCCTGAACCTGCCGATCCTGCTTGTCCCGATCGGGATCGTTTATCTTTGCGAGATTCTTTCCGTGGTGCTGCAGGTCAGCTATTTTAAGGCGACGCATGGCAAGCGCCTGTTTAAAATGAGTCCGATCCATCATCATTTTGAAATGTGCGGGTGGAGCGAAATCAAAATCTGCCTGGTGTTCTCTCTGGTAACGCTCGCCGGCGGGGCTCTGGCCCTGTACAGCGTGCTCAAGGGACTGTGAGCGCCAACGTCAGGATGGATGGCGTTCAGTTCGTCGGCACGCTTTGACAGATTGCGGCGTGCAGATGTGCTAAGATGTATTTCGTGAAAAAGGAGGGGTGTCGATGTCCGGAGAAAGCAGAAGAAATCCGGTACCGCAGCCGCGTCAGCCGAGAAAACCGTACGCGGGAAGAAATGTGCCGGAACAGAAGCAGCCGGCGGCCGCAAAAATGACGCCCTTAACCAAACGGGTCAGAAAAAAATTCCGGGTGTTTTCTGTACGCTCCGGTCTGGATATGCCGTTTTTATTCCTGGTGCTGGTGCTGGTCGTGATCGGCCTTGTGATGCTGTTTTCCGCCAGTTACGCCTACGCCTATTATAATTATGGAAACAGCTACTACTTCATTATCCGCCAGGTGGCGTTTGCCATACTGGGCGTGATTCTGATGCTGCTGATCTCGTACTTTGACTATCATCATTTGCACCGGTTTGCGATTCCACTGCTGCTGGTGAGCTATGCGTTTCTGGTGATCGTGCTGTTTCTGCCCGCCGTCAAGGGGGTGCACCGCTGGATCAACCTGGGACTGTTCGGCTTTCAGCCGTCTGAAATCGCCAAGTTCGCCATGACGCTGTGCTTTGCACATCTGATTTCGATCAACTTCAAGCGCATGGATACGGCCCGCTACGGCGTGCTTCCGTATGTGCTTCTGCTGGCCGTTACGGTGCTGCTGCTCATTCGTGAGCCGCACGTGTCCGCCGCGGTCATCATCATCGCTCTGGCGGGAATGATGCTGTTTATCGGCGGTGTGCCGCTGCGCTGGTTCGGCGCGGCCTTCGGCGTCGCTCTGGCCGGAATCGCTTACCTCGTCTTGTTTACGTCGGAATTCAGCTACGCCAACGACCGCGTTGTCGCGTGGCTGGATCCGTTTACCACAGAAAAAAATCTGCTGGCAGACACCTGGCAGACGCGCCAGTCGCTGTACGCCATCGGCTCCGGGGGCCTTTTGGGTCTCGGGCTTGGGCAGTCGCGCCAGAAATACCTGTATTTGCCCGAGCCGCAGAACGATTTTATCTTTGCCATCGTCTGCGAGGAGCTGGGGTTTATTGGCGCGCTCATTATTGTGATCCTGTTTGCGCTGCTGGTTTGGCGCGGGGTGACGATCTCGCTCAAGGCGAAGGATAAGTTCGGCATGCTGCTCGGCATCGGCCTTACGCTGCAGGTTGGCCTGCAGGTGGTTCTGAATATCGCGGTTATCACCAATACGATCCCCAACACCGGCATCAGCCTGCCGTTTTTCAGCTATGGGGGTACGTCGCTGGTGCTGCTTTTGGCGCAGATGGGCGTGGTGCTGTCTATTTCACGAACGTCGGCGATCGAGAAAACTTAGGGGGCTTTTCCACAATGAAGGTTTTATTTGCCGGCGGCGGAACCGCCGGACATATCAATCCCGCTCTTGCCATTGCCGGCTATCTGCGTGAGCAGCAGCCGGATGCCCAGATTTTATATGTGGGCGCCAAAGGCGGGATGGAGGAACGTCTGGTGCCGGAAGCGGGCTTTCCGTTCCAGAGCATTACCATCTCCGGCTTTCAGCGCAAGCTGACGGTGAAGGCGATGGCCCGCAACGTGAAAACGCTGGTGCGCATCGTGACCTCCACCGCGGAATCCAAGCGGATTCTGCGCGAATTCGAGCCCGACCTGTGCATCGGCACGGGCGGTTATGTCAGCGGCCCGGTCATCCGCGAGGCTGTAAAATTGGGGATTCCGGCCCTGATCCATGAGCAGAACGCATACCCGGGCGTGACGAACAAGGTTCTTTCCGGCAAGGTGGACCGCGTGATGCTGGCGGTGGAGGACGCGCAGCAGTACATGGCCTCCGGCGCTCAGTGTACGGTCACCGGCAACCCGGTGCGGCAGGAGATTCTGCGGGCAGACCGCGAACGCGCCCGCCGTGCGCTTGGATTGGACGAACGTCCCGTGATCCTGTCGTTTGGCGGCAGCCTTGGCGCAAGAAGCATCAATGAGGCGGTGGTGGAGCTTTTGCTCTCCAGCGCGAAAAATCAAAAATACCAGCACATTCACGGTTATGGGCAGCACGGCGGGTGGCTGCCGGAGCTTCTGCGAGAAAAAGGTCTGAATTCCAAGGCCGCGAAAAACATTCAGCTGAAGGAATACATACGCAATATGCCGGACTGCATGGCGGCGGCGGATCTTGTCATCTGCCGGGCCGGAGCCATTACGCTCAGCGAGCTGCAGGCGCAGGGCAAAGCGTCTATTCTGATTCCCTCGCCGAATGTGGCGGAAAATCATCAGTATCACAATGCCATGGCGCTGGTTCGCCGCAAGGCGGCGATGCTTTTAGAGGAAAAAGACCTATCTTCCGAAGCGCTTCTGCGCATGGTCGAACAGGCGTTTTCGTCTGCCGGCGGCGTACAGGAGCTGGGAAGAAACGCAAAAAAAATGGCAATTTTGGATGCCAACGAAAGAATTTATAAAATTATGCTCGAAACTGTGCAAACGACATGATTGTCCCCTGTCACACACCCGACTTGCTTTTGCATAATATAGCAAAGCACAATAGGCAAGAAAGGGTGTTTGATGTGGCAAAATTTTTGATAGAAGGACACAAGAGGTTACAGGGGGAGATTCTTGTCCATGGAGCAAAAAACAGCACTCTGCCCATTTTGGCGGCGTCCATGCTCTGTAACACAGAGACAGTGTTACATAACTGCCCTGTTTTGTCAGATGTGGAAACCTGTGCGAAGATACTCCGATATCTGGGGTGCCGGGTCATCCGCAGCGGCGGAGACGTGACGATTGATTCCTCAGGAATCAGCCACAGCGATATTCCGGATTATCTGATGAGAGAGATGCGGTCCTCCATAGTGTTTTTAGGGGCCATTGTAGCCCGAACCGGACGCGCCAAGCTTTCGTTCCCCGGCGGCTGTGAACTCGGGCCGCGCCCGATTGATCTGCATTTGGCGGCGCTCCGCCGAATGGGAGTGGAAATTGAGGAGGATCACGGGTGTCTGGACTGCAGCGCTCCCGACGGACTGAAAGGGGCGAAGATCGGATTTTCCTTCCCCAGTGTTGGCGCTACAGAGAACGTGATGATCGCCGCGGTATGCGCCAAGGGAACCACTGTTATTACCAACGCGGCGCGTGAGCCCGAGATTTGTGATCTGGCAAACTTCCTCAATGCGTGCGGCGCCAAAATCCGCGGCGCGGGGGAGAGCACGATCGTGATTGAAGGTGTGGCAAAGCTTTCCGGCTGCGAGCACAGCGTCATTCCAGACCGCATCGCAGCAGCGACCTATATGGCGGCGGCAGCCGTCACGGGCAGCACCCTCCTGATCAGCCGGATCGACCCCCGTCATCTGGAGCCGATGATCCCGGTCTTTGAGGAAAGCGGCTGCGGTCTGATGTTTTGTGAAGACGAACTCAAGATCACGGCGCCCCAGTGGCTTCAACCCGTCAAAAGCGTGCGCACCATGCCGTACCCGGGATTCCCCACCGACGCGCAGGCCCCCGTGATGGCGATGACCGCTTTGGCGAACGGAACAAGTGTATTTGTAGAAAATATTTTTGAGAGCCGGTATAAGCATGTCGGCGAACTTTTGCGTTTGGGCGCGAACATAAAGGTGGAAGGCCGCGTGGCCGTGGTGCAGGGAGTGCCGAGGCTTTCGGGCGCATCGGTCGAATCCCCCGATCTGCGGGGAGGGGCCGCCCTTGTGATCGCGGGTCTTGCGGCGGAGGGAATCACGCAGGTGGAAGGTCTGCGGCACATTGACAGGGGCTACGAGCAAATGGAGCTGAGCCTTGCCGCAGTGGGCGCCTCGATTCAAAGGATTGATTAAAGCGGGGTTATCAAAGCCCCCGGTTTCCGGAGGTTTCAAACAATGGATCAGAAAAGACGCAGAAAACCGGATACCCGGCCGGAGACGGAACGGGCGCGCCATGCCGAAAGCAGCGGCGCCCCGCGGGTACGGCACAAAAAACGAAAGAGAAGGCTTCGAATATTCTATGTTCTTTTGTTCCTGGTAGTGCTGGGGGCGGCCGTGACGCTTTCGCTGACCGTGCTGTTTCAGATCCATTCCATACAGGTAACGGGCACCTCCCGCTATTCCCAGGAGCAGATCATTTCCGCATGCGGCATTCAAAAGGGAGAGAATCTGTTTCTGGCAAAAACAAAGCAGGCGGAAACCTCCATTGGCCAGAAGCTTCCCTATATCGGGAGTGTGAAGGTGTCCCGCAGGCTCCCGGCCGAAATCTCGATTCAGGTGGAGGCCGCGCAGGTGGCCGGGGCAGTGGAAACGAACGGGAGCTATGTTCTTTTAAACGCTTCGGGCAAGGTGCTGGAGCAGACAAAGCAGCCCCCCGAGAATACAACCATGATTGTTGGACTGGCCCTGTCGTCTGCGGCGCCGGGCAAGCAGGCTGTTTACAAGGATGACTCTTCCAAGGCGCTGTATGAACAGCTTGCGTCACTCATCAAAACCCATTCGCTTGCTTCTATCACCAAAATCGACATCAGCGACCCTTACCGGATTCTGATGGTGTACGACGACAGGGTCACGATGAATTTGGGTTCCTCGGCCGATCTGGATTATAAAATACGGTTTGGGAAAGAAATATTGACTGGCAAAAACGACGAGGGAGAGGATAATATTGGTAAAGACGAAAAAGGCGTTCTGAACCTGAGCAGCGCAAAAGAAGATGATCGCGCTTACTTCGATCCCAACGGGGTGCTCTCCAGTGCGCCGGCCCAGGCGGCCTCGAACTCTCAGGCTTCATCGTCATCGGTTTCTTCCGGAGCCTGATTTTCTGACAGATCGTTCTGCTCCAAGGAAAAAACCCCTTAATTTTCTGTGAATACAGGGGACAAGTTATTGAAATTTTGCCGGAAAGGTGTTAAATTATATAAGATAGCAAATTGGAAGTGGAATAAAGATCGTATTTCTGCCTGAATAAATGGGCTGTTTTTGCTTTTCAATGTGATTATAATTCTTTTTTTATATAAAACGACAGGAGGATGCAGCAGATGCCTTTTGAAATCGATAATGAAGATAACATCGTGCAGATAAAAGTGATTGGTGTTGGCGGCGGCGGCGGCAACGCGGTTGATCGCATGGTGGTCTCGGGGGTACAGGGTGTTGAGTTTATCACGGTCAATACGGACAAGCAGGCCCTGTTCCGTTCCAAGGCAATGCAGAAGATCCAGATCGGCGATAAAATTACCCACGGAAAGGGCGCCGGTTCCAAGCCTGAAATCGGGCAGAAGTCCGGGGAAGAGAGCCGCGAGGCGATTGCGGCTGTTCTGCGCGGAAGCGACATGGTGTTTATCACTGCCGGTATGGGCGGCGGCACGGGTACAGGCGCAGCTCCGATTGTTGCGGAGATTGCGCGGGACATGGGCATCCTGACCATCGGCATTGTGACAAAGCCCTTCAGCTTTGAGGGAAAACGCCGCATGGAGCAGGCAGAAAACGGAATTTCCGCACTGCGCGAGCATGTTGATTCTCTTGTTGTGATTCCGAATGAGCGCCTCAAGCTGGTCAGCGAGCAGCGGATTACCCTGCTCAATGCGTTTACCATCGCGGACGACGTTCTGCGCCAGGGCGTACAGAGCATTTCGGACCTGATTAAGCTGCCCGGTCTTGTCAACCTGGATTTCGCGGATATCTGTGCTGTCATGAAGGACGCCGGCTACGCGCATATGGGTGTAGGACGTTCCTCCGGAAAAGAGAAGGCCCAGCTGGCTGCCAGCATGGCGATCTCCAGCCCGCTTCTCGAAACCTCCATCAGCGGCGCGAAGGGCGTTATCATCAACATTACATCTTCTCCCGATATCGGACTGGACGAAATTGAAACAGCGGCCAGCATGATTCAGGAGCAGGCCCACGAAGAGGCCAATATCATATGGGGTACCGCGTTCGATGAGTCCATGGAGGACGAAATGAGCGTAACGGTGATTGCTACCGGCTTTGCCACGCACGACGGCACACCCGCGCAGTCTGTCAGCCCCGCGGCAGCAAAAACCGGCGTTTCCGCTCCCGGCAGCTCGGCCCGTCCGCAGCAGGGGCGTGTAGAGAAGACGACCGGACTCGATGAGGACGACACCTTTACGGATATCATGTCTATCTTCAACCGGTAATCCGTTTCTCAAAACAATGATCTGACAGGACAGGGTGAACATCTCTGTCCTGTTTTTCGTGGGGTAAAACCACAAAAAGATTCATATAGATCATTGGAAAAGCGGGCTGTTTCTTTCCGGCTCCTTTGGCGGGAGAAAGGAAATAGAAACCCGGTACCGTAGAAAATATTGTGAGAAAACAGGAGGCGGAATCCATGAGAAAAGTAACAATCCGGCAGGTACAGCGTGATGATTTGCAGGCGATCCGGGAACTCTATTACCAGCCGGATTTCCATAACGAGGAGCCTATCCCGATGGAGCAGACGGAGCACATTCTGGAAGAAATCGAAAAATATCCATATTACAAGGTGTTTGTCGCGCTGGACGGCGATTGTGTTGTGGGCACCTTTTCTCTCGCCATCCTGCAGAGCCTGAGCGGCGATTTTGCCGGTGTGATCGAAGATGTGGTTGTGCGGGAGGACTGCCGCGGGCAGGGCATCGGGGAGCAGATGATCCGCTTTGCGCTCGAGTGCGGCAAAGAGGCCGGGTGTTATAAAGTAGCGCTTTCCAGTAATGTAAAACGCGGGCGGGCGCACCATTTTTATGAATCCCTGGGTTTTGAAAGGCACGGATACAGCTTTACCACAAATCTTTAATTCGTTATTTTTGCCCTAAATTTAATGAAATTCGGGCAAAAAAGCTCTAAAAAGGCCGAATTAACGGAATTGAGGGCAAGACTGTCCGAAAAGACCCGATTTCTCTTGCAATCTCGGTTTTTTGTGCTATAATTACTTTTGGGTCAAATAAAAAATTCCATTCACAAAGGAGGCGGCATCGTGAAAGCGGACCCTTTGGGCGATTATCCCATACGAAAAAGTAACGTGCGGTGCGGCCTTTGCTTATGGATGCAGGGGAGCATTTGCGCGCGGTAAGGAGTTGAGTGCCAATGCTGTCCTATTATAAAACCATTGACGGCAAGATTCAGCTGATTCCGGAATACGAGCCGGGCTGCTGGATTCATTGTATTGCACCGAAGGATGAAGAAATCAACGGTCTGATCCGTGATTTTTCCATCGAGCCGGATTTCTTCCGGGCTGCGACCGATGAAGAGGAATCCTCGCATATCGATTCGGAAGACGGCAATACCCTGATCATCATCGATATTCCCAGTGTGGAAAAAACCGAGGATGGGCTGGTGTACACCACCATGCCGCTCGGTATTATTATGACGGAGAAGAGCGTCATCACGGTGGTGACACGGGAAAACCCGCTTCTCAACGAGTTTACGGAGGGCGTTGTCAAGGGCGTCCAGACGAATCTGAAAACCCGTTTTATTTTGAATATCATGCTGCGGGTTGCCACCCGGTACTTGCAGTATTTGAAGCAGATCGATAAGATCAGCATGCAGGTGGAAGCGGAGCTTCGCAAATCGATGAAGAACTCGGAGCTGTTCCATTTGCTGAGCATCCAGAAATCGCTGGTTTACTTTTCTTCTTCGCTCAAAGCGAATGAGATCACGATCGAAAAGATCATGCGCGGCCGCGCCGTGCGCCTGTATGAAGAGGATCAGGACCTGCTCGAGGATGTGCTGATTGAGGTCAAGCAGGCCATTGAAATGTCGAACATCCACCTGAACATTCTGTCGGGTACCATGGATGCGTTTGCCTCGATCATTTCGAATAACCTGAACATCGTGATGAAGGTGCTGGCTTCCATCACACTGATTATTTCCATCCCGACCGTTATTTCGAGTATGTACGGCATGAACGTCGACGATCTGCCGATCCCGGAATTCTGGTTCCCGGTTGCGATGGCGATGGTCTGCATGGTGGTCGCTGCATATTTCCTGCGCAAAAAGAATATGCTTTAGTTGCCGCGCGGAGTGTTCCCGGCAGCACAAAAGAAGGGAGCCGATTTCGGCTCCCCTTTGTATAGTATCAGGTATTCAGATATCAGAACCGCGATGACCGGGGGCTCAGGAAAACAGCAGCTCCTGCGCTGCGGCCGGGATTTCGGACACAAGGGCTACCTTTCGGTCGGCCGCGGCCATTTCTGTGGGCCGGAAGCCATACAGGCAGCCGATGAACGGAAGGTCGTTTTTGCGGGCGGCGTCCAGATCAAAGATGGTGTCGCCTACCATCAGCGCCTTTTGGGGCTGCACACGTTCCAACAGACAGGCAAGGCTTTCGTCCTTTCCGCGCGAATTCGCTTCCAGCGGCTGAATTTCGTCAATCAGCTCATCCAGGTGAATGGCTTTCAGCACAGCGCTGATATACCGCACGGAAGAATTCGAGCATACCGCCGTCACCCATCCGTCCCCGCGGAGCTGCTCGAGCATCTCTGCACTTCCGTCGTAGGCTTCGGCCAGATGCAGATATTCATCTTCCAGCTCGACTACCCGCCTGCCATAGCGTTTTTGCGCCTCTTCGTCAGAGCCGGGCAGAAGGAGGGGCATATATTCCTTTGAGGGCATACCGAACGTGCTCCGAATTTCATCCGGTGTCTGCACAGGGTATTTCATTTCTCCCTGCACGATCTGGTGAATTTTCACGGCGAAAGCGTCGGTGCGGTGGAGAGTGCCGTCCAAATCAAAAACAATCAGTTTTTCTGGTGTTGCCATGCTTGCAGTCCTTTCTGTTGTGTGAAATGATGCAGAATGCCTGCATGTGAAGGTGCCGCCGGATTCGCGGCCTTATACAGTTTATTATACCGCATTTTATTTCGGAAACAAACCACTTTCGCAAATTCGGCGTATTCGCAAAAAATCAGAAAATAATTGCTGTATCTTTGGCGTAGAATGTGCTTTCGCAGACAGATGCGTTTACTTGAATAAAACGGTTGTCTTCTCCCACGCCTCGTGCGGAGGAAAAAGAGCCATCTATCAGTAAAACTTATTGTAACGGGAATGGGTCATCATAGAGAAGGAGAGAGTTGTTTTGGAAAAAATCAGGCTGAATACAAAGGACTTCAAGGAACAGGCGAAGAATTTGAAAGCCGGGGATCAGGTTTTGCTTTCCGGCACGGTATATACGGCGCGTGACGCCGCGCACAAGCGGATCTTCGCGCTGATGGAGGAGGGCAAACCTCTGCCGTTTTCGATGGAGGGCGCTGTGATTTACTATGCCGGTCCCACCCCCACGCCGGAGGGCATGGCGATCGGCTCCTGCGGGCCGACCACCTCGGGCCGGATGGACCCGTTTGCGCCGCGCCTGCTCGACATGGGTCTTGCCGCGATGGTCGGCAAGGGGAACCGTTCTCAGGAGGTAGTCGATGCCATCCGCCGCAACGGGGCGCTTTATCTGTGCGCCATCGGCGGCGCCGGAGCGCTGGCCGCCCAGTGTGTGCAGTCGCTGCAGGTGGTGGCGTTCGACGATTTGGGCTGTGAATCCGTCAAACGGCTGGAGCTGTGCGATCTGCCGCTGGTGGTGGCGATCGACTCCAAGGGGAACAGCCTGTTCTCAGAAATATAAAATGTTGTCAGTATCTTCCCCCGCCGCAGGCGGGGGAAGATACTGCTCATACTATTGTAAAGTCAATTTGTTAAAGCACAAAGGAAAGGGGCCTTTTGATGACAAAGCTGCTGATCCGTCTGTTTCTCCGCGATCCGGAAAACGGAAATCAATCCCAGTTGCGGGAACGGTATGGCAAGCTGGCCGGATGGGTCGGGGTTGCGACCAACCTGGTGCTGTTTTTCATTAAGCTGCTTACGGGGCTTGTATTTCACAGTATCGCGATTATGGCGGATGCGTTCAACAACCTGACGGATTCCGCTTCTTCTCTGGTGACCCTGTTCGGGTTTCACCTTTCCGCAAAGCCTGCGGATGCCGAGCATCCCTATGGTCATGCGCGGATCGAATACATTGCGGGCATGGTGGTTTCCTTTCTGGTCGTGATGGTGGGCTTTCAGCTTGCGCAGACGTCTGTCGGCAAAATCCTGGACCCGCGTCCCACGGAATTCGGCACGGCGCTGCTGATTGCACTCATCGCGTCGGTGCTGCTCAAGGTATGGCAGGGCCTGTTTTACCGCAAGATCAGCCGTACCATCGATTCCACCGCGCTGCTTGCCAGCTCTCAAGACAGCCGCAACGACGCTCTTTCCACCGGCGCGGTTCTGATCGGCCTTTTGATTTCGTATTTTACCGGCTGGCAGCTCGACGGCTGGCTTGGCCTTGGCGTTGCGGTATTCATTTTGGTCGCCGGCTTCCGCCTGGTGATCGAAACAGCGAATCCCCTGCTCGGCCTTGCTCCCAGCAAAGAGATGGTCGACGACATTTACCGCAGGATTCTGTCTTATCCCGGCATCATCGGCCTGCACGATCTGAACATTCACAACTATGGGCCGGATCGCTGCTTTGCCTCGGTTCACTGCGAAATGTGCGCCGACCGCAATATTGTGGAAAGCCACGAGATCATTGACCGGATCGAGCGCGATTTTCTCACCGACAGCAACATTCACCTGGTGATTCATCTCGACCCGGTGGTAACGGGCGACGAGCGGGCCAACCGGCTGAAAATCTATGTGGAAGAAAGTCTGCGGGCCGTTTCAGATGAAATCACGATGCACGATTTTCAAGCGGTGTGGAAGCCCGAAGACTCCCGCGTGATTTTCGACATTGTCGTGCCCTACCGCTTTTCCTGGAGCGACGAGCGGCTGACGGAATATCTGAGCGAGAAGATCAAATCGCAGGAGCCGCAGTGTGAGTCGATCATCACGGTGGACCACGATGATTCGCCGCCCCCGCGCGAGCGGTAAAATTTACATTTTGGACTTGTTTTTTGTCCGTTCTTGTATTACTATAAATTTAGCACTTTGGCTATCAGAGTGCTAAATTTATTTTTTGTACGGAAAGGAAAATCGTTATGAAGCAATTTAAAGCGGAATCAAAACGATTGCTGGAATTGATGATTCATTCCATTTACACGCACCGCGAAATTTTTTTGCGCGAGCTTTTGTCCAACTCCAGCGATGCGATTGATAAGCTGTATTACAGAACCCTGCAGGACGGCGACACGGGCCTGAACCGCGACGACTTTTACATCCGCATCACGCCGGACAAAGAGGCGCGTACCCTTACCATTGAGGATAACGGCTGCGGCATGACGAAGGATGAGCTGGAAAATAACCTGGGCGTCATTGCAAAGAGCGGCTCGCTGAATTTTAAGCAGCAGATGGAGCAGAAGGATGACGTAGAGATTATCGGCCAGTTCGGCGTGGGCTTTTATTCCGCGTTCATGGTCAGCGACTGCGTGACCGTATACAGCCGCGCCTATGGCAGCGAAGAGGCCTGGCGCTGGCAGTCGAAGGGCGTTGAGGGCTATACCGTCGAGCCCTGCGAGAAAGAGGGCCACGGCACAAAGATTGTCTTGGAGCTCAAACCCACCACCGAAGAAGAAAACGTCGATGAGTTTCTGGAGCAGTACCGGATTCGCTCCATTGTAAAAAAATATTCCGATTACATCCGTTACCCCATCCATATGGAGGTGGAAAAGCACCGCCAAGAAGGCGCCGAAAACGAGACGGAAACCTACCATGAGGACGAAACCCTGAACAGCATGGTTCCGCTGTGGCGCAAGAACAAGAACGAAATCACAAAGGAAGAATACGAGCAGTTCTACCGCGATAAATTCTATGATTATGAAGCGCCCCTGCGCATCATTCATACCAGCGCAGAGGGAACCGCCACCTATAACGCGCTTCTGTTCATCCCGGCCAAGGCTCCCTACGATTACTATACCAAGGAGTTCGAAAAGGGCCTGCAGCTGTATTCCAACGGCGTGATGATCATGGAGAAGTGCGCCGACCTGCTGCCGGATTATTTCAGCTTTGTGCGCGGTCTCGTCGATTCTCAGGACTTGTCGCTGAATATATCCCGCGAAATGCTGCAGCACGACCGTCAGCTCAAGCTGATCGAGAGCCGCCTTGAAAAGAAGATCAAGTCCGAGCTGGAAGCGATGCTGAACAACAGCCGCGAGGATTACGAAACGTTCTTTGCGAGCTTCGGCCTGCAGATGAAATACGGCGTGTATTCCGATTATGGCCAGCATAAGGATTTATTGCAGGATTTGCTTCTGTTCTACTCGTCCAGCGAGAAAAAGCCGGTAACGCTCAAGGAATATGTCGGCCGGATGAAGGAAGACCAGAAGGATATTTATTTCATCAGCGGCGAGAGCGTCGCGCGCATCGAGCAGCTGCCGCAGACGGAGCTTCTGCGCGAAAAGGGCCTTGAAATGCTGTATCTGACCGATCAGGTGGATGAATTTGCGCTGCGCATCCTGAATGCCTACGATGGTCACGAGTTCAAGAATGTCTCTTCCGACGATCTGGGCCTTGAAACCGAAGAGGAAAAGAAGGCCGCCGAGCAGCAGAAGGAAGAGTACAAAGACCTGCTCGAATTCCTGCAGAAGGCGCTTGACGGCAAGGTGAAGTCCGTCATCGTTTCCCAGCGCCTGAAATCCCACCCGGTCTGCCTTTCCAGCGAGGGGGCCATCTCTCTCGAGATGGAAAAGGTGCTCAACGCCATGCCGAACGCCGAGCGTGTGCAGGCCCAGCGCGTGCTCGAGCTGAATCCCACCCACTCGGTGTTCGCTGTTTTGCAGAAGCTGTACGAAACGAATCAGGACAAGCTCATGGAATACGCTCAGCTTCTGTACACGCAGGCCCTGCTGATCGAGGGCATCAGCATCGAAGACCCTGTAGCGTTCTCCAATCAGGTCTGCAGCCTGATGTCCGAATAATCCCCCGTTTTTTCTCTCTTTTTTTTGGGAAAATCAGCTTGTCAAAGTTGTTTGTCTGTGCTATCATGGGCAAAAGAAAATGGAATCTTACAAAATAAAACTCCTTCCTCTGCCAATGGCAGGGGAAGGAAAATTTTAAACTTTTACAGATAAAAAGCGAATGCAGGCGAACGAAAAAGGGGGCAGGCTGTGATGAAATGGAAGAAAGAATGGATTTCGTATGCTTTGGGCAAAGAGCTGCCGGAACTGGTGCTGAAAAACGCAAACGTGGTGGATGTGTTTTCCAAGCGCGTGCGAATCGCGGATGTGGCGATTCAGGAGGGCATGATCGTCGGCGTAGGGGAGTACCGCGGAAAGCGTGAGGTGAACCTTGCCGGGCGCTATGTGTGCCCGGGTTTGATCGACGCCCATGTACATATCGAATCCTCTATGACCTCGCCCGGCCTGTTTTCGCGGCAGATACTGCCGCATGGTACCACCACCGTGATCGCCGACCCGCACGAAATCGTCAACGTTGCGGGGGAGCGGGGAATGGAATACATGCTTCGCGCGAGCGAGGATGTCCCCGTCAACGTGTATTTGATGCTGCCCTCCTGCGTTCCCATCAACAGTCTGGAGCATAACGGCGCTGTGTACGCCGCCGCTCAGATGGAACGCCTGTGCCGTAACCCCCGCGTGCTCGGTCTTGGCGAAGTGATGGACTGCCCCGGCGTGCTGAGCGGAAAAGCAGACCTGCTCGAGAAAATCGAGCTGATGCGGCACGGCGTGATCGACGGCCACGCGCCGTCGGTTCGGGGGAATGAGCTGCAGGCCTACCGTCTGGCCGGGGTTCAGACCGACCACGAATGCGCCACCTATGAGGAAGCGCTGGAGCGAGTGCAGTCCGGATTTCTGGTGCAGATTCGGGAAGGTTCCGCCGCGCGGAATCTGGAAGCGATCGTGTCCGGTGCGTTAAAAGACGGCCTGCCGTTTGACCGCTTCGCGTTCTGCACCGATGATCTGCATCTGGATGATGTCAAGCGCCAGGGTCATATTGACCATAACATCCGCAAATCCATCCGCCTGGGGCTCGACCCGGTCACGGCGATTTGCTGCGCGACCATTCAGCCGGCCCGTTTCTACGGTCTGCGCGATCTGGGCGCGGTCGCCGCAGGCTATCGCGCCGATTTGGTGGTTTTGGATGATCTGGAGGAATTCCGGATCGTTCAGGTCTATAAGGACGGTGTTCCCGCGTCGGAGAAAATCACCGGTACTCCCCAGCCTATGGCGGAGCCGGAGCTGACGCACAGTGTGCATGTTCCCGCCATTTCGGCAGGGCAGCTGGCTCTGCCCGCACAGAAGGACTTCCCGGTGATCACGCTGGTGCCCGGCGAGATTCTCACCCGCCTGGAATATCTGGAGCTGCCCGGGGAAAACGGTGTGTTCCAGCCGCAGGGCGATCTACTCAAAGCCGCGGTGGTACAGCGCCACAGCGATTCCGGTCAGCTTGGGGTAGGCGTCGTGAAGGGCTTTGGCCTGAAAAACGGAGCGATCGCCTCTACGATCGCTCACGATTCTCACAATCTGATTGTAATCGGCGATAACGATGCGGACATTCTCTGCGCCATCGATGCGCTGCGCGCCTGCCAGGGCGGGTATGCGGTGTGCTCCGGCGGCAAAGTGCAGCAGGTGCTGCCGCTGCCGGTGGCGGGCCTGTTTACAGAGCAGGCCGATCTGGATGTCGCGTCGGCTCAGTACGAAATGGGAAAGCTTTGCCGGAGCATGGGAGTGCCGGAAACTCTGGATCCGTTTCAAAATCTTTCATTTTTGTCGTTGTGCGTGATTCCCGAAATCCGCCTGACAGACAGCGGGATTTTCAGTGTGACGGAAAACCGTTTTTTGATCAAAGAAAACGATTGAGCGACTTTTTCGGCGGCCTGAAACGCATAAGGAATCTGTTCGTGCGAATACTAGCAGCATCAATTCAAAATGAGGTGTTGCGTCATGACGAAACTGGAGTGTCACGTAAATTCCTGTGCTAATAACTCCGCTAATTTTTGCTGCCTGCCCAATATCAGAGTGTCGGGAGCGATGGCCTTCAACAGCGAGCAGACCTGCTGTTCTTCTTACGTTTCCCAGCAGGATGGGGCGTTTTCCAATTCAATGGTCGGCTCGATTCCAAATGAGTCCATGCCCGTCGACTGTACCGCTACAAACTGTTCTTATAACGCGGGCGGAAGCTGCGCGGCCAGCAGCATTTGCATCAGCGGCAGCGGCGCTTCTGAAAAAGGGGAGACCAGCTGCCTGACCTTCCATCAGTCCTGAGCGTTGATCAAAAAGTCCACCGGCATTGCCGGTGGACTTTTTGATTGTAACGAAGCCCCGGGCGAAGAATCGCACGGGGCTGTTTTTTATCATCAATTATGTTGATTCGGCCAGGGCGGCGGTGCTGTATCTGCGCAGGGGATAGCATACTGCGGAGGCGGCAATCGCGCAGACGACGGCTTCTAAAATTCCATTGGTGGCAACAGTGACGCTGAGCGCTCCCAGCAGAAGCTCATAGCTCATTCCAAGGGTCGCGGCATAAGCCTGGCCAAAGAAGACGTATATTCCGCTCAGAACCAGAACCGTGTTGGTCAGGCTGCCCAGAATTCCGCTGACTGCATAAGGGATCACCTTCGCGCTTTTCCTGCCCTTCAGCGCTTTTTTGAGCGCCTGGAACACAACGCCGGCAACCACGCCGATCAGAATGCGGGGCACAAAGCTGATAACAAGGCTCCAGAAATTGCCTTTCGCGTCGCCGATGCTGTAGAAGGGCGTGAACACGAACGCAACAGGGGATGTGGGTGCGAAAGTCGCAACCAGAAATCGGAACAGGCCGGTAAAAAAGCCCATCAGCGCACCGGCTTTTGTGCCAAGCATAATGGCGGTAATAATGACCGGTACACCTGCCAGAGTGGCAACCAGGGGGCCGATCGGGATGGAACCCAGCGGCGTAAAGCATACGACGATCTGGATTGCCAACAGCATAGAGAATTGTGCCAGAAACAGGGTTCTTTTGTTTGTTTTCATAGTTCCTCCTTGCTGCTGCTCCAATGCCTGGATGCAGCGCAATACATAGATTTATCAAGAACAGGGGACATCCCTGTTTTGATCGGAAAAAGCTTTGGATTTTTGCGTTTTTTTGGAAATGGGGCGCAGACCGTCGAGCAGCTGATGCTTGCCTACAATAAACGGACTCACGCAGTTCTGCATCATCAGATTTGCCATTGTACCGGCGGCCGAGGTTTGGGAGACGTGCAATTCCGCGGCAAGCCGCGAAGCAAGTCCATCCAGAGCATGGCGGCGGTACCGTACAGCAGGCCCCGGGCGGTGTTTTCCGCCCAGGGCCTTTTTTTCACACGGTGGATTATGTTGATTCGGTCAGAGCAGAGGTGCTGTATTTGCGCAGAGGATAGCATACCGCGGTGGCAGCGATCGCGCAAATCACGGCTTCCAAAAGACCATTGGTGGCAACGGTAATTCCGAGTGCTCCCAGCAGAAGTTCATAGCTCATCCCAAGGGTTGCGGCATAAGCCTGGCCAAAGAAAACGTAGATGCCGCCCAGAACCAGAATGGTGGCTGTCATGCTGCCCAGCACGCCGCTGACTGCATAGGGAATGACCTTGGCGCTTTTCTTACCCTTCAGTGCTCTGCTGAGGGCCTGGAAGACCACGCCGGCAACCACGCCGATCAGAATACGGGGCACAAAGCAAATGACAAGGCTCCAGAAGTTGCCTTTGGCTTCGCCGATGCTGTAAAAGGGCGTGAACACGAATGCAACAGGGGACGGAGGGGTGAAGGTCATGACCAAAAAGCTGAACAGGCCGGTAAAAAAGCCCATCAGCGCGCCGGCCTTTGTGCCAAGCATGATGGCAGTAATAATGACCGGTACACCTGCCAGAGTAGCGACCATGGGGCCGATCGGGATGGAACCCAGCGGCGTAAAGCATACAACGATCTGGATCGCCAACAGCATAGAAAATTGTGCCAGGAACAGGATTCTTTTATTCGCTTTCATGTTTCCTCCTTGCTGCTGCTCCAATGTTTGGATGCAGCGCAACACATTAAGATTTATCAAGCACAGGGATCACTCCTGTTTTGACCGGGGAGCTTGGGGCTTTTTGCGGTTCTTTTCGTAAATGAGCCGCAACCCGTCGAGCAGCAGGTGCTTGTCCACAATAAACGGACTCACGCAGTTCTGCATGACCAGATTGGCCATTCCGCCTGTGGCGATCAGGGTTGGGGGCTCGTGAAGCTCCGTGGCAAATCGCGCAGCAAGGCCGTCCAGCATGGCAGCTGTACCGTACAGCAGGCCGGACTGCATGCACTGCACGGTGTTTTTCCCGATGAAATGATTCGGGTTTTGCAAGCTGATGTGAGGAAGCAGCGCGGTCTGGGTCGTCAATGCGTGCAGCATGATATTCACGCCCGCGCAAATCATTCCCCCTAAATAGTTTCCGTTTTTGTCCAGAAAGCTGACGGTGGTCGCGGTGCCCAGATCAAAAATCACGCATGGCAAAGGATATTTGGCGATGGCAGCCACAGCATCTGCTACCAGGTCGGTGCCAAGCTGCGCCGGGTTATCGATCAGAATATTCAGCCCAGTTTTTACGCCGGGGCCAAGCAGCAGCGGCTGTACCCCGCAAATGTGCGCCAATGCCCGCTGAATTGGGGCAGATACCTCCGGGACAACAGACGAAATAACGACGCCGTCCACTTCTTCCGGCTCTGCGTCATGCAGATTCATAATCTGCAAAAGCTCTACTGCGTATTGATCTTCCGTCCGGTAAGGGCCTGTCAGCAGGTTTGCGACAAAGACGAGGGTTTCCTGCTCAAAGCCGCCCAGTGTAATATGAGTATTTCCAATGTCAACTGTTAATAAAATAGCTGTTTCCCCCTTTCCTCAAAATATCCATAGTATAGCACAATGCCGCATCTGCCGCAAGGTCTGTGCAAGAAAAGTGTCGATTGTTTAAAAGAGACACATGTCTCTTTTAAACAGCAAATTTGAATGATTATTTCGGCTCAAATTCCATGTAGCAGAATGTATTCTATTTTTAGGTAAAACCCGCTACAATTATACTGCTATATAAAATATTTTATTTAATTAAACAAAGACAGGAAGCAAATTTTGTCGAACTGTCTATGCAAAAACAAAAAGAAAATGCACGAAAAATATTTTATTTCAAAATTATAATGCTAAATTTTCCATAATATGGAAGATTAAGAAAGACAAAAAATGTTTATCTAAATACAAAAAATGACAGAAAGACCTATTCTTATTGCAAGTCATATGATATAATGTTGGAAAAATTGACTGAGAAGTGATTGACGTTGCGGATCAAAATGCCGGACATGAAGCTCACCAAATGGAGAAAACAAATCAACTGTATTCTTTTGTTTATGGCAATCGCTGTCACTTTACTGGAAGTAACTTCTTATTTTTATTTGATCGATTCTGGGGACTTGCCCCCCAAAGACAGTGATCTGTACGTTCGCACGCACATCTTTTTTCCATCTGTTTTCAATTATAGCTGTCTTTTGCTGAATCATACGATTCAGACGAAAGATACGGTTACGGAAGTTAGCAAAAACGACAGCATGATCGCTGCAACCATCTTTCTCTGTTCTGTCACCGTGTGGGTGCATTACACATTGATCAGTGCATTGTCTGTATTTGTTTTGCCGATTGTATTGTCTGCAGTTTTTGTCAGCAGGAAAAAAATGTATCTGATCTGCGCAGCCAGTTTGGTGGCCATGAGCGTATGCGCCGCACATTCCTACTCTTTGATCCAAAACGATCTGTTTCTGGGTCGAAACATCGCGGTGGCTTTTTTTCTGGTTCTGATCGCATGCTTTCTCTCCAACATTATCATGACTTACATAGAGGAGAGAAAAGCAGATTTGATTTCCAGTTATCAGGCCCAGCTGATTCTTGATCGAAAGGTCAAAATGGACCCGCTGACAAACCTGTATAATCAGCATACCTTTTTCAAGAAGCTCGAAGAAAGCGTCAAGCTGGCCGAGCAGCAGAACGAGGTATTCTCCATGGCGATTCTCGATATCGATAATTTTAAGGCAATTAACGATACATATGGCCATTCCGCCGGCAATCAGGTGCTGGAAGGCCTTTCCGATCTGATGGGCATGGTCTTTTCACCGAGAAGAGAATTTGTAGCGCGCTACGGCGGCGAGGAATTCGGTATTATTTTCAAGGGCATGACAAGCGAACAGGCCTATGAACGCATTGAGCAGCTCAGACGGCATTTTTCCGACAGCCGCCTTTCCTGTATCGGCGTGATACATGTGACCTTCAGCGGCGGAATCGCTCAGTATCAGCCGGGGGAGGAGGGCAGTACTCTTTTCAACCGCGCCGACGCCGCTCTTTATGAGGCAAAGCGCAAGGGAAAAAATCAGACGGTTACCGATCTGGTAGAGGAGGGAATCGCTGTTCCGTCGGGAGCGTAATATTTTTCTAATGGAATCAGGAAAGCCGGCACCCAATGGGATGCCGGCTTATTTTATGGGATCAGGGAAGTAACCCCGTAGTATAAAATCGGAATGAGAATAGCAGGCAGAAGATTTGCCGTTTTGATCTTGGTGACTCCCCAGAAATTGATGCCGATGCACATCACGATGGCGTAGCCCACCATGCAGATCTGATCCAGCAGTGCGTCCGTCAGAGCCGGGCCGATCCAGCCGGAAAGCAGCGAAAGCGAGCCCTGGTACAGAAGAACGGGAATACAGCTGAAAAGAACGCCGACTCCCAGTGTGGACGCCATGATGACAGCGCTGACGCCGTCCAGAATGCTTTTTACCAGCAGCGTACTGCTGTCGCCCCGCAGACCGTCGTTGATCGCGCCCACAATTGCCATCGCCCCAACACAGTATAAGATCGAGGCGGCAACGAATCCGCTGGAAAACCCGGAAAGCTGCATCTTCTGTTCTACCTTCTGGCTCAGGGATTCGAGCCGGTTCTCAATTTTTAACAGCTCACCCACTACCGTGCCCAGCACCAGACTGATCACCAGAAGAAGTTCCCCGCCGCTGGAAATTTGACCGTCCTTGACCGTGAACATCGAACCGATCACGCCGTTCATGCCAAGAATAAAAATCGCCACTCCCAAAACCTTATAAAGGCTTTCCTCAATCCGTGAATTCAGGCGCTTCTGAAAAAGCAGGCCAAGAGTTCCTCCTATAGCGATGGCGATGGTGTTGACGATGGTTCCAAACATGTAAGGCATCCTTTCGGTGGGGATTTGATAAGTATCCGGTTTGTTTTACACTTTGCTTTTGCTTGCGGCGCGAAGTTATTATAACATGATGAAACTTCAAAAGCATGTATTCTTTCAAAAAGCCCGCATACGGCAGGTGTCTATCCTGTTTCAATGTTCTCTCAGCCGCCCAAGGCTTTGCTTTTGCCTGCGGCGTGAGGGTATTATATCATAAATCTTGAAAACGGAACTGCGGAAAGGCAGCGAGTGGACAGAAACCACGTAACTGATGATTCAATGTTCTCTCAGCCGCCCAAGGCTTTGCCTTGGTTTGCGGCGTGAGGTTATTATAACATAATTTTACAAAAATGCCTATCAAAAAGCTGCCAGGCGGCCGAAACCGCAAGGCAATGGGTTCAATGCTTTCAGGCGTCAAAATAAAGCACCCGCTGAACAACGTTTTTTCGTTTGCGCGGCGGGTGCGTTCTTCTATTCTGTTGGAAATGCTTGCCGGAAGGAATCAGGCAGTTTCTACAGTTACATGCGTGCTTCGATACAAAACTGGGATTGCCGCAGCGATCAGGAGCATCCCCATAAAAGCGGGCGCGGCATGACCAAGTGATACATAGATTTGACCTCCGGTGATCGGCCCAATGATTCTTGCCAAAGCTTGAATCGATTGGCTGCCTCCTTGAACTCTCCCTTGTTCGCTGGAATCGACGGACTTAGAGACCATTCCGTTGAACGAGGGGCCAAAGATCGAATCGCCAAAGCCGAATATAAACATTCCGGCAATGAAAAACGGATAGAATGAGAACAGGGCCGATGCCGCAATCAGGCTGTAGCCCATGATCTCTGAAAGCATTCCGAGGATTGCGATCTGTGCATCACTCAGTTTCAGCAGAAGCCTTGGCATGATGAAACCCTGTGAAAGGATGTCCTGAACGCCCATGATCGAAAACATCAGTCCGATGATTGCGGGCTCCCAATGGAAAGTATCGATTGTAAACTGTGAAAAAACCGCCTGTAAAGCTCCATTGGGGATCCAAAGCAGGAACGCCGAAATCAGCAATCTTTTCAGATTCTTGATAGAAAGCACATTTAAAAGCTGTGTGAATGGATTCAGTCTTACAATGGGAATCTCTTTCAGGCGGTGATTCTTGTCAAGGCTCTCAGGCATATATAACATTCCATAAACAAAATTGAGTAGGGTGATGACTGCTCCGCAGTACATAGGTATGGAATACCCAAACCTCGCAAGTAATCCGCCTACGGTAGGCCCGATGGCGGCGCCTACGCCCGCAACTGCACTGATCCACCCAAAGTATTTGGTTCGCTGTTCTCTGGGGGTGATGTCTGCGAAATAGGCGAAGATCGTGCTGATGCTTCCGCCGGTGATCCCTTCGATGATGCGCCCGGCAAACAGTACCCACAGAGCGCCTCCTATGCCAAACACCAGGTACCCGATCGCGGAACCCAAAAGGCATACCAGGAGCAGTGGACGACGCCCGTATCTGTCGCTCAAAGCGCCAAGTCCGGGGGCCGCGAAAAATACGCAGGCTGCATAAACAGAGGTCAGCAGCGTAACAACAATCGCCTGATCTTTCGGATTGCTGATATAAGGCTGTACTAAGAATGGGACGACAGGGGTTATGATGCTGAAGCCTATTCCGCAAAGGAACACAGACATAAGACCGAAGAGGAAAGCCTTTTTATCTACTGCTTGTTCTATGTTCGGTTCATTGTGTGATTGAAATATGGACACTGAAGTTCTCCCTTCAAAGGTTGTGATTTAGCTTCCTTGGAAGCAAAAACATCGTATCACCATTTTGCTTCCTTGTCAACAAAATTTTGTAATAAAAAAAAGCAGCCCGTTCTCCATCGAGTTGGGCTGCCTGTGGTTTGATTCTGAATGGTTCCAATTATTCCGGCTTCATATTGACATCTAGCTTCTTGATCTCTTCATCCAAATGCCTGCTGTATCGTTCCACAAAGCGAAGCATATCGTCGAATTGTTCCTCAGTTACCTGCTCAAATACGGTTTTATCCCGCTCCTGAAACTCTTTGTGCAGTTCCTCGTGGATGCTATAAACTGCTTTGCCCTTCTCAGTGAGCCTGAAATAGATTTCTTTCTTGTTATCCGGCTTCTGGTAGCTTTCGATAACGCCTTTTTTTATGAGCTTCTTCGTTAATTTGCTGATGGCGCCGCTGGTCATATAAAAGGACTCCGCAAGTTTTGTCACGTTGGAATCTGCATTTTTTCCAATGGCTTCGATGCAGTGCACTTCAGAGGACTTAAACTCCTTCAGACTGTCTTCCATCTTCAGCTTATTGAGCCAACTCATCTTGTGATATAAGTCTCTCAAAGCCACTATGACTTGTTCTTCTTTGTTCATGGTCTGTCCTCCCGCTCGTTGGTCATCAGCAATATGAAAATAATTGTAAGAAAAGAGAGCCAAAAGCATGTAAGCATTCAGGAAAGAAATGCTATTATCATTTGATCAGCTTTGCTCCCGTTTGTGTTTTAAAGCTGGCTTTAAAATGATTATAGCACAAAAAAAGGAAACAAAAGCGGTTAAATTTCCATTAGAAGGCAAAAATTTATGAATTTACCCTTTACATAATTCTTCTACCTGTTAAAATATGGATAACAACCATGAAAGGACGTGTTTTCGAATGAATGCGTTATTTAGGGTAAACTGGAAAAAGAGAATTTGCAGCCTCGTGCTTTCTCTGACGCTGATGGGAAGTATGGCCGCTGTTGCAGGGGCGCAGCAAACTCCTGTTTTACATACAGAAACAGTTGAGTTTTCCCAGTATTTGCAGAGCGCCTCTGAACAGACACAGTCGGCTGCGGCGGTTTCTCTTCTGGCGATGGATCAAAACGCCAAAGTGGCCGAGACGGCAATCTCTGAGGGGCTGATGAACGGTGTCAGCGTACTGGATTTAAGACAGTACCAGATTACAAAGGATCAGCTGCTGCGAATCCTCAATTACTCTTCGTTTACAAATTATCCGCAGATCGCCAGTGTCGTTTCTTATGAATACACGATTGACAATCAGGAAATAGTCTATGGATTATGGCCGCAGTACGATGTCTCTCAGCAAGAGGTAGCGGCCAAAACGGCCCAGATCGAGCAGGCCGCGCAGGCGGTGATTTCTTCGGTGATCACCTCCGACATGACGCAGCTGCAGCAGATCGTGGCGATTCATGATTATCTGGTGCTGAACTGCTCCTACGATACCAGCGTAGAAACAAACAGCGCCCCGCATGATGCCTACACGGCATACGGAGCGCTGGTGAAGCAGAAAGCAGTTTGCCAGGGGTATGCAGCCGCGTTTCAGCTGCTGATGCAGAAGCTCGGAATTCCCGGCATTGTGGTGCAGAGCACGGCGATGAACCACGCGTGGAACATGGTGCGGTATAACGGCGAATGGTATCACGTGGATGCAACCTGGGATGACCCGGTTCCCGACCGTGCGGGAGTGGTGCAGACGTATGCGCTGCTCAAAAGCGACGCCGCGATGATCGGCGGGGTCAACCAGCATTATTCCTGGGATTCCGCGGGCTATGTCGCTGTCAGCACGCAGTTTGACAATGTGGCCGACTGGTCGCAGTACCGCGTGATGCGCACGGCGATTGCAAGGGGCGCTGCGCTGGATACCGCTTCTTTGTCCGGTGCGGCGGGCGTTTATTCCGAGTTCATCGTAAAGCCCTACCAGACCGGAACGCAGGTCACCGTGACCAGCTCGAACCCGGCGGTTGCCTCGGTTCAGCTTGTCAATGCGAATGACCCGCGCGGAGCAAAGTATCGCGTTGTGTATCAGGGGTCCGGCAGCGCAACGATTTTGGTTACTACCAGTGACGGCGGCCTGAAAACCGTGCCGGTCACCGTGAAATCTGCGGCACTCGCTGCATAGATTCAAATATTTCCTCAATCCGGTTTTTGGGCAGGTCGAGAATGGACTTTGTCGGGACGGGGTGCTCCAGCTGCGGCTGGGTGCAGTACTCCAGAATCGCAAGGTCGTTCCACCTGCCCAATTTATATCCTGTGTGGGGGTAAACGCCAACCTGCTCAAAGCCCAGGGAGCGATGGAAGCCAATGCTGCGGTCGTTGGGTACGGAGATCAGGGCGTACAGGTTGTAGTACCCCTGTTCTTTCAGCAGGGCAATCAGCGTCTTGTAAAGCATGGTGCCGATTCCGCCGCGGTGGTGCTGCTCGTCCATGTAAATGGAAAGCTCCGCATCCCATTGGTAGGCGGCCCGTGTCATATGGGGTGCGGCGTATGCATACCCAAGGATGATTCCGTCGCTTTCGTAAACCAGATAAGGCATTTTGCTGCTGATGCTGCGAATTCGTTCCGCAAATTCCTCCACGGAAGGAACCGTGTATTCATAAGTGATGCAGGTATTTAAAATGTAAGGGGCATAAATCGATATCAGACGCGGGGCGTCTTCAGGAGTTGCAAATCTCAGTGCCATAGCTCAAATCTCCTTTGTTTTTGACTTTTTGTTTTCATTTTACAGTTCGTTTTTCATTTTCTTGATAGATTTTTATTTTTACAAGTATAATTTTTTTTATTTTGAAAAACAAGTTGTTTTTGGACAGATACAATAATTTAAGAAATTCTTAATAGGATTCAGAATGGCTATGATATGATCAAAAGGGGACAAAGTTCTTCCTTTTTTCTCTCATTTTGGAATCATGCAGGACAAATTTCTAACAAAAATTTCAATTTTGTAGCTATTTTGTTATCGTAACTGTAAATATATTTTCTTTTAAAGAAAATAATTTTTCCGGTTCATTGGTATAATGAGGAAAATGAGAGTATCGGCAAAGGAGTTTGACATGGGCCTGATTCGTGTGGAGGACCTTCGTAAGGTATACCGGGTGGACCAGGAAAAGATTGTTGCGCTCAGTCGCATCAATCTGACGGTTGCATCGGGGGAAATATGCTGTATATTAGGAACCTCCGGTTCGGGAAAATCAACGCTGCTGAATATTATGGCAGGGTTGGAAAAGCCGTCGAAGGGCCGGGTTGTAATAGATGACGTAGAGGTCACGGCGCTTTCCGAAAAGGATCTGGCGCTGTTTCGGCAGAAAAATATCGGCTTCGTGTTCCAGTCCTACAATCTGATGCCGACGCTGAGTGCCATTGAAAACGTCGCCATGCCGCTGATGTTCCGGGGAATCAGCAAAGACCAGAGAAATCGCGAGGCGGTCAAAATGCTGCACGCGGTGCGTCTGGGCAACCGCCTGCTGCACCGGCCGACGCAGATGAGCGGCGGGCAGCAGCAGCGGGTCGGTATTGCACGCGCCTTCGTGGCGCACCCCAAGATCATATTTGCGGATGAGCCGACGGGCAACCTGGACAGCAAAACGACAAAAGAAGTGATGGAGATCATGGTCGGCATGGCGCGGGAATATCAGGAGACCCTGATTTTGGTCACGCATGACCAGGATATCGCCCGCTACGCGGACCGAATCGTCACCATTGTGGACGGAAATATTCAGGCAGATCATACGAATGAATCTGCTTTCCCTGCACAGCGGCAGGAAAAAGCACAGGAATTGACTACGGTATCAGGAGGAAAAGCGGAATGAAATTTCAAAAAATGCGCTCTTTGGCGGCGTTTGTACTTACGGCGGTTCTGCTGCTGCAGATGTTTCCCGTGATGGTATCGGCGGAAGCGCCCACGGTTGCGGATCCAGAAATTACATCAGTGTCTGTTGATCCTACTACTGTAAAATCTGGCAATTCTGTTGGAGTTAAGCTTCGCTTTCATCATGATGATGATACGATCAATGACGCGAAAAGCGCAATGATTAAGGTAAGCAGTCCTAATGGAGCAATTAGGGTAAAGAAAAATGAATTTCCTGCCACAGAGTTTTCATCAACTGAAGCTGAAGATGCTAGTGGTTTTGGCGGACTGTATTACTCTCTAAATATTCCAGAAAATTACCTGACCTATTCCGGCTCCGGCCCCGGTGTGCTGCAGTTTACCATTACATATTATAAAGATGACAATGCCTCTAAAGGACAAGAGATCGAAACCAAAAATAAAATCAGCATCCGCAAGACTCTGATCCCCGGCGAAGGCTCCGCGGATAACACGGTGCGTGTGGATGAAAACAGCTCCACGCCGACCATTATTTCCGGAACCAGCGCCACAGTGGGAATCCCTCTCATCAGCGGCGATACGCTGGAGGACGCGCAGATCGAAGTGAAGCTGCCGGCAGAACCGAAAATCCTGCTCACCTCGGCCGGCTCCGTTTATACGATGAGCTTTGTGTCGGGGGAGAAAAAGTACTTAAATCTTCCTCTTCGTGTGGATTCCTCCGTTGCGGCAGGGATTTATCCGATCACTCTGACGATCAACGGGAAAGAGGTAACCGCCTATCTTCAGGTGCTGGACAGCGCCCAGGGAAAGGGCGGCGTGATGATCGATTCCTATAAGCTGGACCGTTCCACCATCTATTCCGGCAGCACCTTCCGCATGGACCTGGTGCTGAAGAATACCGGCAGCCAGACGTATCACAATATCAACGCCGCTCTCGACGGTCTTGCGACAGAGAGCTTTACGGTAGTCGGCTCGCTTGACAGAAAGTCGGTCGCCAGCCTGGCCCCCGGCGCGACCGCAACGATTTCCTTTAACATGCAGGCCGCTTCCAAAATGGAAACAGGTAACTACGCGGTCGGGGTGAACCTCACTTCGGACGAGGTGACGGAGGCCGTCGCTACCAAGGTGTTTGTCTCTGTGGTGGGAACGGGCGATTCCAGCGGCGGAAAGCCGATCATCATCATCGAGAATTACAGCTTTGGTGGAACCTCCATTACCGGCGGCAAAACGTTCCCGCTCTCGCTCCGCTTTCGCAACGCGAATACCAGCACAGCGATTCAGAACCTGAAAATCACCATTACTTCTACGGCGGACGAGGACACCGGCGGCGTTTTCACACCGGCCAATTCCTCCAATACGTTCTTTATCTCGAAGCTGGGGGCAGGCGCTTCCATCGATAAATCGATTGATTTGTACCCCAAAGCGGACGCCAAGCCAAAATCCTATGGCATCGACGTAAAGTTTGAGTACGAGTCCTCTGCAGATACCAAGCACGAGCAGATCACGGCGACGGAAACGATCTCTATTCCGCTCACACAGCCGGATCGCTTTGAGGTGACGAACGCGGAGGTGCAGGGGCCGATCCAGATGGGAACGGACGGTCAGCTCTCCATCAGCTATGTCAACAAGGGAAAGAGCACCGTTTATAATCTTTCCGTTTTGCTGGAGGGCAATTTCACCGCGCCGGAAACGAATATTTATATCGGCAATGTGGAATCCGGTTCTTCCGACAGTTACGATACGACCCTGACCCCGACGGAAGAGGGGACGCTGCAGGGGAAGGCCACGATTACTTACGAAGACCCCAACGGGGAAACACGTGAAATCATCAAAGAGTTCTCCTGCGAGGTTCAGCCGGCGATGCCCGTTGATCAGGGCGGTATGGGCCCAGATATCAGCGAGCCGATGCCGGAGCAGTCCTCCGGTATACCGATTTGGATATGGGTGCTCATTCTGGCCGTGGTGGCTGGGGGAGCCGCAGCCGTAGTGCTGATTCGCCGCAAGCGTGCCGCAAAGCGCCGTGCCCTGCTGGAGCAGGAGGACGATTATGACGATGTGCAGCCGCAGACACCAGAGCTGCAGGACGGACAGCATCACAATGAGGATCAGCCATGAAATGGAATGATATGGTTGCCATGAGCCTGAGCAGCCTGTTCAAGCGCAAGGTGCGCACATTGCTGACTGTGGCCGGTGTTGTCATCGGTACCTGTGCCATTGTGGTAATGCTCTCCTTTGGTATCGGCATCAAAAAGACAACGGACGACATGATGCAGAGCATGGGGGATCTGACGGTGATCCAGATCGAAAACTACAGCCCCAGCCCCGATGCGGAGCCGCTCGACGATGCCATGCTGGAGAAAATCCGAGCGCTGCCGGGGGTGCAGACCCTGACCCCGATGTTTGATGTGGATTCCTCCGCCTTTCAGATCCGCAGCGGCAAATACGTATACGGCGGGCAGATCACCGGCGTGTATATGAATGCCCTTTCTGAGTTCGGCTATGAGATGGAAGCGGGTAAGCTGCCGGAGGGAACCGTGGAGGAGGGCGCGATCCTGTTTGGGAAGGACGCTCTATATAATTTCTACAACAGCAAGAAGAACAACAATAATATGATCTACCCGGAACCGGATGCCACCGGAAAAGTTCCGGATCCGTATGTCAACCCGATGGAAGATAAGCTGGAGCTGGTGCTGCGAAAGACCGACGACAACAACAAAAAGACGGTAAAGCCCATCAAGCTCAAAGGGCTAGGCATCATGGCGCAGGACTGGAGCAAGAACCCCTCGCCCGGCTACAGCGTGTTTATGGATGTCAAGTATGCGCGGTCTTTGGTGGATCAGTATAATAAGCTGAACAATATCAAGGTCGACAAATCGAAAAAGTTCCAGTACAACGGCGCCGTGGTGAAGGCACTCGATATTAAGTCGGTCGAGTCGGTGCAGGATTCCATCAAGGCGTTCGGCTTTCAGACGTACAGTATGGACAGCATCCGTGAATCCGTAGAGCAGCAGACCAGAACCATCCAGATGATTCTGGGCGGTCTGGGCGCGATTTCGCTGCTGGTCGCGGCACTGGGGATCACCAATACGATGATCATGTCCATTTATGAGCGCACCCGAGAGATCGGTGTGATGAAGGTGCTTGGCTGTGTGATCGGGAACATCCGCGCCATGTTTTTGATCGAAGCCGGAATGATCGGCTTTATCGGCGGCGTGGCGGGCCTTATTTTCAGCTATATGCTGTCATTTCTCATCAATACCCTCGCGGCGAACGGGGGAGGCGTGATGGGCCTTGGGGCCACAGGGCAGATTTCGATTATTCCGGCCTGGCTGGCTCTGGGGGCGCTGGTGTTTTCAACCATGGTTGGCCTGGTCTCGGGCTTTTCTCCCGCAAACCGCGCTGTCAAGATCAGCGCGCTCACCGCGATCCGTCAGGAATAATAAGAAGCGCTGCGGCGGTCAATCCGCCGCAGCGTTTTGTCTGAAAGCTTTATTTATGGAAATACAAAGCTGATTTTAATATAATCGTAGGTGCCCGCCAGCTCTTTTTCGATTGCGGCAGCCTTTTCTGCCAATTCCTCTTTGCTGATGATATCCTTATTGCTGTTCAGGTGGATCGCGATCCGAAAGCTCATGCCGATTTTATGAATCAGGCATTTGCTGAGCAGCGTATCTTTGGGCAGATTCTTTTGAATGATTTCCTCTATTTGCAGCTTTATTTTTCCTTTGGTAACCACTCCGTTAGCCAGTTCAATAAAGGCTTCCTTCAATATAATGAAAGGTTCCTTAATAGAGAACAGTACCAGAATAATGGTAATGAAAAAATCTCCCGTATACAGTAAGAAAGACAAAGGGCTGTTTTCGCTGATGAACGAAATGGCGACAGCCGCCGCACCAATCCCTCCGGACATCAATCCGTCAACCAAGGTGCCTTTTGATTCCGCCCCTAACAGAACGCTTGTATTGTCGATGCGCTTATTTTGATCCCGATAGAAAAAGAACAATGCGGCACACAGTATTACCATAATGACCTCGTAAGGAACAACGGGACCAATGTCCATTTGGTCGCCAATCCCGGTTGTGAAATAGAGGATTGCCTTTTGGGATACACTGATTGTAGTGAAGGCCATCAGAAAAAGCATCAGTATGGATTTGAATATGACATAAATCGGCTCTAAAACGAACAGGCCGTATGGAAACGTTTCACTGGTATGGCTGCTTCGTTTCGAAATAACTGCGGCAACAATGCCGGATAGTACGGCGATCAGGGTAAACACGGAATCAAGAAAAAGCGCCTCTATTCCGGTAATGAAATACACAAATAATCCCGCTGCGCCCATCAGAATATTTGCGGCGATCCCGATCAGAAGCGCCCGATGCTCAATTGCTTTCTGGTTCACGGGAATCTCCCTTCGCTTTCGTTGTGTTTTCACAATAATCGTTGTAATAACTGCTGAATGCATCCAGCATTTCGCAGAAACGGTTCATTTCGTCGGGCGTATATTGCTTTTTCACCTGCTCTACGGCATAATTCGTCGCTTGATCAAGCTTTTTAAATTCTTCAAGGATTTCAGGCCGTACTGTCAGAAAGTAAACCCTGCGGTCCTGTTCGCTCTGTTTTTTTTCGACAAGCCCCTGTTTGATCAGCTCATTTACTTTTAACGTTACAGAGGATTTTGCGACCCGCAGCACGCCGGCCAGAAAACTGACGGTGCAGTTTTCCGTATAGCTGATCAGGTCGAGATAAAGCAGACTGTTATAAGTGATGCTGTGATACAGGTTACTCTCGTTCATCATGCGCAGTTCATTGAGAATGATATTGTAATACAATCGGTCGATCGCCTTTGTCGGATCCATAAAAGCACCTCATTTAATTAGGTTATTATAATTATATTTACCTAATTAATATACAGCGGATTGTTTTTCGTGTCAATCTGTTTCTGATGGGAAAATATCGTACTCTGCAAAAAACAAACGAAACTGGAAAGCTGTGCGCCAAATATCCGGGCCCAAACGGGCCATGCTATTATGATTGGAAATTCAAAGCAGTACCGTCATGCTTTTCGTTGACTTTTCTCTGCGATTGCGTTAGCATGAAAAACAAGGCTATTGCCAAATCACTGGAAAAAGGTACTTTGATACAAACAGCAGTTTTCTCCCCGCCGAAGGCGGGGAGAAAACGAACCGCTTTTTCAGAGCGGTGTTCAGATACTATATTTTTGGAAAGGTTGTGCGGCAGGTATGAATTGGGAAGAAATCCTGTCGGATCCCAAGCTGTGGAAGAAGATCCGCGGTAAGATGATCTTTTTTATTGTGTTCACCGTTGGCCTGATTTTTCTTGTGTTTCATATTGAGAATGTATCCTTTGTCATTTCTTACATTCTGTCTTTGTTTGGGCCGTTGCTGGTCGGCATCGGTGTCGCCTATGTGGTGAATGTACTGGTACGTTTTTTTGAAAACAAGCTGTTTTATCCTCTGAACCAAAAGGGCTGGAAAATCTGGTTGAAATTCCGGCGGGGCATCAGCATTTTACTGGCGTTTTCTTTTTTGTCGCTGGTTGTGTGGCTGATCATCGTCTATATCGTGCCGGAATTCATCAGTTCCCTCAGCTTCTTTTCAGAGAATCTGCCCGCCTATATCAATCAGCTTTCACAGTGGCTGACGGACATGTCCAAGCAGTTCGACTGGAGTCAGGAAACCCAGAGTCTTTTGAAAATCGACTGGACCAAGCCGCTGGAAAAGGTCACCTCGACCGTCAGCGATCTGGCTACCTCTTTGGTGTCTGCCACCATCAGCGTGGCTTCCGGCATTATTTCGTTCGTGCTGAGCGTGATTTTCTCCATCTACATCCTGTTCGGGAAAGAGCGGCTGATCCGCAACATTCGCCGCGTGTTATACGCGTTTCTCCCCAAGGACAAAGCGCAGCGTATGGTAGCGGTGGGCGTGCTGACCAACCGGATTTTTTCGGGCTTTGTCACCGGACAGATGACAGAGGCCATCATCATCGGCTCGCTGTGCTACATCGGCATGTCCGTTATGGGTTTGCCTTACGCGGTGATGATCAGCGTGATCATTTCCATGACAAGCCTGATCCCGATTCTGGGTGCGTATTTGGGCGGCGCAATGGGTGCGTTTGTCCTGCTGATGATCAACCCGATATACAGCCTGTGGTTCCTGATTTTCCTCGTTCTGCTCCAGCAGTTTGAGGGGAATGTCATCTATCCCCGCGTGGTGGGCAGCTCCATCGGCCTGCCCGGCCTATGGGTGATGGTCGCGATTCTGCTGTTCGGCAATCTGTTCGGCGTGATCGGTATCTTGCTTGGTGTGCCGCTGTTCTCCGTATTTTACGCGCTGCTGCGTCAGGAAACGGAATTAAAGCTCAAGGAAAAAGAAATATCGGAAGAAGAAGTGATGGGGAAGCCGCCTGTCGAGGTGCCGGACCCCGCCGCAGGGAAAAAAGCGCCTGCTTCCGATGAGGAATTAGCGGACGAGCAGGCGGAATCCGCCAAGAATTCCGCCAAACTCTGAAATGTTGACCGAAAATTTACACTTTCGTCATGTCTGCCTGTCATGTTTCTGCTATCATCGGAATCGTGAAATCGCAGGAACACAGGAAAGGAGCACGTTGCAATGCAGGAATGGATCATCCAGACGATGAATCAGTTTGGATATATTGGAATTATGCTGCTGATTGCCATAGAGAATGTATTTCCCCCGATCCCCTCCGAAGTGATTTTGACCTTTGGCGGCTTTTCTACCACGTATACAGATATGCAGGTATGGGGGGTTGTGATCGCGGCCACCGTCGGCGCGGTGATCGGCGCCCTGGTGCTGTACAGTATCGGGCGATTTTTCCCGCCGGAACGCATTGAGGGCTGGCTCGACGGGCGTTTGGGCCAGATGCTGCATTTCAAACGCGAAGACGTGGAACGCGCGGCACATTGGTTTGAGAAAAAGGGGAGAATCACCGTTTTCGCCTGCCGCTTTATCCCGATCATCCGCAGCCTGATTTCCATCCCGGCCGGTATGACAAAAATGTCGATGGGCGTGTTTCTGCTGTACACCACCGCAGGTACCTTTTTGTGGAATACCGTATTGGTGCATCTGGGCGTGTTCGCGGGGGAATCGTGGGAACGCGTTGCAGGATATATCGATCTGTACGCGCACGCCACTCTCGTTGTGTTGATCATTCTGTTCGTTGTAGGGGCGATCTTTTTCTATAAAACAAGGATCGCGAAGAAAAATGGGAAGGAAAATGGGTAATCATACTCATTAGAGATGTAAAATCTCGGCAAAATGCCCTAAAAAACAACGAGTCGCTCTTATTTATTCTCAGGTGATTCAAAGTGTTGCGGTTGTAATCCCGAAAATGATCGGCTATAATTTGAATGACGATTACTGATTTTGATTGCCGGGGAACCCGCGCTGCATGGGAGACGACCTTTTATGGGGAGAGAGAAAAAGAGAGAAACTCACGGGATAACGGATTTCGCCTCTGAAACATTTCAGAATTGGAATCAAAGCGTTGCAATGGTTCGTAAGAAAACAGGGCAAAAAAGGCCGCGGTCCCGCGTTTTGCAGATCAGCGACCGCTGCCTTGCACTCTTTGGCTATACGAGAAAAGAATTCGAAGAAAAGTTTCAGCAAGACTACTGTAGACTGGTGCATCCGGAAGACCGGCAGGCTTTTTATTCCTCTGTGGAAGATCAGACTGCCGCTGCCGGATTTTTTTATGTCAGGTACCGCGTCCTTACCAAGCACAGGGGCGAAGCATACTGTATGGAATATGGGACCCGAAACGATAAGGGAGAGCTTGTCTGCACACTCATAGATATAACAGACGAGATCAATGAGTGTCAGGAGGCAAAAAAGGCGGGGGCTCGGCTGAAAGCCCTGATTCGTGGGATTGCCGGCGGTGTTTTGATCGCGGGTTTCGATAAAAAGAAATTCACCTTTATCGACGCTTCGGACAACTATTTCCGGATTTTCGGCTATACCAGGGAGCAATATCTGCAGCTTGAGCGCTCGTCAACGGGGATTTGCAGTGTCTATGCGGGAAATCACCAGAAGATGTTCCGCCAAATCCTCGACTGGCTGTCCCAGGGGACTGGCCGCCCGTTGACGTGCGAATATAAAATCCAGCGGAAAGACGGTTCCTATGTCTGGGCAACGGCGCAGATTTCTGTGATCGACAAAACACAGAATGGCTGGGAAATCCAGATGCTGGTGAGCGGTAATACCAGCTACCGCAGGATCATGCACGAGCTCCAGCACGATCAGCGCAATATCATCCGGCAAAGCATCTCAGAAGATATCCTGTTCGACTACGACGTTCTCACCGACACGCTTCGCCTGTCAGACAAATATGCCAATTTGAGCGGGGTGCCGGCCGTCATCGGCCAGTACAGCGAGAAGGTTTTGCGGGAGAAAAGCGTGTACCCCGCGGATATCCCCGTTTTTGTCGATTTGATTCAGAACCTGCGCAACAATATCAAAATGTCCAACACGATCCTTCGCTTTCGCCACAAGGACGGCAGGTACTACTGGTATCGTCTGATCGGTGCCGCGATCACGGACGATTCCGGCCGCATCACCAGAATGGTGGGGAAGGCCGTCAACATGAACCGCCAGAAGGAAGAAATGCTCGAGCTGGTGGAGCGTGCCCAAAGGGATCCGTTTACCAAGCTGTATAATAAAACGATGACGGAGACCTTGATCCGCCAGTACCTTTCCTATGAATCGGACCGCAGTCATGCGATCCTGGTGATCGATATCGACAATTTCAAAGAGATCAACGATACTTACGGCCATTTGCACGGCGATGCCGTACTGGTGGAGTTTTCGCGGATATTAAAGCTGAAGTTTGAAGAAAAAGGGGTAGTCGGCCGAATCGGCGGCGATGAATTCCTCGTTTTTCTGCGCGGAGAGAAGAATCTCAATACCATCCGCGAAAGGGCGCAGGAGGTCTGCCGCATGTTCCAGCAGTCCGAATCCCTGTCGAATATGCAGCACCTGCTCAGCGCGAGCGTGGGTGTTTCCCTTTCTCCCTTGGATGGAACGGAATATGAGGAGCTGTTCCATAAGGCCGATCAGGCGCTGTATGTTTCAAAGCGCCATGGGAAAGGCGACATGGTCTTTTATTCTAAAATTGCAGAACTCGAACGTGATTTGAGCACTTTGAAAACAGCCTCTTACGTGACTGAAATTCACCGCGATATAACGCCGGATTACCGGGTTGACCCGCACCTTGTGTTTGAAGCGACGGAAGAGCTTCTCACCTCGGGCGGAAGCCCCGACGGGATGGGCTCGGTTTTAAGGATGATCGGCCGGGTATTGAGCGTTGGCCGTGTGTATCTGGTGGAGTGCTCAGAGGACCGCCTGCAATGTACCGTAACGTGTGAATGGTGTGCACCGAATGTGGAGCCGATCTTCGGCAGGGCGCAGAAGCTTTCGCTGGAAGAACTGGGGCTGCATTACCAGTGCTTTGATGAATGGGGCCTGTTCCGCTGTTATGATGTGCATGAAACGGAGGATACCTACTTTTTAAGGCAAAGTCCTTCCACACGTTCCACACTGCACTGCGTGCTGTACGATCAGCGGGGAAGTATCCGCGGCTTTGTCGGCTGCGACGATGTGACGACCAACCGCACATGGAATCGGAGCGAATCCGCGTCGCTGATGGTTCTGGCCGGATTGATCAGCCGCTTTGCCTACTATCACAAAGAAGCAAAAGAAGAGCCTGAAAAGGGGATTGCTCCCTCTGCCCAAACAGAAGAGGAATAAAATGGCCCCGCCAATTGGCGGGGCCATTTTATTATTCGAGCATCCCTTTTTGGCGGACGCGTTCCGGGTCGAGGAATTTCCCCATTCCGGTTTTCAGGCGGCCAAAGCCGAAACGCTCGTAAAAGGTTTCTTTTCCCGGGGATGCGTATAGGATGGTGTTGCCGTCCGGCAGCTGCCGGAGCATCTCCTCCAGTAAGGTTCTGCCGAGCCCCTGCCCCTGGTATTCGGGCAGCAGGGCGACGTCGTAAAGGGCGGACTGAACCACCGCGTCGGAAAGGGCGCGTGCGCAGCCGATCAGGCGCTGTCCGTCCCGCAGAAAAACAACGGCAAAGCTGTTTTCAAACGCCTTTTGGAACATATCGGGCGTGTGAGGGGTAAGGCCCGCGGTTTCGACGACATGAGTCAGCTCTTTCCAGTCGATCTGGTCGCAGTTGTATTCGATGGCAAGGTTCATTTTGAATTACCTGCTTTCTTTTTCTTGTCTCCCTGTTTGCAGATGAAATTCCAGGAGTCGCGGCACATATCAGCCAATGTGTAACGGGCCTGCCAGCCAAGCTCCTCTTGTGCCTTGGCAGCGTCGGCGTAGTATTCCGGCAGATCGCCGGCCCGCCGGGGGGCAAACTGGTACGGCACAGGCACTCCCGATTCCTGCTCAAAGGTTTTTACGACCTCCAGAACAGAGCTTCCGTGCCCGGTTCCCAGGTTGTAGATGCTGGCGCCCTGCTGCGCAAACAGCGCATCCAGCGCCTTACCATGGCCCACAGCGAGATCACAGACATGAATATAATCCCGCACGCCGGTGCCGTCGCGGGTGGGGTAGTCGTTGCCGAACACGTTCAAATAAGGCAGGGCGCCCTGCGCCACCCGCATGATGTATGGCATCAGATTGTTGGGAATACCGTTCGGGTTTTCTCCAATCAGTCCGCTGGGGTGCGCGCCGATCGGGTTGAAGTAGCGCAGCAGCATGGTGTTCCAGCGGCTGTCGCTTTTGCAAAGATCCTGCAAAATCTGTTCGATCATCGCTTTCGTTGTGCCATAGGGATTCGTAGTCTGCCCGGTGGGCATGTCCTCCCGGTAAGGGATGGGATTGTTTTCCCCGTATACCGTGGCGGAGGAGCTGAATACCAGCCGCCTGACGCCGTGCAGCTCCATCTGCCGCAGAAGATTCAGGGTGCCGGTCACGTTGTTGTGATAATACAGAACAGGCTTTTGAACGCTTTCTCCCACAGCCTTCAGGCCCGCAAAATGGATGACCGCGTCGATTTGCTGTTCCTCAAAAATCTGCCCCAATTTCTCTTCCTCCAGCAGATCGCAGCAGTAGGACGGGAAATCGCGGCCGGTAATCGTGCGCACCGCATCCAGTGCGGCAGGGGAGGAGTTGCTGAAGTTATCCACTACGCAGATATCGTAACCGTTCTGCAGCAGCTCCACACAGGTGTGGCTCCCAATAAAACCGGCGCCGCCGGTGACCATAATATTTCTCATCGGAATATCCTCCGCTTTGTTCCGGGTCATATCCGCCCGGAGATTTCGTCCAGACCCAACAGCCGCCGGGCATTGTTCCAGTAAATGTCCTCCAGCATGCGGTCCGGCAGATCCAGCTGTTCCAGATAGCGCATCTGTTCTTTCGGCAGGCTCCAGGGGCAGTCGCTGGCGTAGAGTACCCTGTCCGAACCGTGATGCAGGATCATTCGTTTGGCCTGCTCCGGGTCTATGAGCAGGTAAGACATCGAGGTGTCGAGATAAACATTCTCCATACCGATCAGGTATTCCTCGGCTTCTTCGCTGCGCCTCATTCCGCCCATATGTGCCGCGATAATGGTCATGCGAGGGAAATCACGCGCCACCTTTGCCAGAGCCTTTGGCGGCGTATGCACCACATTGGGGGAAACCGGGTCCCACCCCGCATGAAAGGTAACGGGCAGCCCCAATTCCTGCAGTGCGTCGTAGACGGGGTATGCCTTTTTGTCATCGACGAAGAAGCGCTGGTACTCCGGGTGCAGCTTGACCCCGTAAAGCCCCAGATCGCGAATGCGCCAAAGCTCCCCGACGGCGTCCGGTGCGTCCGGGTGAACCGAGCCAAAGCAGTAAAAGAAATCATCCTGAACCTCTGCGGCCCAGTCATTCACGTTGGTCTGCTGTTCCGGCTTGGTTGCAATATTCATGACGGCCGCACCGGAAATCCCCCATTCCTTCAAACGGTCTCTGGTATCGGAAAGCGTGGCCTTTGTCACGGGGGGAACATGACTGGTCTCACCAATTCCGGAAAGTGCTTTTTTGGCCAGAAAATCTGGGAACATGTGAACATGCATATCGAAAATCATGGAAAACAGAATAGGTCCTTTCTTGTAATGATGTTGCTTTTCGTAAGCCTGTACAGTCAATTCACTTTCAAACAGCCTGATGTAAGTACAGTGATTCCTTTCCCCACCTGTGGGGGAAGAAATCACTCACTATTTTAAAGAGATGTTATTATATTGTTCTCATTTTACACGCTTTGGAATGAAAAAACAAGGCATAGTGTCCGGCGCTGCCGGAACACTATGCCTTTGCCGAGCTGCTTACTGATAAGTAAACAAATTGTTTTGCTCACCCTGCTGTTTCAGCTCGGCAAGCTGTTTCTTTGAATTCTCACGCTGTACCAACAAAAGATCCATTGTGGAACGATTGAGAGCGGCAGCCTGGCGAAACAGTGCATTGATTTCAGAAACCAAATTCAGGGCCCGTTTTTCGTCCGGGGAACAGGTTTCCTCTTCTAACTGCAAAGACATCAAATCGCGCAGTCTTTCCTGTTCAGCGGAGTCTTGAAGCTCTGTTTTCGATCGAATCAGAAGGTTGCATTTGTCCACCCGCTGCATCAGCTGACCGCGCTGTTCCAGCAGCAAGTCCAGATCAACTGTTTCTTCCAGCGACTGAACCTCCATCTGCTTGGTGATGTTCAAAATCTGTTCCATCAGGATTTTCTTTTGCTCCAGGCATACCAAAATGTCCTGTGTAAGCATGATATACTCCAATCTTTTCTGCGGTATTCTTTATTTCTTCATATGAACCAGCTTTTCCGCCTGTACCCAGGTATCGCGCATCTCGTTGACAAGCGGGAGCAGATCATCCAAAAGCTGCGGGTCGCGGCGGATTTCTGAACGAATGATCTGCTGATTGCAGAAGTAGTATAAATCATACAGCTCTTTCGAAATCGGATACTTAAAGTTCAGTACGGAAGAAAGATACTGAAAAATATTTTTGCACTTTTCGGTGCATTTTTCAGAATTGGTATAATCGTTCTGCTTCATCAGCAGAGAAGCATGATGAAGATTCTTTATGACTTCATCGAACAGAAGAATCAGCTGCTCCCCGCGCGACATGGTGGATACAGACTGCTGTTTGTATTGAAAAATCGCATTACTTTGCATGATACACCTCTGATTTTACCGTCAGGTAGAACTGGACTGCGTAAAGAAGCTTGCCTGACTATTCATCCGTGCAATATAAGTTTCCAGAGCGGTAAATTTATTATAATAATATTCCTGCTGTGAGGTCAGCCGCGTTTTCAGCGTTTTTACCTGTGTATCGTACTCTTTCATCTTCTTCGCCAATTCGCTCGTATCCACCGTGCTGGTGGAGGAACCCGCCTTTGTGATGAAGAGGCCGGTGTTTACCAGACTGTCATTCGCGTATTTTTTCATGACGTTCTGCATCCGTGTGGCGATACCGTCCGTAGAGGTAAACAGCTGGGCAATTTTATCGGGGTCGGAATTCAGTACCTCTTTGAGCTTGTCCTCATCCACAGTCAGCTTTCCGTTGTCGGAATAGCTGGAGGAAGAGATGCCGACCTGATACAAAGCGCTGCTCATCGAAGAAACCACATCCGTCATACTGTGACGCCAATCCTGAGCGAAGCTGCTGAGCAGAGAATCGTTAAACAACAGGCCCTGCTTTGCCTTTTTCTCCCATGCGGTGATCTGGCTTTCGCTCATTTCGCTTTTCTGATCATCCGTCAATGGGGCATAGGTAGCGTCGGTCGGTTTCTTCTCTGAGATCAGACCGTTGACTGTCGTCAAAATCGCGTTGTAATCGTCGATAAATGTTTTGATCTTTGTCACAAGGTCATCGGTTTTCGATTCTACCGAAAAGGTAATGGGGTTGGTTTCGCTGACATCGGAACCGGTCGTTGTTTTCTGCAGCTCAAAGTTCACGCCGTCCATGGTAAAGCTGTTGCTGCTGCGGGTGATTTTCGTAAAGGACTGCCCGTTATCGAAGCTGACCTCAAGCTCGGCATCCTGACCGGCCTGAACGATTTTCTTGCCGTCTACTTCCGTATCTTTATCGATCGAGCTGTACCCGAACAAAACCTGTGACAAGTTTCCGGTTTTATCCTGAATATCGATCTGGCTGTTGGCGCCGCCGTTTTTGGAAACGATGCTGAATCGATCCAAAGTGCTGGAATAGGAGATGGTAACGTTGGCGTCCGAATCATTGTTGATGGTTTTCATGATCGTGTTGATATTGTCGGTTGCATTGAAGGTGAAATCTTTTCCGTTGACAGAAATCTTGTATTCCGACAACAGGTCAGATCCGTCCGTTTCCAGTCCTGTAGACAACTCTTTCTGTACGTCCCGCAGGGTTTTGTTCAGGTTGATGCGGTTCGATTCACCGGCATATACCCGTAAAGCGCCGTCCACACCAAGCACACCGCTTTTGCTGGAGGAAGAAATGGTCAGTACATCTGTATCGCTTCCCGTTGTTGTAAAGGAAAGACCGCCGTCTTTTATTACGGCCTGAACCTTTCCGCTGCCAAAAGCAGAATCCAATTTGGTCTGAAGATAATCTTTCAGCTTTTCCGGTGTATCATAGCTCCCTGCCTGGGTTGCGTCAAAGGAGATGGTCTTCGAGAGCCCGTTCAGGTCAAACGTCAGGGTAGAACCGGAAAGGGATTCATCCAGATAGGTTTTATACAGTTCGCTCTGATTGACTGTTCCGGTGGTAGAAATGGTTCCACCACTGGAAAAGCCCAAGCCGTTCAGTAAGCTCTTGCTTCCATCCGTGATCTCGATCGATTTTCCCTCGGTGGAGGTCAACGAAACGTTTCCGCTGCCGTCTACGGAGAAGTTAATCTTTCCTTTTAAATCCGTATTGGTTTTTACCGCGTCATTCAGTGCGGTTTCCAGTGCTTTGCTGTAGTTTTCATCCACAGCGCCAACCGGGAGCGAGAGGGCGGAGGAAACGGTAAAGGTATAATCATTGCCGTCGATCTTCAGGTTTAATTTGGAACCGGCTGCGATCGAATGGTTGGTAAAATACGCTTCATTCACCGCGTCCGATCCCGTCACCGCGGTACCGGAATCATTCGCTTTCAGGCCAAGCCCGCTGAGCAGAGCGTCTGAGCCGCTTTTGATGGTAACGGCAGAGGATGAAGAATCGTCTTTGTTTTTCAGAATGAATTTTCCGTCCGCATCAACAGAAGCACCGAGCTTATCGCCAAGCCCCTGATCCTTGAGCTGCTGATTGAGCTGATTCACAATATCAGAAGTCTGTGTCGTTTTGCCGTCGGAACCCACCGTCAGGGTGTAATCCTTCCCCTCGAAGCTGATCTTCATGGTGGCGCCTGTCACGGCGCTCTTTGTCCATTCAGACTGAATCTCCCCGGTCTGAATTGCCTGGGAAGATACCTTATTGGTGGCAACATACGAAGCCTGCTTAGCAAGTGCTGTGATCGATTTGATCTGCATGTTCTGCGCAACGTTGGCAAGGCCGCTGAGCTTTACATAGGAAGAATTGTTTACAATGGAAGTGCTGTTGAAAAAGCTTGCGTTTAAAATACTGTTGCTGCTGGAAGAAGAATTAAAATATTTGGTCTGAAACTCAGAAATCGATTTGATAAGGGCCTGATAAGCCTCCTGCTGCCAGGTGGCAATCTGTTTTTTCTGATTGGCAGAGTCGATTTTATTCTGTGTTCCGATCGTGAGCTGTTTGACCAGCTCGTCGGTATCTAATCCCGACATCAGGCCGGTAAGACGCTTGGAAGAGCTTGCGGTTGCATAAAGGGAAGAGGAAGATGTGCTGGAATTGGTGGTTAAAGAAGACATTTTGAAATCCTCCTGTCCGATAAAAATACTTCTTACCTTATATATCGTACTATTTTCATAAATCCTTAGGAAAAAAAACAGAAGAATTAGTTGCGATTTTCGGAAATAACAATTGCATTTCCCAAATGAATATTGTACACTTAGTGCATAAGTTTTGTTGTACTATTGCTCAGCGATGTGAGCAAGAAAGAAAGGAAGCACATGAATTTTGTTCCAATCGATCAGCTGAAAGAAGGCATGAGGCTGGATCGGGACGTATATTTGTATGATTACAAGACTTGTAAAGTCGCCATGTTGCGTTCCGGGCAGGTTTTGACCAGCGCGTACATTCAAAAGCTTTGCGAACTGCAGGTTTTAGGGGCATATATCCATTCCGATGATGATCAAGAGGAACAGTCGGCACACAGACTGCCGCGACCTCGGCCGCCGATTAAAAGGGCGCTCAAGCAGGAAGCTGTCACCAATCTCGAACACGTTTTCGAGATGTTTGATAAGAATGCGCAGAGTATCAACATCAGCCATATCAATCAGACTCTGGATGTTTCTAAACAGCTTGTTACCGCACTGAAAAACAACAAAAATATCGAACTCAGCATTTTTAACTTAAAGCTGTACGATGACTATACTTACAATCATTCGCTGGGCGTGTCGATTCTGGCAATTGCCATTGGGATTTCCATGGGAATGAAGACCAAGGATCTGTATGATCTGGGTCTTTGCGCACTGCTGCATGATATTGGGAAGATGTCTATTCCGATTGAGATTATTGCAAAACCGGCCAAGCTGACTCCGGAAGAGTTTGAAATTGTGAAGCTCCACCCTTATAAGGGCGCCGAGTTTTTTCTAAAGCACCAGCTTGTCAGCAAAAAAATCTGTGCCGGCATATTGACGCATCATGAAAAATTTGACGGTTCCGGTTACCCCAGCGGCCTGAAAGGAGACAGCATTCCTTTGTTTGGCCGTATTATTGCGGTTGCGGATGTGTATGATGCGCTGACGTCCGTCCGGCCTTACCGAAAGCCGTCTTCTCCCACAGAAGTGCTGGAATATATCATGGGAGGGAGCGGCACCGCCTTTGACGTGGAAGTGGTCGAGGCGTTTTTAAGAAAGGTTTCTCCTTACCCGGTTGGTTCGTGTGTCAGGCTGAGCAACGGGGAAATCGCAATTGTTGTGGCGCAGAATGTCCGGCATCCGCTTCGTCCTCAGATCCGGCTGCTCAGTGAGCCGGACAAGATACTCGATCTGTACAACGACCGCAACTACCTTTCTCTCGTGATCGAGAATGCCTGTAATATCTCCACAGAAGATCTGGATGAAGAGCTTGAGGAGGATCAGGAACAGGAAGAAAAGATCGTTGAATGATGCTATAAAGCTGTAAACAGCCTGCGGACATTGCGTCTGCAGGCTGTTTTTTTGATGAGTAGGGCGGCCGGAAATTCCGGCCGCCCTGAAAGCAGGATCGTATAAAATTTAAAACTGAATTTGTTGTCATGAATCCAGCCTATTGGGGATTTATCAGGAAACGACAACCTCATCCAACGAATAGTATTCCACCAAACGCTGCAGTTGTACCGCGTGATCGGCCATTTCCTGGCTCGAAGCGGCGCTTTCCTCCGCTGTGGCGGAATTGGTCTGCACCACCGAGGAAATCTGATCTACCCCAAGGCTGATCTGGCTGATGGAGGTGGACTGCGCTTCCGAGGCGGAAGCGATCCGGTTCACAAGGTCCGTTGATTTTTCGGTGGCATCCAGAACCTCCTGCATGGTCTTTACCGTCTGGTCCGCAATGTCCTTGCCCTTTTCCACGGCCTGAATGGAATTTTCAATCAGAGCGGTGGAATTCTGCGCAGCCTCGGCGCTTTTACTGGCCAGATTGCGTACTTCCTCGGCTACAACGGCAAAGCCTTTTCCGGCGGAACCGGCTCTCGCGGCCTCGACGGCGGCGTTCAAAGCAAGAATGTTCGTCTGGCGGGCAATGTCGTTGATCGTTTTGATGATGTTGCCGATCTGATTGGACGAGCTTGTGATTTCCGCCATTGCCTGCATCATGTTTTCCGTTTCTTTTGCCACGTCCTGAATCTTTTCATGCGCAAGGGCAGAAGCGGAATTGGCGTCCAAAGCGTCGGATGCGTTCTGTTTTACCTGCTCAGAAACATCGAGTATGGCTGCGGAAAGCTCCTGAATCGAGCTGGCCTGCTCGGTGGCTCCCTGGGCCAGGGACTGAGAGGCGCTAGCCACCTGCTCCGAGCCGTCGGTTACCTCCCGCGATGTACTGGAGATCAAAGAAACGTTCTGCAGCAGAATTTCTGAAAGCTGCCGCATCGAGTTTTGAATCCGGGTAAAATCACCCGCATAGCTCCGTTTGTCCACGATATGGATCTTTCCGGAGGTAATCAGATCGAGCGTCGTCGCAATTCCGGTTACGTTCTGCTTCAGCTCCACTGCGGTGTCGTTTACCGCGCCGCAAAGGTCGTCGATATCCCCCTGCATGGCAAACTCGATCTCTACATCAAAATCGCCGCGGCCCAGGCGCCTGACGCTGTCCTTGATCATGTTCAGGGCGCTCTGTAAAATATGCGCAACGCGCCATGTGACCACTGACGCCAGAAGGATGGTGGCCAGCAGCACCAAAATGGCCGGAATCAGCAGCTGCCGGGTGTAAAGAACGGCGGCTGCGATTCCCAAAACGATCGACAGCAGCACAATGGCCAGCGTAATGATCAGCAGCTCTGCTTTCAAAGAAAGATGACGTCTTTTATTCTGCATTCTGAAGGTTCCTTTCCGACTTCTGTCAATTCGGAAGAATGATTTTACAGTTGATCCAGCGCTTTTTCCACCTGTTTGATTTCATCGTTGTTCAGAATCTTTTTCGGGTCTACCAGAAGCACGACCTTGCCGTGCAGCCGTCCGATTCCGGTGACATAGGTGTTGGCGCTGTTGCCGGAAATCACGGTGGGGGTAGACGAAATATTTTCCTCTTCAATAACAGAAACCTCATTGACGGAATCCACCAGAAAGCCGATATAGGCCTCTTCCAGCTTTGTCACAATAATGCAGGTGCGGTCGTTGTATTCCAGTTCGGGCTTGCCGAAGCGAAGCCGAATATCGATCAGCGGAATGATGCTGCCGCGCAGATTGATCACGCCCTTGGCATAGACCGGCGAATCCGGAACGGGGGTAATTTCCTGCATGCCGATGATTTGCACCACGTCGGAAATCGGGACGCCGAAGAGCTGGCTGTCCAGAAAAAAGGTCAGATATTTTCCGTCGATCTCCTGATTGGCTGTGTCCAGAAAGTCGATGGTATCGATGGTATCTTCCACTCTAGTCACCCTTTCAAAGTGATATTAAATGAGTTTTTGTATTGCCGCAAAAAAGACCCAAAACGGGAATAAAATCCGTCAGGCTCCCTTGTCTTCCGGCTGGCCGTCCGCGTCCTCTTTGTTCTGCGGATGCTCGTCTTCGTTTTCGGTCAGAATCCGCTTTAAATTCAGCAGAAGAGCCGGCCCTTTGGAAAGCGTCACGATCCCGGTCACAAAGGGATTGCTTTTTTCACGCCCAAGGCTCGGCGTTTCGTTGACGTCCGCGACGGCGATGTCGGTCACGTCGTCCACACTGTCCACGATCAGACCGATGATGGCGTCATCCCACTGCGTTACCACGATGCTTGTTTGTTCACCGTATTCCAGCTCGGGCTTTGAAAGCTTCAGCCGCAGGTCAATCAGCGGCACGATCTTGCCGCGCAGGTTGATTACGCCCTTTACATACGGGGGCAGCTTCGGCATCAGTGTGATTGTCTGAATGCGTACGATCTCCACTACCTGGCTGCTGGGAATTGCAAAAATCTGACGATCGATATAGAAGGTCAGATATTTTTCAGACGAGTTCAGTTTTGCTGCGTTCCCTGCCGTCAGGGAGGAAACCGGATTCAGATTATTACTCATATCATTTCACCACTTCTTCCGCCGCGGCTGCGGCGGTTAATTTGAAAAGAATATACGTCAAATTGTTTTATGATTCAATTACTATATCGGCCATACAAAAAAGAAAATGAAGAGTATTCTCAAAAAAAGAGGCGCCGAAACAGATCATTCTTCAGAGAAGTCCGGCATTTCGGGCACCGAGGGGGCCTTTGGAGCATCGGGAGCCGCCGGGGGCGCCTGCGGCTCTCCGTAATTGAGAAAGTACAGGTACAAATCCGCCACGGCCTGGTACAGCTCCGGCGGGATTTCAGCGCCCATATTCATCTGCGACAGCAGAGAGGCCAGCGCATCGTCCTGAAAAACGGGAATGTTGCTTTCCTGCGCAACCTCTATGATTTTGGATGCGGTGTAGCCGACTCCCGCCGCCACGACGACCGGAGCGTGGTTTTCCGCCTCGGAATAGCGCAGGGCAGCCGCACGCTGCTTGTTGTTGTTATACTGTGACATCGACGATTCGCCTTCCCTCGTGTATTTTTTTCAGAATGGTTTTTGCAGCCGAGGGAGGGGCCCCGGCCGACAGCTCCACCGTTTCCGGTTCCAGGCCGTTCCGGGCAAAAATACCGGCAACAGCCGCGCTGATCACTTTGGCGTCGGGGGCGAATTCCGCGGGGCAGTTAAGCCGTGCGCTGATCTTTTTTCCGGTCAGTGTCAGAAAGGCTTCAAAGTAGCCCCTGGACTTGATGTCAAATGTCAGAATGATCTGGCGGCTGCGTTCCTGTTCCTCCGCCGTCCGCCGTCCGTCGGATTCCTCTTCTTTTTCGATCCAGATTTCCCCGAACAGGTACTTGCCCTCAAAGGCGAGGGGAAGGAACAGATGATGGAACGGCATATATACGCTGTTGTCCATCAAAAGGGAAGTGAGTGTGTTCTGGAACAGCTCCTGCCCGCGTTGCGACGGGCCGTTCGCGTTCTCCGTCAGGAGTCTGAGCACGGAATCCAGCAGCTTGTTTTCCCTGGGCGTTTCCAGGCGGCCCATGTGATCCAGAAAAACAGAGGTCATTTCGTTGAGCTTCTGGGACGGGAAATCCAGATCATATTTGCAGTAATCGAGCAGAGCGGTGAATTTTTCCGCCAGCTCCTCGCGCGAGCTGATGTTCAGGCGCGACAGGTCGTGTACCAGCAGCGTGATGTTGTCGCGCACACGGCCAAAGTCGTTGGTGGCGGAAATGTATCGCCGGATAAACGGGATGATTTTTTCCTTGAGTGTAAAGAGGTTCCGGTTCAGGTTTTCGATCGGCAGCTCTTCGGTCAGCTCTTGCGCCATCTGCTGCAGCTGGCCGCTGTAAGGCTGCGGGATCTGCTCGCTGATCTGGATCAGCCTGCGGGTCACCGCGCGGGTGGTGTCTGCGGCGCCGGTGTAGGCGTTAAAGGCCTTCAGAAACTGCGCCGTTTTCTGTTCTAATGTCTTGTTTGGGTTTTGTTCCAGTACCTGCCGCATCATTTGGAACAGCGCGCCCGAAAACTGCGTCCTGTTGTTTTCCTGAAACAGCAGGTTCTGCACAATGTCCTCGCGCCCCATATTGATGACCTGCGTCAGCTGGCGCAGAGGGTCGGAAACACCGGCTCCCTTTTCCGCACCGGCCCGTCCCATAACCTCAAACACCAGCTTGCCCAGGCTCTGCGAAAGATCCGGCGTTCTGCCAAGCTGCTGAATAAAGCGGTTGAATACGGAGTTCCGGTTCAGAAGAAACGAAAATTCGGTGCTGCCTTGCTGGCCGGACTGACGGTCGGCATTGGCGGGCGGTACCAGCGCCGGATTGATCACGGCACGGTCGGTCGGCCTTGCGGGATTCATCCGGTTCACATTTTCTCCGCCGGGAATTGGAGTAGTGATTCTCAGGTTATCTGCCATAAACGGGTACCTCTAAAATTAAAATTTATAGAAATGAAAGGGAAAAAGTTAATTATTTGCGACTCAATCCGATATATCATATGAGAAAGACAGAACTTTCTGGCTTTTTCTAGTTTATTCCTTTCGGAATTTTTAAGATAGGCGGTGGCTATCATTCATGGATAACAATATGGAATCTTTGCTGGAAGTTTATTTGTTCGAAACCAACGGTTTGCTGACGCATCTAGATGAAATCCTCCTTCGCTGCGAGCAGGCGTGCGATTTTGATTCGGACAGTATCGACGAGATCTTTCGCATCATGCACACGATCAAGGGTTCTTCTGCAATGATGCAGTTTGACAGCATAGCTACGGTGACTCATAAGATGGAAGACCTGTTCTATTATGTAAGAGAACACGGCATTTCTTCGGAGTATAACGAGCCGCTCACGGACCTGATGTTCAAATCCAGCGATTTTCTGAAAACGGAAGTTGAGAAAATCGAAAATAACGAACCGCTTATTACAAATATCGGCAGTTTGGAGGAAGAAATTAATTCTTTCCTCAAAAAGATTTCCGGAGAAGCTCCGGAAGAACCCGAAGCAGCCGCGCAGGTGCAGCCAAGCGCCCCGGCAGAGCAGCCGGCCGCAGAGCCTGCCGCCGCTCCGGCTCCCGTGGCCCCTGTTCCTGCCCCGGCAGCGCCCGTGCAGGTGCGCCAGCCCGCCGCAAGCGGGGAAGAATATCCCTTCCCGGTGCGCGTGTTCTTTGAAGAAGAAACCGAGATGGTCCATCTGCGCGCCATGCTGCTGGTGCACGCCATTGCCGAAAACGGCATCGCGGTACGCAGCGTGCCGGAGCAGCTGGATTCCAACCCCGGCGCAGCGGATGTGATCGGAAGAGATGGACTTCTGATTTTGTTCCACACGAAAGAGGAAATGGAGTCCTCGCTCAAGAGCATCGAAAACTTTGTGTACACCAAAAATTATACCGTTCTTTCTCCCTTGACGCAACAGAAGGAGCAGGCGAAAAACACCAAAGAGGAAAAGACGGCTGCAAGCAACGAGCCTGCCGCGAACAACGGAAACGGAAATCACCTGGCCGTCAAGCAGAATCTCATCAATGTCAACCTGTCAAAGCTCGACAATCTGATGGACCTTGTGGGTGAGATCGTCATTACGGAATCGATGGTAACGTCCTCTCATTCCGTGCAGACCAATGACAGCGGCGTGGATAACAGCTACACCAAAGCTTCGCGCCAGCTGCGCAAGCTGACGGACGAGCTGCAGGAGATCGTTATGTCCATCCGAATGGTTCCGATTTCGGGCGTATTCCAGAAAATGCGCCGCATCGTGCGCGACATGAGCAAAAGTCTGGACAAAGACGCCGAGCTTGTGCTGGTTGGCGAGGATACCGAGGTCGACAAGTCGATCGTGGACAACATCAACGACCCGATCATGCACGTGGTGCGCAATGCGATGGATCATGGGCTGGAGGACAAGCAGACCCGTATCGCAAACGGAAAGCCCGCGAAGGGAACCATTACCCTGACGGCGCAGAACACCGGCGGCGAAATCCTGATCTCCATTGAGGACGACGGACAGGGAATCGACCGCGACGCGGTGCTGGCCAAGGCCAAGCGCCAGGGGATGCTCAAAAAGAGCGAAAAAGAATATTCAAACCGCGAGGTTTACAATTTTCTGTTGATGCCCGGATTTTCCACGAACGAGGTGGTCACCGAATATTCGGGCCGCGGCGTGGGAATGGATGTTGTGAAGAAGAATGTAGAGAAGGTCGGCGGCGACGTGACGATCTCGAGCGAACCCGGCAAGGGGACGAAGGTGCTGTTCAAGATTCCGCTCACTTTGGCGATCGTCAACGGCATGAAAGTTTCTGTGGGCGATACCATGTTCATTGTCCCCACCAACAATATCAAGCAGCTGGTGAAGGTGACGGCCGATCAGGTGCTGTACGATACCAGCGGCAACGAGATCATCACCATGCGCAATCAGTACTATCCGCTCATCCGTCTGCACTCTGTGTTCGGGCTTGAGCCCCGGGCGAAAACGCTGGAGGATTCCATCGTTGTGCAGGTGGAAAATCACGAGAAGGTGTACTGTATCCTCGCGGATGATCTGCTGGGCGAACAGCAGGTTGTGGTAAAGGGCCTGCCCGCATACCTCAATCAGTTCAACATTAAGGATACCGGGATTTCCGGCGGCGCCGTACTGGGCGACGGCAGCATCAGCCTGATTCTCGACGTTGTCAACCTTTACAATAACAATTAAATCGCAGAGGTTTCGAGTTAAACGGCACAAGCCCATATAAAAGAAAGGGCGGTGTAGGGGATGGCGCTGCAAAAGCTTCCTCTCGAAAAGGCGTTTATGCTGGTGGAGCCCGGCCCGGTCCTCCTTATCACGACAAATGACGGGAGGAAAAACAACATCATGACGATCACCTGGCATATGGTACTGGATTTCACCCCGCAGATCGCTCTGACGACCGGCCCGTGGAACCACTCCTTTCAGGCGCTGCGGGACACGAAGGAATGCGTGCTTGCGGTTCCGACGGTCGATCTTGCGGAAAAGGCGGTCGCGATCGGGGACTGCTCCGGCGCCGTAGTGGACAAGTTCCGAAAATTCGGGCTGACGCCGCTTCCGGGGCTGCGGGGAAAAGCGCCGCTGATCTCTGAATGTCTGGCCTGCCTGGAATGCCGTGTTCTGGATTATGTGGAGCCCTATGGCATCTTTATCCTGCAGGGCACTCAGGCCTGGATGGATTTGGAACGCAGGGAGCGCCGCACATTTCACGCGAACGGTGACGGAACCTTTCGGGTGGATGGAGAGACCCTTTGCCTGCGCAGCCTGATGGAGGATAAGCTGCCGCCCGGCGTATAGCGAACCGCTGCGTTCTTGGGGAACCAAGGACACGGGGCGGCTTTGCCTGATTTCAGAGAACAAATAACAAAGAAATAGTTCAGGGGGCGTTTGATTTGCAGGTTCATAAGATTGCGGTCATTCCCGGCGACGGGATTGGCCCAGAGGTCATTTCGGAAGGCTGTAAGGTGCTGGAGCGGGTTGCCCAGCTGGACGGCAGATTTCGGTTTGAGTTCACCACGTTTCCGTGGGGCTGCGAATATTATTTGAAAAACGGCAGAATGATGGCGGAGAACGGGATCGAGCAGCTCAGCGGCTTTGACGCCATTTTCCTCGGTGCCGTCGGGTTTCCCGGCGTGCCGGACCACGTTTCCCTTTGGGGGCTGCTTCTCACGATCCGCAAGAGCTTTGACCAGTATGTTAATCTTCGGCCTGTAAAGCTGCTGCGGGGAGCGCCCTGCCCGCTGAAGGATGTTCGGCGGGAAGACGTCGACATGGTTTTCGTGCGCGAAAACAGCGAGGGAGAATACGCGGGCAGCGGAAGCTGGCTTTACCGCGATACCCCCCATGAGCTGGTGCTCCAGAACGGCGTATTTTCCCGGCACGGGTGCGAGCGGATCATGCGCTACGCGTTCGAGCTGGCGCGCCGTGAGCAGAAAACACTGACCAGTGTGAGCAAGGGAAACGCACTGAATTATTCCATGGTGTTCTGGGATCAGATTTTTGCTGAGGTGAGCCGGGAATACCCGGATGTAAAGACCGCCTCCTACCTGGTAGACGCGGCCAGCATGATGATGGTAAAGCGCCCCGAGGCGTTCGAGGTAGTCGTTACCTCGAACCTGTTCGGCGATATCCTTACCGACCTTGGCGCCGCGATTGCAGGCGGAATGGGCCTTGCGGCCGGCGCGAATATCAACCCCGAGCGCAAATATCCTTCCATGTTTGAGCCGATCCACGGTTCGGCGCCCGACATCGCGGGCCGCCAGATCGCAAACCCGCTCGCCACTGTTTGGGCCGCCAGCCAGATGCTGGATTTCTTTCACCACGAGGATTGGGGCAAGCAGCTTCTGGACGTGATGGAGGATGTGCTGACAGAGGGGAAGGTTCTCACTCCCGATATGGGAGGAACCGCGACCACGGCGCAGGTTGGCGACGCGATTGTGTCCCGTCTGAGCCGGTGATCATTTTATTTGGATGCTGTACCGGGCGGGGGCCTCAATACCCAGAACTTTTCCACTGAAGAAAGGATCATTATGATACGTCTGACAGACCAGGAATTCCAGACCATTGTAACCTATGTAAAAAATAACTACGGGATCAATCTGGCAAACAAGCGCCAGTTGATTGAAGCGCGCATGTATTCTGTTCTGGCGGAAAAGGGCATGAAGAGCTTTTCAGAGTATATGACCCTGATCCAGCAGAAGAATCCGGAAGAAATCATCGTTCTGCTGAACAAGCTGACGACAAACCACACCTATTTCATGCGGGAACCGGCCCATTTTGATTTTATCAAGAATAAATTTCTGCCCCTTCAGGAGCGCGTCAATCACCGCAAGCTTGTGCGGATCTGGAGCGCGGGCTGTTCCTCCGGCGAAGAGGCCTATACCACCTGCATGGTACTGAAGGATTACTTTAGCCTCAGCCGTCCCGGCTGGGATTTCCGCGTTCTCGCCACGGATATTTCCGAAAAGGCGATGTCTGCGGGAAAGACCGCCGTGTACAGCGCGGAATCTCTCAAAAACGTGCCGCAGGGCTGGCTGACCCGTTATTTTGTCAAGCAGGGGGCAGACCAGTACCGCATTAACGATGATATTCGCCGTCATGTGACGTTTCAGCGGCTGAATTTAATGCAGCCCTTTCCGCCGATGCAGCCGTTTGATCTGATCTTCTGTCGGAATGTCATGATCTATTTTGATCAGAACGACCGCAACAAGCTGATTAATAAATACTACGACATGCTCATCCCAGGTGGATTTTTGCTGATTGGGCATTCAGAGACCATACAAAGGGATAGCTCTAAGTTTATTTACCTGGAGCCGTCGGTGTATCAGAAAGGACAGTAAACCTATGCCTCTCAATCATATCATCAAGGTTCTGATTGTGGATGATTCGCTGTTTTTTCGAACGGCGCTGCAGAACGCTCTGCTGAAAGACCAGGGAATATCGGTGGTGGGTACCGCAGGCAGTGCGGCCGAAGCGGCGAAGAAGATTCAGGAGCTTTCGCCGGACGTCGTTACCATGGATGTGGAAATGCCCGATATGAAGGGCACGGATTTTTTAAGAAGACTGATTCCCCGGCGGCCCGTTCCGGTTGTGCTGGTCAGCTCGCTGGATCTCGGTATTTTTGACGCGCTCGATGCAGGCGCCGTCGACTTTATCCGTAAGCCTGCCGCAAGAACCGATTACAACTTGTTTTTTACCGAGCTGGCGACAAAAATCCGGATCGCCTCGACCGCAAAGGTCAAAGCCAAGGCTCCCTCCCCGCTGGATTCTCTGCCGACGCCTGCGCTCTCCTCCAATAACAAGGGGGAAAAAATCATTGCTATCGGCGCTTCTACCGGCGGAACCGAGGCGACGCTTGAAATCCTGAAAAAGCTTCCGGCGAATATTCCGGGTATTCTGGTCGTGCAGCATATGCCGCCCGGATTTACCAAAATGTACGCGGAGCGCCTCGACCGGCTTTGCAGCTTTTCTGTGGCGGAGGCTCAGGGCGGCGAACGTGTTGAGCCGGGCCGGGCTTATATTGCGCCGGGCGATAAGCACATGACCCTCGCCAAGGATTCCAGAGGCTACTATATCAAATGCGCCGCGGGCGAAAAAGTCAGCGGACACTGTCCGTCGGTAGATGTGCTGTTCCGCTCGGTCGCCGAAACGGCGGGCAAGGACGCCATGGGGATTATCCTGACCGGTATGGGCAGCGACGGAGCAAAGGGTCTGCTCGAAATGAGGAAGCAGGGGTCTTTCACAATCGGTCAGGACAAAGCGTCCTGTGTTGTTTACGGCATGCCGATGGTAGCGTTCGATATCGGCGCAGTGGTTCGTCAGGCGCCGTGTCCCTCCATCGCGGGGATCATCATCCAGCATCTGAATCAGGCGAAATAAACGCGCCGGAATCGGCGTGAACTAGAATAAAAAGAGCAGGGAACGGATATCCGTTCCCTGCTCTTTTTTCTGTCTTACTCCTGGACGAAATCCATCACGGACAGGTCTGCTTTTCGCAGAGCCTTTCAAACCCGGATCAGGGAGAAGCGGATGTGAAAAATGACGCTCCTTCTTCTCCCCGCCGCAAAAGGAGGGGACAAATTGGTATTTTCAAAATTCTGTTTGTCCAACGGATCATCAGGGCATGTTCGGGAGAAAAATAAAAATAAATTCAAAAATACTATTGAAATCGTACAAATAATGTACTATACTAAAAATCGAAAGAAGCTGGTAACGTTTCCGGTAACGTTACTGGAACGCTGAAGAACATATTTGTTAGGAGGAAAAATGATGAAAAAGGTTCTGACATTTTGCCTGGCAATGGCGATGACAGCTTCCATGGCCGCGTGCAGCAACAGCACCGGCGGAAGCCCCAGCAGCGCCGCCAGTGCAGCTCCTCAGGGGGAGCAAAGCATCTACTATCTGAACTTTAAGCCTGAGGTTGCTTCTGTTTACGAAGAGATCGCGAAAGCGTATAAAGAAGAAACCGGCGTTACTCTGAATGTGGTTACTGCTGCTTCCAATACTTATGAGCAGACCCTGAAGTCCGAAATCGCCAAAACAGATGCGCCGACGATCTTCCAGATCAACGGGCCGAGAGGCTACGCCAGCTGGAAGGATTATTGCGCAGACCTGAAAGACACCGAGCTGTACAAACACCTGACGGATAAGAGCCTGGCTGTTACAGACGGCGACGGCGTATATGGCATCCCTTATGTGGTAGAGGGCTACGGCATTATCTATAACCAGGCCATCATGGACAAATATTTCAAGACCTCCGGTGCGAAAGCAGCCTCTATGGCAGAGATCAACAGCTTTGATAAGCTCAAGGCGGTTGTGGAAGACATGACGGCGAAAAAAGACGAACTCGGCATCAAGGGCGTATTCTCTTCCACCTCTTTAAAACCCACGGATAACTGGCGCTGGCAGACTCATCTGGCCAATGTTCCGGTTTACTACGAGTTCAAAGACAACAAGATCGACTTGACCAGCGACGCCACAAAGGAAATCAAGTTCCAGTATTCCGACAATTTCAAGAATATCTTTGATCTTTATTTGAACAACTCCATTACTCCGAAGAATCTGCTCGGCACCAAGCAGGTCACCGATTCCATGGCGGAATTCGCGCTCGGCCAGACCGCGATGGTTCAGAACGGCAACTGGGCGTGGAGCCAGATCTCCGGCGTGCAGGGAAATACCGTAAAAGCGGAAGATGTTAAGTTCCTGCCCATCTACACCGGTATGCCCGGCGAAGAGAATCAGGGCCTGTGCATCGGCACCGAGAACTTCTTCGCGATCAACAAAGAGGCTCCTGCCGAAAAACAGAAGGCAGCCGAAGACTTCCTGTATTGGCTGTATTCCAGCAAGACCGGCAAGGACTTTGTCACCAACAAGCTGAACTTCATCGCTCCGTTCGACACTTTCACCGAGGACGAGAAGCCTACCGACCCGCTGGCGAAGGAAGTGCTCAACTGGATGTCCAAGGACGGTATCAACACGGTTCCGTGGAATTTCACCGTGTTCCCCAGCCAAACCTTTAAGGATGATTTTGGCGCCGCTTTGCTGCAGTATTCGCAGGGCAGCAAATCCTGGGTCGATGTGAAAAAACTGGTTGTTTCCGAATGGAAGAGTGAAAGCGCCCAGTAATAATATCATTTGTTTTTATGAACGGGAGAGCCGCTCCGCGCCCTGCGGCGCGGGGCGGCTTTTTCCATCAATGGACAAAAGCCGGTGACGGGGCGCACACTCCGGGATTGCTTTGGAAGGGGAGAAGAAAGCATGCAGAAAACACTTAAAAAATATTTCGCCGTTTTTGCGCTGCCGACGGTTATTGCGTTTGTGATCGCCTTTTTGGTTCCGTTCTTCATGGGCGTGTATCTGTCGTTCGCCAAGTTCACTACCGTAACGAACGCCAAATGGGTGGGTACGGATAATTACGTCCGTGCGTTTTCGGACTCGAATTTCCTGAATGCGCTGGGCTTTACAGCGAAATTCACCGTTGTATCTGTCATCGCCATCAACGTGCTGGCCTTTTTGCTGGCGCTGCTGCTCACACGCGGCATTCGCGGCACAAACGTGTTCCGCACCGCGTTCTTTATGCCGAACCTGATCGGCGGCATTGTGCTCGGCTATATCTGGCAGCTGCTGATCAACGGTGTGCTGCTGAAATTTGGGGTTGACATTACGTTCGATGCAAGTTATGGTTTTTGGGGACTGGTTGTCCTGATGAACTGGCAGATGATCGGCTATATGATGATTATTTATATTGCGGGAATCCAGAACATTCCCGGCGACGTGATCGAGGCGGCGCAGATCGATGGGGCCACACCCCGCCAGACGCTGTTTTATGTGACGATTCCTCTGGTGATGCCGTCCGTCACGATTTGTACCTTTTTAACGCTGACCAATTCGTTTAAGCTGTTTGACCAGAACTTTGCCCTCACCGGCGGCGCGCCGGCACGGCAGAGCGCTATGCTGGCCCTGGATATTTTCAATTCCTTCTACGGCCGCATGGGGTATGAGGGCGTCGGCCAGGCCAAGGCGGTTGTGTTCTTCCTGCTCGTGGCGGGAATCGCTCTGGTGCAGCTGATGGTGACCCGCAGCAGGGAGGTGGAAAACTGATGGAGAACACCGCAAAAAGAGTCAATACCATTCTGTTTGTTTTCCTTTTGATTCTGTTTTTCCTGTTTTTGATCCCGATTCTTCTTGTACTGATGAATTCCTTCAAGGGGCAGCTCTTTATTTCGAATGCTCCCTTTGCACTGCCGGATGCCACGACCTTTTCCGGCATCGATAACTATGTAAATGGCGTGCAGAAGATTGATTTTTTCCGCGCGTTTGGATATTCTTTATTTATTACGGTTTTTTCCGTTGCGGCAATTATCCTGTTTACCTCAATGACGGCCTGGTATATTACCCGGGTAAAGAGCCCGGTGACCTCCGCCTTATACTATCTGTTTGTGTTCAGCATGGTGGTTCCGTTCCAGATGGTCATGTATACCATGGTCAAGGTCGCCAATGTTCTGCGGCTTGATAACCCTTTTGGCATCATCGTGATCTACCTGGGCTTTGGCGCCGGGCTGTCGGTCTTTATGTTCAGCGGTTTTATCAAGAGCGTGCCGGTCGATATTGAGGAATCCTCCGTTATTGACGGCTGCAGCCCGCTTCAGACCTTCTTTCTCATCGTGTTTCCCATTCTGCGCCCCACGGCGATCACGGTCGCGATTCTGAATGCGATGTGGATCTGGAACGACTTTCTGCTGCCGTACCTTGTGATCGGCACCAAGTTCCGAACCATTCCAATTGCGATTCAGTATCTGCAGGGCGGGTACGGTTCGCGCGATATGGGCGCGCTGATGGCGATGTTGGTGCTCTCCATCATTCCGATCATCATTTTCTACCTGACCTGCCAGAAGCATATCATCAAGGGCGTGCTGGCCGGCGCGGTGAAGGGGTAATCCAGAATTCAAATTTTCACCCTGGGGGCGTTTTTATTGACTATTAAAGATATTGCACGGGAATCCGGGTTTGCGGTCAGCACGGTGTCGCGGGCCCTCAATAATCATCCCGACGTCAGTGAGGAAACAAAGCGAAAGATTCAGGCGGTCATTGAGGCGCATCGCTTTGTTCCCAATCAGAACGCCCGCCAGCTCAAGCAAACGGCGACCAACAGCATCGCGATTCTGGTCAAGGGTATTTCGAACATGCTGTTCGCCCCGATTTTGGAGCAGATGCAGGTGCTGATTGAAAAGGAAGGGTACACCGCGCAGGTGTGCTATCTGGATGAAGAGGACGATGAGGTCATTCAGGCGCAGCAGCTGATTCGCGAGAGCAAGCCCCTCGGCCTGCTGTTTCTGGGCGGCAATCTGCAGAATTTTGTCGAGGGTTTTGAGCAGATTTCGCTGCCGAGCGTGCTGGTGTCGACCGCGGCGGATCGTCTGGGCTTTTCGTATCTTTCCAGCGTCAGCACCGACGATACTGCCGCCGCGTCCCGCGCGGTGGAATACCTGATTCAGATGGGGCACCAGAATATCGGCGTGATCGGCGGCAACCGGCTCGATACCAACAGCATCAGCTATCTGCGGTATCTGGGCTGCCAGCGGACCTTTGAGCGGTACGGCATTCCGTTCCCGGAGGAACAGCGGTACCAGAAAGCCCGCTTTTCTTACGAGGACGGCTACCACGCCATGGAACGCCTGCTGCAAAGCTCCCCGGACATCACCGCGGTATTCGCCATGAGTGACGTGATGGCAATCGGCGCCTGCCGGTACCTGCTTGACCGGAACATCCGAATCCCACAGGACATTTCCGTGATGGGCTTCGACGGAATCGAGCTTGCGCAGTATTATAACCCGAAGCTCGCCACCATCGAGCAGTCCAAATCGAAAATGGCGGAGCGCGGGGTCAGTATTTTAATTGATTGTATTGAAAATCAGTCGGCAGCAGTTCACGAGCTGGCAGATTTCTGCCTGAGGGAGGGGGAAAGCGTCCGCCGCGTGGAGGGAGCTTTTACGGCCTGCGGTACGGCTGAGGGGGAATAAAATGAAAAAGCAAAAACCAATGGAGCGCGGGGCCGGTGTGCTTTTGCCGGTCACGAGCCTTCCGTCCCCCTATGGGATCGGCACCTTCGGGCAGGCGGCGTATGATTTTGTGGATTTTCTGGTTCAGGCTGGCCAGCGCTGGTGGCAGGTGCTGCCGCTGGGGCCGACGAGCTACGGCGACAGTCCATATCAGAGCTTTTCGGCATTTGCGGGGAATCCGTATCTGATCGATCTCGATGTTCTGCAGGAGCAGGGGCTTTTGACCACCGAAGAGCTGGAGCAGGCGGACTGCGGACAGAACCCGATCGATGTGGATTACGCTGCGCTGTACGAAAAGCGCTTCGCGGTGCTGCGCCGGGCTTTTGCACGAAGCAAGCACCGGAAAACCGTGGAATATCTGCTGTTCTGTGGGGAAAATGCGGAGTGGCTGGAGGAATATGCGCTGTACATGTCCCTGAAAACCGAGTTTGACGGCAGGGAATGGCTGGCCTGGCCGGAAGAGCTTCGCCTGCGCGAGCCGGAGGCCTTGCAGGCCTGCCGCAAGCGCAATACAGCAGAAATGGATTTTTGGAAATTCTGTCAGTTTGAGTTTTTCCGCCAGTGGTTCCGCCTGAAAGCATACGCGAATCAGCAGGGGATAGAGATCATCGGTGATATCCCCATTTATGTCGCGCTCGACAGCGCGGATGTGTGGTCGCAGGGCGAGCAGTTCCAGCTCGATGAGCAGCGCAGGCCCACGCTGGTGGCAGGCGTTCCGCCGGATCTGTTTTCCGAAACCGGTCAGCTGTGGGGCAACCCGCTGTATGACTGGGCGTTTATGGAGCGCGACGGATTTTCCTGGTGGAAGCAGCGCATGCGTTTTTCGGCGCGCCTGTACGATGTCATCCGCATCGACCATTTTGTCGGCATCGCGCATTACTACTCCATCCCGGCAGAAGAGACCACCGCCCTAAGCGGCTGGTGGAACCCCGGCCCGGGCCGCCCGCTGATTGAAGCCATCGCAGAGGTGATGGGTGACAAGCGTGTGATCGCAGAAAATCTCGGCGTCGTGATTCCGGAGGTGGACCGGCTGCTCAAAATCAGCGGATACCCCGGCATGAAGCTGATGCAGTTTGCCTTTGACGGCGATGAAACCAATTCCAATCTGCCGTTTCATTTTGGCCGCAACATGGTTGTGTACGGCGGCACGCACGATAACGAGACTTTGGTCGGCTTTTTTGCGCATCAAAAGCGGAAGCGGATGCGTTTTGCAAGAGAGTATTTGAATGTGAGAACGAGCCGCGAGGTTCCCGCGGCGCTCATCCGTGCGGGGTATGCCAGCGTTGCGAATACCGTGATTTTTCAGATGCAGGATTTGCTGGGGCTGGATAATTCCGCCCGGATCAACACGCCCTCCACACTGGGGCAGAATTGGCGCTGGCGGCTGGCGCCCGGCCAGGTACCACCGGAGCTTGCGGAGAACCTGCGCCGCATGATGAAGCTGTACGGAAGACACAGCACTGAATAAACTGCCGAGTTCGTTCTCCGCCGCAAGCGGGGGAAAGGAACGACTGTATTTGTATGAGACAGTTTTCAATGGAATTTACTAGAAAGCAGATTGGCGATACGCAGGAGGAAAAGCGCATGAATCAGTTTGAACAGCAGATTGATCAATACCTGGAATACGACTACGGTGTAACGGCACGGGAAGCATCGGTAGAGCAGCTGTATAACGCAGTATCCAAAGCGGCGATGAAGTCGCTTTCTTTTTCGGAGAATCCCGGGAAGCAGGCCTGCTATCTCTCGGCGGAATTTCTTCTCGGCCGGCTGATTTACAGCAATCTGCTGAACCTGGGGCTGCTGGAGCGCTGCCGTGCATACCTGAGCCGCAACGGCTTTGACCCCGGTGTGTTTGAAAGCATTGAAGACGATGCCCTTGGCAATGGCGGGCTTGGCAGGCTTGCCGCTTGTTTTCTGGATTCGGCAGCCACGCACAATATTCCGCTGCACGGGTTTGGCATCCGCTACAAATACGGGCTGTTCCATCAATATTTTGAGGAAGGATTTCAGAAAGAAATCGCCGACGATTGGCAGAAGGTCGGCGACCCGTGGGGAATCCGGCGGGAAAACGAAGCCGTTATCGTTTCGTTTGCCGATCAGACCGTGCGCGCTGTGCCCTACGATATGCCGGTGATCGGTTGGGGCGGGCACACCGTCAACCGGCTGCGCCTGTGGCAGGCAGAGCCGCTTTCCGCGTTCGATTTTGAGCAGTTCAACCTGCAAAAATATGATGAAGCGGTTGATGAGCGGGTGCGCGCTGAAGAAATCACAGTGGTGCTCTACCCGAACGACGATACTCCCGCCGGGAAGCGGCTGCGGCTCAAGCAGCAGTATTTCTTCTGCAGCGCGTCTTTGCAAAGCCTGATGAAAGAGTTTCTCCGCCGCCATGGCGAGGATTTTTCCCGTTTTGCCGGCGACTACGCGATTCAGCTCAACGATACCCACCCGGTTATCGCGATTCCGGAGCTTTTGCGCCTTTTGATGGAGGAGCATCAGCTTTCGTTTGAGCAGGCGTTCCCGATTGTGCGCGACACCTTTGCGTATACGAACCATACCATCATGGCCGAAGCACTGGAAAAATGGGACGTTTCCTTGTTCCTTTCCGTCGCACCGCAGGTGTACCCCTATGTAGTCATGCTGCAAAACAGCTTGAGCCGTGAAATTAAGGCGCGAAATGTGCCGCAGCAGGACAAAGCTGCCCTGCAGATCATCAGTGGCGGCCAGCTTCATATGGCGCGGTTGGCGGTGTATGCTTCCCATGCGACGAACGGCGTGGCGAAAATTCACAGCGAGCTGCTGAAAAGCGCGGTGCTGCCCGAGTGGTACCGGATGTATCCCGAGCGCTTCCAGAATAAAACGAACGGCATCACCCAGCGCCGCTGGCTGGCCTTGTGCAATCAGGAGCTCGCCGCGTTCATTACCGAGCGCATCGGCAGCGGCTGGGTCACCGATTTAAATCAGCTCGAGCGCCTCGCGCCTTACCTGAATGATCCGGCATCTCTCGCACAGTTTCGCGCGATCAAGCGGCAGAAAAAAATTCAGCTGTGCGATCACGTTCGAATCCATGAATACGGCTACGAGCTGAACCCCGATTTTATATTCGATGTGCAGATCAAGCGCCTGCACGAATACAAGCGTCAGCTTTTGAATGCGTTTTCGATTCTCGACCTGTATTTTGCCATCAAAGACGGTACGCTGACCGATTTTACTCCCACCGCGTTCCTGTTCGGGGCCAAGGCTGCGCCCGGTTACCGCCGCGCCAAGGGAATTATCAAATTCATCAACGAGATCGCCCGTATGGTCGATGCCGACCCCGAGGTGCGCAACAAAATTCAGGTGCTGTTTGTGCAGAACTATAATGTGTCCTATGCCGAAAAGCTGATTCCGGCGGCGGACGTTTCCGAGCAGATTTCCACCGCGGGCACCGAGGCCAGCGGCACCGGCAACATGAAGCTGATGCTGAACGGCGCGGTCACGCTCGGTACGCTGGACGGCGCGAATATCGAAATCGTCGAGCGGGCCGAGGCAGAGAACAATTATATTTTCGGCGCGACGGTGGAAGAGATCGCGCAGAATTTAGACACCTACGACCCGAAAGCGCTGTACGAATCGAACCCACGTATCCGCCGCGTGGTAGATACCCTGATCGATGGTACGCTGGACGACGGCGACACCGGGTTGTTCCGCGAGCTGTACGATTCGCTGCTGAAAGGCGCGTCGTGGCATCGCCCCGACCAGTACTACCTGCTGCGCGATTTCGAATCCTACTGTGACGCAAAGCTGCGCGCGAACCGCGATTATCACAATGCGGAGCAGTTCTCGCGCAAATGCCTGACGAATACCGCGCACGCCGGGCAGTTTTCCAGCGACCGCACGGTGCGCGAGTACGCGCGGGAGATTTGGGGCATTCCGGTTTCCCAATAAAAGTAAGCTTTTGAATTGACGGCTTTTCATCAAGGGGAGGGGAGCCTTAAGGATTCTAACTACGAACGGCCGGCAAACGGTGATCGAACGAACTTAGCTGCACGGTTTTGTCCCCAGATCAAAGGAAAAGACCAGCCTACAAGGCTGGTCTTTTCCTTTGATCTGGGTTTGTTGTGAAAGGAGAAGCGGCTGATCAGGAGCTGTCCCATTTTCTTTTTTTAACGACAGACCTTGTTTTGCGCCTTTTGGCCCAGCCACCCTAAAGCATAAAGGCAGCATTGTGTGGTGAATAGACTGAACTCTATTCGAGCAAACTGTCGTGCCTTATTCCTTTGTCACTACTTCTCCGTTTTTTGCCTTGTTCTCAGCAATAAATTCCTGAATCTGTTGGACAGTTGGCATAGCTGCCGAACAGCTTGGGGCAGAGACCAGCATTGCGGCGGAGGCCGTGCCAAATTCCAATGCATCCATCATCGGCCATCCTTCTAAAAGCGCGTAGAGAAATGCTGAACCATAGCCGTCTCCACCGCCGAACGATTTCAATAACTGAATGGAAAATGGCTTTATCACATAGCTCTCGCCATCATTTGTATAGGCGGTAGAACCTTCCTTCCCATGCTTGATGATGACGATTTTACAGCCGAAGCTATGCCATCTGCGGGCCGTTTGTGCATCTGAGCTTGTCCCGTTTATCATGAGGCGTTCCATCAGATCAAATTCTTCTTTTGAGCCAATGATGATATCGCTCTCTTTTCCCACCAAAGAATAATATATGGAAATTTCATCCTTCGATTTCCAGGTATAGGCTCGATAATCAATATCAAAAACAACCACAGTATGATATTTTTTAGCCAGCTGTATTGCTTTCAGGGTAGCTCCACGGCTTGGACTTTTACATAATGCCGTACCGGAAATTAAAAGTATCTTCGTATTTTTAATGTACTCCTCGTCAATATCCTCAGGGTCCAGCTGCAAATCTGCTACTCCATCACGGTACATCAGTAGGCTGCTTTGCGTGGGACTGAGAATTTCCGTAAAGGCCAGACCAAGCTTTTCACCGTTTTTACAGCGGGTGATATGAGAGGTATCAATTCCTTCCGCCCGAAAATATTGAACAACATATTCACCGAACCGATCATCGGATATTTTGCCGATAAAACCCACCTTTTTCCCCAAACGCGCCATGCCGACAGCGATGTTGGCGGGAGAACCGCCGACATATTTGTTAAAATGATTACTATAGACCAATGACTGATTGATATCAACAGGATTAAAATCAATACAGATTCTGCCAAGGGGAACTAAGTCATAGGCACGGCTATGATCAAAGTGAATGTATTCCATATACGACTCTCCTTTTCTATAAAATGATAATATTTTGGTTATATTATTGTTCTGTATTGAACATATTAGCGCAAATTTATTCGATTGTCAATCGATATACAAAATATCATATTGATTTATAAGAAAAAGTGGACTATAATAATATAAATAATATAAATAATATATAAGAATCGATAAGAAATATATATTATCTGATTGGTTAAAGGGGTTGTAAAAATTTGCGTACACAGCGAATTGAACAAATCAATGATTATATTTTAGAAAATAAAACGGTCAGTATTGATACTTTGTGTGAAGTGTTTCAAGTTTCGCGGAATACGATACGCCGCGATTTGGATTCTTTGGTCAAACGTGGCACGATCAGCAAAATTTATGGAGGCGTAATCGCAAATAACGTCAAAGAAACAGTGCCGTTTGAAGAACGAAATACAACCAATATCGATCTAAAGCAGAGAATTGCCAAAAAAGCGGCAGAATTTGTTCAGGATGGAGATGCGATTTTCATTGATTCCGGAACAACCGCCACAAGTTTATTCGATCAATTACCGAAAAATTTGAATTTAACGCTTTTTACCAATAACTTGGAAATCCTGATCAGATCGATCTATGAAAATGATTATCGTGTTTTTGCTACTGGAGGCCAGCTGGCAAAAGAAACATACTCCACTGTGGGGGCCGACGCGGCAAGAATTTTTAAAAATTATAATATCGGCAAGGCTTTTCTCTCCGCTACAGCCGTTTCCATTGAGCATGGCGCGACAAATTCCACGGAGGGAGAATACGAGGTCAAAAAAGCGGCGCTGGAATGCAGTACAATCACTTATTTATTAATAGACAGCACAAAATTCGATAAGTTTTCTCTGTTAACCTATGCGAAGCTGCCTGATTTTAATGCGGTTATTACCGATAAAATGCCGTCCAATCGTTATGTTGAGTACTTTAAAGAACATGGTGTGGAACTGATTATTGCGGATTAGCTGGTACGGAGTATTAGCTGAAAATTTAAAAGAGCAAACAGAAAGCTGGTATCAGTTGGAATATTCCAACTGATACCAGCTTTCTGTTTGCTTAAATAATCTAGAAACAGGTGAAAATGCGCAAAGTCTATAAAAAATATAAAAAGGTATCTTGACAATTGCCCATAATAATGTTATATTGTTCGCAGAATTTAACCATTATATAACCAAAAGATAACAATTATTTGCCATATCAATCTGTTGGGAGGTATGAAATGTGTTGGTTAACTTAAACCATCTGTTTAAACAACATAACAATTACGCAATTGCCGGTTTTAATGTTTACGGCTATGAAGACGCCATATCGGTAATCAAAGCGGCCGAAAATTTAAAGGAACCGGTTATTTTGATGGTAAATCGCGACGCGGAAAACCATATTCCGTTAGATATCATTGGGCCGATGCTGATATCGCTGGCAAAAAAGGCATCCGTCGCGGTGAGCGTTCATCTTGACCATTCGATCTGCATGAAATCGATTGAGCTGGCGATACAGGTCGGTTTCAGCTCCGTTATGTTTGATGGTTCTCAGCTCAGCAAGGAAGAGAATATCGACCTGACACGCAAAGTAATCGCTCTTGCTCATCCTCACGACGTTTCGGTAGAGGCCGAAATTGGCTCGGTTGGTTATTCGGATCCGGCGGTCAAGGCGAAATGGATTTATACGGAACCGGAAGAGGCGCTGGAATTTTATCAGGCGACCGGGGTGGACTGCCTCGCGGTTGCAGTGGGAACAGTGCATCGGATGACCGCACAAACCGCGAATATTCAGTTTGACAGGCTGAAGCGGATTCATGAGATGGTAAAGGTGCCTCTGGTGATACACGGTTCCACCGGTGTTCCGGATGAAGATTTGAAAAAGCTATCCGCTTCCGGCGTCAGTAAAATCAATATTGGCACTTCTTTGCGCATGGCTTTTGGCAAAACGTTGAGGCAGGCTATGGAGGACCAACCGGATGAATTTGACCGAATCAAGCTTTTTCAGTTACCGATGCAAGAGGTACAAAGAGCAGCAGAACAGAAGATGCAGGCAATAAGACCTTAAATCTGAAAGAAAATGGGGGATCAAAATGGGCACGATACAGCGGTTACAGCCTTTTATCAACGGGCAATGGGTGGTATCAAAGACAGAAAAGTACCTACCGATTTATAATCCGAGCACAGGGGAAATAATTGCGGAGGCTCCATGCTGTACAAAAGAAGAAGTGGAAAGCGCAGTCACTGCGGCAAAAGCCGCATACCCCGGGTGGTCAAACACCTCACCCGTCAAACGAGCACAGATTCTACATAAGGTCCGGCAGCTGATTGAAGAAAACATGGATGAGCTGACGCTCAGTGTCGCAAGGGAAAACGGAAAAGCGTGGGAAGAAGCCCAGGGAGATATTTTAAAAGCGAAGGAAGGCACAGAGCTTGCCTGCTCGATCCCTTCTTTGCTTTCGGGAATGGGGGAGACTCTGCGGGATGCTTCTTCCGGATACGATACCGTGCTGTATCGGGAGCCGATGGGCGTGTTCGCCGGCATTGTTCCCTTCAATTTTCCCGCGATGATTCCGATGGGGTGGATGACTCCCCAATGCGTCGCCTGCGGCAATACGATTGTGATAAAAGCGGCCAGTTTCACGCCGATGACAGTCATGAAGTTTGCTGAGCTGTATCAAAAGGCGGGACTCCCGGATGGTGTCATTAATATTGTCACCTGTTCACGGCATGAAGCGGAAATCTTGTTGACACATCCGGATGTCGTGGGGATTTCCTTTGTGGGCTCCACGCAAGTGGGACTGTCGATCTATTCGAAGGCGGCGCAGGCGGGCAAGCGCGTACAGGCGCTTTGTGAAGCGAAAAATCATGCTTTGGTGCTGGAGGACTCTCCGATTCAGCGCACGGCTGCGGGAATCATTAACGCTTCTTTTGGATGCGCGGGGGAACGCTGTATGGCGCTGCCGGTTGTCTGTGTGCAGGAAAGTATTGCGGACGAGCTGATCGAAGCGACCATACAAATGGCCAGGAATTTAAAGATTGGCCTGGCGTATGATCCAAGCACAAATTTAGGCCCTGTAATCAATGCGGATCATAAAAAGTCAGTCCTCGATTGGATCGAGCTGGGGATCAAAGAAGGCGCCCGTCTTGTTTTGGATGGACGAAACCCTTCCGTTCCCGGTTATGAAAATGGGTTTTACTTGGGCCCGACGATTTTTGATCATGTCGAGCCCGGTATGACAATCGGCGAGAGAGAAATATTTGGGCCCGTACTTTGCTTTAAGCGAGTAAAGGACTTTGAAGAGGGGATTGCGGTCATGAATACCAACCCGTTTGCCAACGGTTCGGTCATTTTCACGCAGAGCGGGCACTATGCGCGTGAGTTTGCAAAACGTACGGACGGCGGTATGGTAGGCGTTAATGTCGGCATCCCGGTTCCTGTCGGCGTATTCCCGTTTTCAGGCCATAAAAGATCCTTCTTTGGCGATTTGCATTGTTTGGGAAGAGATGGAATCCGTTTCTATACGGAGACAAAATCGGTAACCACAAGGTGGTTTGATGAGGAGGAAAAAGCGAAAAGTACAGTCTCCACATGGGATGGAACCATTTAACAGGAATATTGTGATTTAAAAATGGGAGGAAAGAAAATGTCTGGATGTAAAAAAGCGTTGACTATGATCTTGGCATTCGCGTTGTCCATCACTACACTGGCCGGTTGCCAGTCTGGATCCCAAAGCATTTCCTCTGCTGCAAAATCGGAAAGTCCCAATCAGCCCATTATTCTTAAGCACTGGTTTTGGCCTGACAGCGACATGCATACCCAGGTTATGCAAAGCATGGTGGATGATTTCAATGCGACCAACGGAAAAAACATTAAGGTCGAGCTTGAAATCCATCCGTGGGATGGCGGTCAGTATAGCCAGGATTTGTTTACCGCCGCGATGGGTGGAGGCGCACCGGATACCGCCGGGTTCAAGCTGACATCCACTCCTTTGTTTACAGCCAATCATTTATTAGAGCCGTTGGATTCTTACATTGATTCATGGGAGGATAAGGATGATATTCAGGATACGCTGTATAAAACATTGCGCAGCGTAACGAAAGACGACAATCTTTATTTAATGCCCTGGAACACACAGATCCTTTATGTTTATTACAGGCCTTCCATGTTTCAGGCGGCAGGTATCGATATTCCAAAGACCTATGAGGAATTTCTGCAAGACTGTCGTAAGCTGACCCGCGATACGAACGGGGATGGAAAAACAGATGTATACGGGTATGGCATTCGCGGTTCAAAAGGCGGCCAGGAGCCTTGGGGAAGCTTTATCTATGCCCGCGGCGGAAGCTTCGATAACCTGACATCGGACGCGTCAATTCAAGGCATGCAGGATTTCATTGATCTGTTTCAGGATGGATGCGCCCCGCCCTCGGCCCCCAATGACGGATTCAATGAAATCATTGCGAATTTCCAGTCGGGATTGACCGCTATGACCATACAGCATATCGGCACGTCGGTTAATATGGTAGAAAAATTCGGGGACGATGTCGGCGCCTTTGCGTTTCCGGATTCGCCTCAGGGCAGATGGACCTCCATGGGGGATACCGAAACGGTTATGTTCTCAAGCAGTAAAAACAAAGAGGCTGCTTTTGAATGGATGTCCTATCTGGCAACCGGCGCTGGTCAAAAAACATGGTGTGTGAAAACCGGGAACGTGCCTGTCAGTAAAACAGTCCAGCAGATGCCAGAGATTCAGAATAACCGTTTTATGAAGATATCGATTGAGGGCGCCCCATTTGCGGGAATCCTCCCCGTACTCGATACCACTACGGACTGGATCAACAATACATGGCCTGCGACGATTCAGGCGGCGCTGTTAGGAAAGATAACGGCGAAAGAGGCAATGGAACAATTGGACAAAGCGCTCTACTCAAAATAAATCTGTTTTCTGTAAGATAATAAGCTGAATTGAAATGACGGAATGGGTTGCTCAACGCTCAAAGAGCAGCCCATTTTATCATCAGCAGAAAAGAGGAGACTATTGTGTGAAGAAAGAGAAATTGTACATATGGCCGTACTTGTTAATTGCACCCGCATTATTCATTGTCGCGGCCGTTGTTTTTGTTCCGGTCGCCAATGCAATATTGATGAGTTTCCAAAGCTATGATCTTAGAAGACCCCGGGAAATTGTTTTTATCGGTCTTGCGAATTATATCGAGGTATTTCATGATCCGATCTTTTGGGGATCTTTGTTAAGAACCGCCCTGTGGGTGATATTCGGTGTGGGATTCCAGTTCCTTTTCGGTTTTATCCTGGCGAATTTTCTCAACAAGAGCTTTAAAGGGCGCGGCATCATTCGTTCCGTTAGTCTGATCCCCTGGGTTACCCCCGGCGTCCTGATCGGACTGATGTGGCGATGGATTTATGACGGCAGCTATGGCGTGCTGAACGATCTGCTGAAGAAGGTCGGCCTGATCGATATGCCGATCCCCTTCTTGGCGCAGGAATCCACGGTGATGCCATCGGTGATCGTGACGATCATCTGGCAGGGCATCCCGTTTTTCGCTCTGATGCTGCTTGCGGGCCTGCAGGGAGTCCCCGCCGAGTTGTACGAGGCTGCCGACATCGACGGTGCGAACGGCGCTCAAAAGCTGTTTCGCATTACGATCCCTTCCATTAAAAACACGATCTTCGTCACCACGCTGCTGCGTATCATCTGGGTGGCGAACTCGGTGGACGTTATTTTCAGCATGACAGGCGGCGGGCCGGCATATGCCTCCCAGACCCTGAGCGTTTACATCTTTAACAAGGCCAACTCGCTCAACCTGGGGTATTCCTCCACCATGTCGCTGCTGCTGACGCTGCTCTTGCTGGTGGTGGCGGTTCCATATCTGAAAAGTATGTTCAGGAATCAGGAGGGTTAAAAATGAAAAAAAGACACAGTGGTCTGATTGATTTTTTTGCCCTTTATCTCCCGCTGGGCGTGATCCTGCTGTTCTTGCTTTTCCCGTTTTACTGGACATTCGTGACGTCCATCAAACCGAAATCAGAGCTTTACGGCAGCGTAGTTACCTATTGGCCGCAGAACGTGGTTTTTGATTCTTACCATAAGCTTTTTGTGGATTTCAATTTTATCAAACCTATGGGGAACAGCCTGCTTGTTGCGGGCGTCACCACATTGGTCAGCCTGCTGGTTTCCATGCTGGCGGCATACGCGTTTTCGCGTTTCCGCTTTCCCGGCAGAAAAATATTTATGATTATGTTTTTGACCAACAATATGTTCCCAACGGTGCTGCTGCTCATTCCTCTGTATTCCATCATGCGCTCTATGGGAATCCTTTATACTCCAATCGCTCTCATATTATCCTATACTACGTTTACCATTCCGTTTTCCGTGTGGCTGCTGAATGGTTATCTGAACGATCTTCCCAAATCGCTTGAAGAAGCGGCCATGGTAGACGGAGCCAGCCGATCACAGGCGTTCATGCGCATCATATTTCCCGTATTAATCCCATGTCTTGTTGCCACCGGCGCTTATATCTTTATGACGTCCTGGAATGAATACACCTTTGCCGTCTTGTTTACCAATGAAACCAGCCGTACGATCCCTGTGGCGCTTAAAAACTTAATCGGCCAGTTGGGAGTGCAGTGGGATCTTCTGACGGCGGGCGGCATAATCACCATAATCCCTGTCTGCATCATGTTCTTTTTTGCACAGAAGCGGTTAGTCGCGGGACTTACTGCCGGAGCGGTAAAAGGATAAATAAAGGAGTTACAGCAATGAATCGTGAAATTCAGCAAGAAAAGGCAAGACAGTTGAGGGCCGATATTCTAAAGATGCTTTATCTCTGTCAGTCGGGCCACCCCGGCGGATCACTTTCCTGCGTCGAAATTCTTCTGGCTCTTTACTACAACAGTATGAAGATCGATCCGAAGAACCCTCAGATGGCCGACCGCGACCGTTTTGTCCTGAGCAAGGGCCACGCGTGTCCCGCTTTGTATGCCGTTTTGGCGGATCGGGGCTTTTTCCCGCGCGAGGATCTTTGGACGCTTCGCCAATACGGATCTCATCTGCAGGGGCATCCCGATATGAGAAAGACCGTGGGTGTTGACTGCAACACGGGGTCTCTGGGCCAGGGCGTTTCCATCGCGACTGGCATGGCAATGGCGGCCAAGCATGCAAAGGCGGATTATAAGGTGTACGTGCTCATCGGCGACGGTGAGATGCAGGAGGGCCTTGTCTGGGAGGCGGCGATGGCTGCGGCTCACTACCGGCTCGACAATTTGACCGTCCTGCTCGACTTCAACCACTTGCAGATCGACGGCTCCAACGATGAGGTTATGGGGGTCGGCAGCCCGATGGCCAAGTATGAATCGTTTGGATTTGAATGCTTTCGGGTGAACGGCCACGATGTCGACGCGATCACGCAAGCGCTGAAGGTTTCTGTCTTCGGCAAACCCAAGTTCATCTGCTGCGACACCCATAAGGGGCAGGGCGTTTCCTTTATGGTGGATCAGTTCGGGTGGCACGGCAAAGCGCCGAACAAAGATCAGTATATTGCCGCAATGAAGGAACTGGGGGTAGAAGTCGATGGCTGAGAGCAAATCTTTAAGAGTGGCGTACGGCGAAGCTCTGGTAGAGCTCGGCGCAAAAAACGATAAAGTTGTGGTCATGGATGCCGATCTGGCGCACGCGACCATGACAAGTACCTTCGCCGCAAAATATCCGGATCGTTTCTTCAACTTCGGCATCGCGGAGGCAAACATGGTGTGTGGAGCTGCGGGCTTTGCGCACTCGGGCTTTCTGCCGTTTGTCAGTACGTTCGCACTGTTCGGCGCGGGCCGCGCTTATGAGCAGATTCGCAATTCCGTCAGCTATGTCAATGCAAATGTGAAATTTGGCCTTTCACACTCCGGCCTGTGCGTCGGCGAGGACGGCGGCAGCCACCAGTCCATTGAAGATATCGCGCTGATGCGGGTGCTGCCCGACATGACGATCTTTGTTCCCTGCGACGCAGTTGAGATGAAAAAAGCCGTCTTCGCGGCCGCCGGGATTGATGGGCCGGTGTATATTCGCGTCGCGCGCCCGGTCTGCGATATTCTCACCAAAGAATCCGATCCGTTTATCCCCGGCAAGGCAAATGTTTTGAGGGATGGCGGCGACGTGTGCGTTATTGCAGCTGGCCTGATGATCCCGGAAGCCCTGAAAGCCGCCGAGCTGCTGGAAAAAGACGGTGTGAGCGCCGCGGTCGTCAACATGCACACCATTAAACCCATCGACAGCGAGATCATTTTAACAATGGCCGGGAAATGCGGGGCGATCGTTACCGCGGAAGAACATTCCATTATCGGCGGTCTTGGCTCCGCTGTGGCGGAGGTTCTTGCGGGCAGATCAGCGGCCAAATTTGCCCGCGTCGGTATCCAGGATAAATTCGGTCAGTCCGGCAAGCCTGCCGATTTGTTCAAAGCTTACGGGTTGACCGCAGAAAATATAGCCGAAACCTGCAGAATGATTCTGAAATAGAATACAGGCGAAGACAGGGGAATGGGCCGATTGTTCCTACCATTCGTCCGGTGGTGATCCAACCGTCCGCGTGGTGGAGACTGATGAGGACATACCGGGAACTCCGGATAGCTCGGTTGTTTTTTCTCCACATATTCGGGGTGCCCTAAAACCCGCGTTTTTTGTATCTGTATTACATTTGCAAAGCGAAGCCTCTCTGAAATCGGAGTGATTTCAGAGAGGCTTCGCTTTGCCGCTGGACAGGTGATTCAACTTTGCAAATCAGAATGAAAGCTGACTGGCAGGCCGAAATAATGGGGATATGGAAAAAGCCCAAAGTTGGAGGCATTCCGGTGAATCAGGAAAGGAAATGCAGGGCAAGCCGAGAAATCATCGAACCGGATTCATTCGATCCGAATCACTTCTTTTTCGGCTCCCAGATTTCAGTGCCTGGCTCCTTAATGTATGCATGCTCGGGCAGAAAATAAGGTGCGATATAGGGATTACCATCCAAATGGCGGATACACCACATATACCACAGGGCATATCCCGGCCCTGCAACCTGGGGATGTGTGTAGTTGGCTTCGAGGAAAACTGTATCGTTATTATGGACTTTAATGACGTCATCGCCCACTTCGCTGAAGCCATAACCGTTGGCCGGATTAAACTTATAATAATAGATTTCCGGCTGCGGATGAATATGGGGAGGATAGCTGGACCACTTGCCCGGAATATTAATGACTTCGCCCAGAATCATATTGGACCAGGGAGCATTGCTTTTATCAAATACAGTGCGTACGATACGGGTGCAGGTTTCTTTCATGGTACCGGCACCGCGAAATTCATCCGCCGTATCTTCAGGAGCGTAAAGGTTGGCGTCAAAAGCGGTATCGTTGTTGGTACGATGTACGGTAACCTCGCTGTCTTCGGCCTCGCCGGTGATGGAAACCTTTGTTCCGGCAGGCACATGCAGTACCCAGGGGGATTCATCAAAACAGTTTTTCCTGCGGATGGTTTTCTGCTTGCCTTCCCATTGAATGGTGACTTCGCCATAAATAAGCATATAAGCGCATTCCAAGGGCTGTTCTTCTTCAAAGTTTTGATTCTTCTTTAACCTTAGAACGCCAAAGTCCATGAGCATGCTGGCATGCGGTCCATTCATTTCGGCAATGCGCGTGTACCCATATGCCATTTCTTTTTCCCCTTTTCTAATACAATCGTACATTGCAAATCCTCCTTACAAAATAAGGGCCCTGTTTTATATTGAGTATTTTATGGTTATTTTTTGGATAACTTATTTTTATAATAGTCCGATACAATGTCTTTGTCAACCCGATTCGGGTGAAATTATTCATAAAATAATCTATTTTTTTAAAAATATGTAACTGTGTTGGTCTGGTGTTGCTAATGTTGTTCAAATTTGATCGTTTTATGCGGGCCTCAACTATAAACTCCTTGTCAAAGGACTTCCATGGATTTTGATGGGACAGGGGATGGAGGTGCTTCTTTTGCGACGCCAAGCTGCGCGCGAACCGCGATTACTGTAACGCGGTGCAATTTTCGCGCAAATGCCTGACGAATACCGCGCACGCCGGGCAGTTCTCCAGCGACCGCACGGTGCGCGAGTACGCGCGGGAGATTTGGGGCATTCCGGTTTCCCAATAAAAAACAAATGAAACAAAGAGGGCGTGCCGGTCAGCTGACACCCGATCAAGAAGTTTCGGGGAACATTCCGATTGGGCAGTCGGCAAACAGAGTGTGATAATAAAAGACGGACGATCGGCTAAAGCCGATCGTCCGTCTTTTGCGTTGTGAAGGGCAGGGCAAAACCGTAACACACTCAACGGGATTTTCAAATGAACAGCCGCTATTTTCTGATTGCACAGGCTTGGTTCTTTTACATTTGGATTTGTCAATGTTTTCATAAAAGCATAAATATCTTGCAAGTCTTTAGCGGTATTGATAAAATATACGTAAATCGATTTACATAATCAGCGCCGTCTTGGGTCGTCTTTGGTCAGTTTCGCATCACCGCAAAGACTCCGGCCCCATGGTTAATTGATAATAATAAGGAGTTTTATTCATGAAGGGGAATGTCAGTATCAAAGCAGGTCTATCTTTCGGGGGGATCATGGGCTTGTTCTTTGCTTTACTATTCGGAATAACGGCAGGTCAAAAAGACGGATTACACGGGCTTTTGTTAGGGATTCTATTGGGTTTGGCCGCAGGACTTCTTTCGGGTGTATTATTCGGCCTGTTCATGGACTTTTTTGCTATGGTACAGACAAAGAAATTTGAATCTTTACGCAGCCAAATGGCAATGAAATATAGAATTGTTTTTGAGAGTGGAGCAAACCATTTTATGAACAAAGAGAGCGTTGGCGGCTGGCTTTTTTTAACGTCTGAGGTCTTGCTTTTTAAATCGCATCAATTCAACATTCAAAATCATGAACTGTCGATTCCAATGAACATCATAAAGTCTGTCACCCCCTGCAAGGTACTTAACTTCGCAACAGGTCTGAAAATAGAAAAGACAGATGGCGAATGGGAAAAATTCGTAGTAAATAATAATAACGAATGGGCAGCAAAGATAAACGAATTGATTGTAAAGTGTGAGCAAAAAGAGAATTCCATGTGTATGTAGGCAGCAGCGGTTATATCCACTCCCCTGAGGGATATGACGCACTAGGTATCCCATTTAGCGTCGAAAAAACAGTATTTGTTCCATTAGATTTTTCTACGAAAGAAGGCCCGCACCTGCTGTCAGGTGCGGGCCTTTTTGTATCAATCCTGCTTTTACAAAAACATATCAAACGTGTTCCAGATGTTGTCGTATTCCTGAAGCCGCTTTTCCAGATCGGTGTTTTTGGCGCGGCCGATATAGGTGATCAGCATGTTGATAATGCTCAGCGGAGCTACAAAGGAATCGAGGAAGGTCGGCATTTTGGTGCAGCTCAGCAGATAATCGTCCGACCAGGGAATCAAGGGGGAGAGGAGCGTATCTGTGATCGAGATCGTTTTGCAGCCTTTTTCTTTTGCGAATTTCATCATCTGGTACGTCGCTTTCGAATACCGCTCAAAGCTCAATCCGATAAACAAATCCTCCGACGTAACGGATTCCAGCCGTTCAATGTCATCCGACAAAGAGGTGATCAGTGTGACGTTGTCGAGGATCATATTCAGGTAATACCAGAAAAAAGTGCCCAGTGAAGCGGCACTGCGGCAGCTGATGATAAAAATGTGCTTTGCAGAAATGATTTCTGCGCAGATTTTTTTCACCTTTTCAATGTCCGTGTTTTCGAGCGTCTGAAGAATATTGTTCACGTCGTCCTTCATCACGTCCAGAATCTCATTGTCCTGGTAAGCGTGGTACGACATGATCAGGCGGTCTTTGACGGAAAGATGCTGCTGCGTTGCCTCCTGCAAAGCTTCGCGCAGCTCCGGGTAGCCCTTAAATCCAAGAAACACAGAAAAACGAATCACAGAAGCTTCGCTTACTCCGGCCAATTGCGCCAGCTTGCGCACATTGTAAAAAGAAACGGAATTTCTGTTGTTCAGAATATAGTCCGCAATTTTGGTTTGCGTTTTACTCATTTGAGGCAGTTCGGCAGCCAGCTTTTGATAAATATCCATTTGATGACTCCTCTGCAAAACATATTGTACTGGAAATCATATCTTAAATAAGCAAACTGGGTTACAAAAACTCTATTATGACTTTCGTAACCGCCTGACTGATGATTCAATGCTCTCTCAGCCGCCAAAAGCTCTGCTTTTGCCTGCGGCGTGAGGTTATTATATCATCCACATCATACAAGCACGCAAAAACTTTCTTTCAGCATTCGTAATCGCCAAGCTGATGATTCAATGTTCTCTCAGCCGCCAAAAGCTCTGCTTTTGCCTGCGGCGTGAGGTTATTATATCATGTTTGCCAAAAAAAACAATGGACAAGCTTTGAAATATAAATTTCATAATTAAATAATTATGAAATTTATATTGACAAAACGAAATTTCAGTAGTATATTCAACCTATACAAATCGAAAAGCGCTTTCAAATTTGTACGGTTTACCATGGTTCCCTTTCATATGAGTGTGCACATTCCTGAGTAAGTTGAATTCGCAGGTGTCTATTGAGAGGAGGTAAAACATGGTTGTATCCCTGAATTTAATTCAAAGCGTATTTCTGGGGGTATTGGTATTCCTGATGGGAAACGCGATCGTCAAAAGGGTTCCCTTTCTGGAGAAATACTGTATTCCCGCCCCTGTGGTAGGAGGTTTGATCTTTTCCATTTTTCATCTGATCGGCGTTCAGTCAGGAGCCTATTCCTTCACCTTCGATATGGCGTTAAAAGATTTCTTTATGATCGCGTTCTTCTGTACGATCGGCTTCAGCGCCAGCCTGCGCATCATTAAAGCGGGCGGTATCGCGATTGCGATTTTGTTCGTGATTTCTTCCGTTATGCTGGTGATCCAGAATCTGTGGGGAATTACCATCGCACGCGCCTTTGGGCTGAATCCGCTTTTGGGCATGTGCGCTGGCTCCATTTCGCTGATGGGCGGCGTCGGCTCGTCCGCCGCGTTTGCCCCGATCATGGAGCAGAACGGGGCAGCGGGAGGGCTAACGGTCGCCATCACCTCCGCAACTTTCGGTCTGGTCATGGGCGGCTTGGTCAGCGGGCCGATCGCGAAGCGGCTGATCGAAAAGCACCGCCTGATGACCCGGCAGGAAAGCGATTCCACGAAGCCCCAGGTAGATTATTCCGCGCTTGCTGTGGAAGAAGAAGTGAAATCCGTTCCGACAGAGCATCTACATATGGGATTTTTCCAGATCGTAATCGCCATGGGCTTTGGAACGCTGATTTCAAAGGCAATCGAGATGACCGGCATGGTGTTCCCGGCATATGTCGGCGCGATTTTTGCCGCGGCGATCATCCTCAACAGCAGCGAAAAGCTGGGCATCCGCATTTATACCAAAGAAATCGAGGTATTCGGCAGTCTGTTCCTGAATGTGTTCCTCGCGATGACGATCATGTCCCTGGAAATCTGGAAGCTTGTCGAAGTCGCCATACCGCTGATTATCATATTGATCGGTCAGGTGATTCTGCTCGCGCTGTACGCCTATTTCATCGTTTACCGCGCGGTCGGGCGCGATTACGATGCAGCCGTGATGAGCGCCGGATTTTACGGGTACGCCATGGGGGCGACGCCGAACGCGATGGCCAGTATGAGCGCGGTGGTTTCCCACTTTGACAGACCTTCGCCAAAGGCCTTTTTCACCGTGCCGATTGTCGGCGGCTTCCTGATGGATTTTGCCATGGCGGTTTTGATCATGACGCATATGAATCTGATCCTGCAGGGAGTCTTATAGCAAAATGCCACGCTTGCGGCTTCTATAAGCCATAAGCTTTCTATCAAAATCATTGAAAGAGAGGTTTTTCATTATGGACAACAGAATCATTGAGTGTGTAGAGCGCGCGGACTATTTACTGTCGAATCTGATGGCGGTCAAACCGGGGGAAGAAGTGCTGATCGCCATAGACCCGCAGACGGATATGCGCATGGCAAATGCGATCGCGGCGGCGGCTCTGAAATGCGGCGCGGAATACAACATCAGCATGATGCCGATCCGCGGAAAAGATAAGGCGACGATTTTCCCCAAAACGCTGGAGAAAGCGATGGAGGCCTGCGATGTGTTTGTCGGCATGACAACGGCGTCCGGCGCGGCGATTTACAACAACCGCCTGAAAGAGCTGATCAACGAAAAGCGCCTGAGAGAGGTTTCCATCTGCCTGCGGAATATCGATAACTTTACCCGTGGCGGCGCGCTCGCGGACTATGAAAAGGTTTATGCCGACGGGCTTCGGCTCCAGGAAATTTGGAGAGGACATAAGATCGCGCGGGTGACGACTCCCGCCGGTACGAACATCACGATGGAAATGAACCAGATGGAACCGATCATTGAGTGCGGCATCGCCAGAAACCCCGGCGACGCCATGGCATGGTCGGACGGAGAGGTCTCCCTTGGCCCGGTCATCGGCACGACGGAGGGCACCATTGTGGTAGACGGGCCGATCTGCTATTACGGCTGCCCCACCATCCCCGTGGAGCTGCGCGTGGAAAAGGGACGGATCGTAGAAGTAGTCGGCGGCGATCCCAAAATCTGCAAAGAAATCCGCCGCCAGATCAAAGAGATCAAAGACAGCGACAATATCGCTGAAATTGGTCTCGGTCTGAACCCGGCCTGCATGTTCAACGGCGATTTTGAGGAAGAGAAAAAGGCCAGGGGAACCCTGCATTTTGCCATGGGCAACGGCTTCTATTACGGCCAGCCGCCGCGTTCCACGGTTCACATCGACATGGTGCTGTATAACCCCACCGTGTATTTTGATGATGTCCTGATCGAAAAAGACGGCAGGCTGATTTGCCTGGGCGAAGAGTAAAACATGAATAAATCATAAGAAGAGCGGCCGTGAATGAAGTTCACGGCCGCTCTTCTTTATGTCCCATATTGAGCATAACACTATCTGCCCATGATGCGGTATAATGGAGGGAATGAAGAGAGTGAGGGAAGAATCATTTCTAAATACTCTTAAAAAGCAGGGAATCAATCATGGAAAGGAATGAGAAAAATGATTGTCCGCAGTGTTCATCAAGAGCAGTATGAGCAGGTATGCAGTTATTTAAATCGGCAAGGGAAATCAGGTGCGTTTGACGCAAGCTATGAGGTGACGATACCGGTGGATGACTGCGAGTATCTGCTTCGGCTCCAGCCCTGCAAGAAACGGAAGCTTGCCGCCTTGCAGGCGGTACAGGTTTGCCGGGATGGAAAAGAGCGGCGTTTCAAACTGATTACGGATAACCTGCCGCTGTCTGCTCTGCTGGAATTGTTTCTGTTTCAGCAAAAGAAAAATACTGCTGAATCGAACCTCAGTGAGCGATGAAAAAAGGGGGCGGTACGTCACCACTCCCTTATTTTGCCGGGTGAATAGCGACTGACGATAGAAATCTGCCGCAATGCGTGTTATGATAGGACAAAGTAAAACGCGAGATTCCAAAGCGTTGCTTCGGAACCCCGCGAAAGAAAAGGGGGCCTTTCCGTGACGGTACTGGTCAGCGCATGCCTGCTCGGCGAAAACTGTAAATACAACGGCGGCAATAATAATAACCCGCACGTCGCCGCGTTTTTGGCGGATAAAGAGATTATCCCTGTCTGTCCCGAAATACTGGCCGGTTTGGGCGCTCCGCGCAATCCCGCGGAAATCCAAAACGGAAGAGTCGTGGATTGCCTGGGAAATGATGTGGATCAAAAGTTTCGGGAGGGGGTTCGTCTTGCACTTGAAAAGATCAGGGACGTGCCGGTCGATCTGGCCATTTTGCAGCCGAGGAGCCCCACCTGCGGCGTTCGGCAGATTTATGACGGCAGCTTCTCCGGTAAATTGATTCCCGGTCAGGGCCTGTTTGCCAAGGCGCTGCTCGATATGGGCATAAAAGGAATGGACGCCGACGAATTTTCAGAATAAAAACGCCTCCTGCCGCAGTCTTATTCTGCGATAGGAGGCTTTTTTCGTTATCATCCATTTTTTGCGGTATGGTTCCTTACGCAGGGGCTTTTACGGCTTATGACAGCCGCCCTTTAAAATCCTCATACCCAAAGGTTTTCTGTACCCGCAGCTTGCCGCTTTGGTCAAGAATCGCGATCGACGGCAGAGCCATCCCGTTGAACGTATTGGTTTTCACCATTGAATAATGGGCCATGTCGCCGAAAATCAGCCGGTCGCCGGGGGCAAGCGGATGATCAAAGGAGTAATCCCCGATGATGTCGCCCGCAAGGCAGGTAGGCCCGCCCAGACGGTAGCAGTGCGGCTTTTCCTCTGGAAGTCCCGCACCCGGCAGGGGCGGGCGGTAGGGCATTTCCAGCACATCCGGCATGTGGCACGCGGCAGAGGTGTCTAGGATCGCGTTGGCAATGCCGTTTTCCACGATCTCCAGCACGGTGCACACGAGAAAGCCAGCGTTCAGCGCGACGGCCTCGCCCGGCTCCAGATACACCCGCACGCCGTAGCGCTGCTGTGTGCGGTCGATCAGGGAAACCAGCTTCTCCACATCGTAGCCCGGGCGGCTGATGTGGTGCCCGCCGCCGAAATTCAGCCATTTCATTTGGGGCAGATAGGCCCCGAATTTTTCTTCCACGGCATCCAGTGTCCGCTCCAGCGCGTCGGCGTCCTGCTCACACAGCGTGTGAAAATGCAGGCCCGAAATGCCTTCCAGCAGCTCCGGGTGAAAATTCGCGGCCGTTACCCCCAGCCGCGAACCGGGGGAGCAGGGGTCGTAGATCGCGTGATCCTGCGTCGAGCATTCCGGGTTGATGCGGATGCCGCATTCACACCCGGCGGCCAGCGCGCGGCCCCCGAACTTCTGCCACTGAGAAAACGAGTTGAATACAATGTGGCCGCAGATGCGGGTGATCTCGTCAAACTCCTCGTCGCGGTACGCGGGGGAGAACACGTGGTTTTCCTTGCCCATTTCCTCAAAGCCGAGCCGCGCTTCATATAAGCCGCTGGCCGTCGCGCCGCTCAGATACTTCCCGATCAGCGGGTACAGCGAAAACATGGAAAAGGCCTTCTGCGCCAGCAGAATCCTGCAGCCGGTGCGCTCCTGCACCATTGCCAGCAGCTCCAGATTTTGAATCAGCAGGGCTTCATCCACCACAAAACAGGGGGAGGGGGCCTGTAAATAAAGCTCTGTTCGTTCCATCATCAGTCAACCAGCTCAGGGGCAAAGCTCTCCTGCCACGGCAGGCCCCATTTGTTCAGCGCGTCCATAAAGGGATCGGGATCGAACTCCTCAATGTTGTGCACGCCGGGCTTGTTCCACACGCCGGTCATCAGCAGAGCCGCGCCGATCATGGCCGGAACGCCTGTGGTGTACGAAATGGCCTGCGAGCCTACCTCGCGGTAGCACTCCTGATGGTCGCATACATTATAAAGGTAATAGGTTTTCTCTTTGCCGTCCTTCTTGCCCTGAAAGATGCAGCCGATGTTCGTCTTGCCCTTGGTGCGCGGGCCGAGCGAGGCCGGGTCGGGCAGAACGGCCTTCAAAAACTGCAGCGGCACAATCTGCTTGCCCTCAAATTCGATCGGCACAATCGAGGTCATGCCCACGTTCTCCAGGCATTTCAGGTGGGTCAGGTAGCTCTGGCCGAACGTCATGAAGAAGCGGATGCGGCGGATTCCCCTGATGTTGAGCGCAAGGGATTCCAGCTCCTCATGGTGCAGCAGGTACATATCCTTTTCGCCGATTTCGGGGAAGTTGTACACGCGCTTGATCTCCATCGGCTCGGTCTCGACCCATTCGCCGTTTTCCCAGTAGCTGCCCTTGGCGCTCACTTCGCGGATGTTGATTTCGGGGTTGAAGTTGGTGGCAAAGGGATAGCCGTGGTCGCCCGCGTTCGCGTCGAGAATATCGATGTAGTTGATCTCGTCGAACTGGTGCTTCTGCGCATAGGCAGAGAATACGCCGGTCACGCCGGGGTCAAAGCCGCTGCCGAGCAGCGCGGTGATGCCTGCCTTCTCGAAGCGCTCTTTATAGTCCCACTGCCATTTGTATTCAAATTTCGCGGTGTCGAGCGGCTCGTAGTTTGCGGTATCCACATAATTGGTTTTGGTCGCAAGGCACGCGTCCATGATGGTCAGATCCTGATACGGCAGGGCCAGATTCAGTACCACATCGGGCTTGAATTGTTCGATGAGCGCAATCAGCTCGTCCACGTTGTCGGCGTTGACCTGCGCGGTGTGAATGACGGTTTTCCCGCCGGAGAGTTTTTCTTTGAGCGCGTCGCATTTGCTTTTGGTACGGCTCGCGATGCAGATTTCCTCAAAAACGTCGCTGTTTTGGCAGCATTTGTGAATGGCAACGCTCGCAACGCCGCCGCAGCCGATGATCAGTGCTTTTCCCATAATATGATACCTCCTGTATTGTTCCCTTGCGGGGATTTGCCGCCCGGTGCAATTCCCGGCGGCCTGTATCGTTTCTCAAATAGACTCAGACGAATCGTTACGAACGATTTATTTGATCTCTTCTTTTTTCATCAGAAGCGGGGACAAGCATTAAAAGCAGCTCCCGCAGGATTTTGCAGGCGACCGCGGTAGAAACGCCGCTCTGGTCATAAACGGGGGAAAGCTCGTTTACGTCGCAGCCCACGACATTCAGCCCTTTCAGCGCCAGCACCGCGTGCAGCAGCTGCAAAAAGCTGACGCCGCCCGGCTCCGGCGTTCCCGTGCCGGGGAATACCGACGGGTCGAGAACGTCCAGATCGATCGTGACGTAGACCGGTTTGCCCTCAAGGGAGGTAATGGTTTTTTCCAGCCCCTCAAAGTTGAATTTGTGGGTGGACACATGCTGCCGTCCCCACAAAAACTCGCTCCGGTCGCCGGAACGGATGCCGAACTGAAAGATTTTTCCGTCGCCCACCAAGTCCCAGCAGCGGTGCAGCACCGTCGCGTGGGAGAGGGTCGCGCCCAAATATTCCTCTCGCAGGTCGGCGTGCGCGTCAAAATGCAGAATGTGCAGATCGGGATGCTTCTTCACCGCGGCCCGAACCGCGCCCAGCGTCACCAGATGCTCGCCGCCGATCATCACGGGAAGCTTGCCGTCCTCCAATATGCCCGCGGCGAATTCTTCGATCTGCGCAAGGGCTTTTTGGGTATCGCCGAAGCAAAGCTCCAGATCGCCGCCGTCAAATACGGAAATATCCGTTAAATCCTTGTCTTGATAGGGACTGTACGTTTCCAGCCCGAACGAGTCGCCCCGCATGGCGCGGCTTGCAAAGCGTGTGCCGGGGCGGAACGACGTGGTGGAATCAAACGGCGCGCCGAACAGCACGGCCCTTGCGGATTCGTATTCGCTGTCGCAGCCCAGAAAGGTTTCAATATTTTTAGTCAATGTGTTCGACATTTTTCAGGAGCTCCTCCACATAGTTTGGCAGGGCGAACGCGCCCCTGTGCAGCTTGGTGTTATAATAGCGGGTCGGGATTCCGCGTTCCTTCCAGCGCTTGGTATCCATATCTTTCAGCGGGTGATATTCCTTCGACGCAAACCCGAACAGCCAGTGGCCGGAGGGGTACGTGGGAATATGCGCCTGATACACGCGGCTGATGGGGAAGGATTTCACGATCCGTTTGTGCGCCCGCTGCATGGCCAGCGCGTCCACCGCGTAGAACGGGCTTTCGTGCTGGTTGACCATGATGCCGTTCTCTTTGAGCGCCTTGTAGCAGTTGCCGTAAAATTCCCGGGTAAACAGGCCCTCGCCGGGGCCGAACGGGTCGGTGGAATCGACCAGAATCAGGTCGTATTCCTCGCTCTGGCGGCGCACAAATTTCAGGCCGTCCTGAAAATAGAGCTTCACTCTCGGGTCGTCAAAGCCGCAGGCCGTAAACGGCAGGTGCTCACGGCAGACCGTGACTACCTGTTCGTCGATCTCAACTAAGTCGATCCGCTCGATTTCGGGGTAGCGGATCAGCTCGCGCACCGCGCCGCCGTCGCCGCCGCCGATCACCAGCACGCGCCGCACCTTGGGGTGTACCGCCATCGGGACATGGACGATCATTTCATGATAAATAAACTCATCGCGCTCTGTCAGCATCATGTAGCCGTCGAGCGTTAAAAAGCGGCCGAATTCTTCGGATTCAAACACATCGATGCGCTGAAACTCGCTCTGTCCGCTGTACAGCTGCCGGTCCACCCGGATGGAAAGCTTAACGCCGGGCGCGTGTTTTTCAGTAAACCATAAATCCACCGCTTATTCCTCCTTGATTACGTTGAGCCGTTCCAGATTCAAATCCTCCGGGCCGGTCAAAAAGCAGCCCTTTTCCTTGGCGTACTCAATATATTCCAGTATTTCGCCGGTAATCAGCTCGCCCGGGGCGAGGATCGGGATTCCCGGCGGATAGCACATGACGAACTCGCTGCAGATGCGCCCAGGGCTCTGCGCTAGGGGCAAAGCTTCCTTTTCGGCGTAAAAAGCCTTTTGCGGTGCAACCGCAACGATGGGGGAGATGTACTCCATGCGCAGCATGCCCGTTTTGTCGCGCTTGTAGTTGCGGCGGATCTCCGCGAGCGCGCCGACAAGCCGCTCCAGATCGCGGTGGCGGTCGCCGACGGACAGATACGCCAATATATTGCCAAGGTCACCGAATTCCACCTGAATATCGTATTCATCGCGCAGAATGTCGTAGACCTCGATTCCGGCCAAACCCAGCTCCAGCGTGTTGATGGAAAGCTTCGTGGTGTCGAAGTCGTACACGGTGTCGCCGTTGATGAGCTCGCGGGAGTAGGCGTAGTAATCGCCGATCTGGTTGATTTCGCCGCGGGCGTACTCGGCCATTTCCACCACCCGGCGGAAAATCTCTTTGCCCTCTGTGGCAAGCTTTTTCCGGGAAATATCGAGGCTCGACAGCAGCAGGTAAGAGCCGCTGGTCGTCTGAGTCAGGTTGATGATCTGCCGTACATATCCCGCGCTGACGCCGCCGTTTACCAGCAGAAACGAGCTTTGGGTCAGCGAGCCGCCGGATTTGTGCATGCTTACCGAGGCCATGTCCGCCCCGGCCTTCATGGCGCACAGGGGCAGGTCTTCGCCAAAATACAGGTGTGTGCCGTGCGCCTCGTCCGCCAGTACCAGCATGCCGTGCTGGTGCGCCAGCTCGGTGATGGCTTTCAGGTTCGAGCAGATGCCGTAATAGGTGGGGTTGTTCACGAGAACCGCCCGCGCCTTCGGGTGCTCGCGGATCGCCTGCTCCACGGCGGAAAGGCGCATCCCAAGCGAAATACCGAGCCGGTGGTCGGTTTCGGGATTGACATAGACGGGCGTCGCGCCGCACAGGATCAGCGCGTTGATCACGCTGCGGTGCACGTTGCGCGGCAGAATGATTTCATCCCCGTGCTTGCAGGCAGAAAGCACCATCGCCTGCACGGCAGAGGTAGTGCCGTTCACCATAAAAAAAGCGTGCGCCGCTCCGAATGCGTCCGCGGCCAGCTCCTCCGCCTCGCGGATGACGGAAACCGGGTGGCACAGATTGTCCAGCGGCTTCATGGAGTTGACGTCAAGCTGCATGCAGCGCTCGCCCAAAAACTGGGTCAGCTCGGGATTTCCGCGCCCGTGCTTATGCCCGGGTACATCAAAAGGAACCACCCGTTCCGCCTCAAAATCCAGCAGCGCCTGCCGGATGGGCATTCGGGTTTGGTCTAGTTTGCTCAACAAAGGGCCTCCTTTCCGTTCAGTACACGTTGCTGCCGGTGAAAATTTCAATCATCTCGCGCCGCAGGCTGTCTGTGATCTTCAGCCGTGCCTGGGGCGGCAGCTCGTAGACGTCGGTATTGAACAGATAGTTCTGCAGATTGATGTCTTTGATCAGCATCTTGGTATGGAACAGGTTCGATTGGTATACGTTCAGGTCGATCGCGTCGTATTTGCGCAGGGTCTTGTCATCGATAAAATCCTGAATCGACGTCATCTTATGATCCATGAACAGCTTTTTGCCGGTCACGTCGCGGGTAAAGCCGCGCACGCGGTAATCCATAGTGATGATGTCGGAGTCAAAACTGCCGATCAGGTAGTCTAGTGTGCTCAAAGGCGTGATCTCGCCGCAGGTGGCAACATCGATGTCGACCCGGAACGTTGCGAGGAAGGTGTCCGGGTGGTATTCGGGGTAGGTGTGCACCGTCACGTGGCTTTTGTCGAGATGTGCCACCATCGTTTCGCCGGAAAGCTCCGCGCGCGTGCCGGCCCTGCGTCCTGCCAGCATCGATTCCTCCGCAATCAGGAAGGTGACACTCGCGCCCTGCGGGTCGTAATCCTGTGTTGAGATATTCAGTACATGCGCGCCGATCATTTCAGTCACGCGTTCCAGAATCCCGGTCAGCCGTTCGGAATTATATTGTTCGTCAATATAAGCGATGTAATCCCGCTGTTCCCGTTCGCTTTTGGCGTAGCAGACGTCATAGATGTTAAAGCTGAGGGATTTGGTCAGATTGTTAAAGCCATATAATTTCAGTTTGTTTTCCATACCGTCACCTGATTTCCGGCGTATTTTTTGTGGGGAGAAAATAAAAAAAGACCCAAAGTGAGCGCGGCGTGTGTCGCACTTTATCACTTGAGTCACAATTCTGTCGATTTTGTTTTATTTCGAGCGGGCCATGCGCAAAGGCGCGTCAGTCCGCTGTTATTTATTCAAAAGTACAGAGAATCAGAGTCTATATAGCAATAACTTACTTTTACTACTCTTATTGATTGTTTCACAAGCGTAATGTGCGAAAAGCACACGGTTTTAAGTAACCAACTTATAAAATTTGAGCAACGGCTCAATCAATAAGGCAACGAAAGTTGCCAACCGGCATTTTGACCCAGCTGTCCGTATGGCGTTTGATTTCTCCCGCAAGGTGCGAAAGAAATGGTCAAAAAAAGTTGTTGCCGCGAGGGTGAAGGCTCACCTTCGCTCAAAATAGGCTTTGATCCTACTTTTCTTTCGAGATGCATTGTACTATAAACAACCGCAAAATGCAAGAAAAATTTTATTTTATTTTTTTAAACTTTGCGTTATATGAAGAATAATTCATCGAAAAATCAGGAACTTTTTCCCATGGCCTCTTTTGCATTTTAGCAAGTTCAGCAAATTCGCCGGAGCAGGGACTGCTGTCCTCTGTTGGAGTACATATGTATTACATAAGTGATCTGGTGAAAATTGATATTTATGAATTATTTTGAATAAAAACGTATGAAAATTGAAAGAAAGGCTGCCCAGTATTTCAGAAAACCCACATGGAATCACAGAAAAAACCAAAGAATCCTGTGCGGTTCACAGGATATATCATTTCGTTTTTTTTTCTGTTTTTTTGCAGATCATTTTTATTTCTCTCTTGTTATTATACAGTTGAAATGTTATAATAATCACAAAGATAACATGAAACTGTTTCCGCAACCCTTTGTGAAAGCTGCGGAACGTTTCTTATGCTTTTAATTGTACGCAATAAAAATACAATGATAAAAGTAGGGTGGATTTTAGCATGAAGTATGACAATGACGCAAAGCAGCTCAAGTATAGAGTGCTGTCTTCGGTGGCACGCCTGAGTTATGACAATCAGTTGTCAGAGCATCTGGGGGATATTCCCTATGAAATCATCCCCGGCCCGCAGCCCGCATTTCGCTGCTGCATTTACCGTGAGCGCGAAATCATCCGTGAACGCGTTTCGGCGGCCTGCGGCGAAGATCTCCCCCGCCAGGAGGACAAGGCCGTAATGGGTGTGCTTCCGGCCGCGTGCGAGGGGTGTCCGATCAACCGCTTTAATGTTACGGATAACTGTCAGAAATGTCTGGCGAAGAAATGCGTGGCGGCCTGTCCCTTTGGGGCGGTCAGCGTTACCGGACGCGGCGCGTATATCGACCCGGCAAAATGTAAGGAGTGCGGCCGCTGTGCCGCTGCCTGCCCGTACAACGCAATTTCAGACACCATGCGCCCTTGTCTGCGGTCCTGCCCGGTCAACGCCATCACCATGGACGAGTACCGTCTGGCCGCGATCGATTACAGCCGCTGCATCAGCTGCGGCGCGTGCATGGCCGGCTGCCCGTTCGGCGCGATCACAGACCGTTCCAGCATGGTGAGCGTCATCCGTGAGATTCAGTCCGGCGAAAAGGTATACGCCGTGTTTGCCCCCGCCATTGAGGGCCATTTCGGAACCGCGAATGTCGGTCAGCTCAAAGAGGGCCTGCGCCGGCTTGGCTTTGCCGATGCGGTAGAGGTTTCTCTGGGCGCGGACGCCACCGCCTACCACGAAGCGCAGGAGCTCAAGGAAGTGGTTGCGGAGGGCAAGAAGATGACCACCTCCTGCTGCCCGGCGTTTGTGGATATGATCGAAAAGCATTTCCCGAAGCTCGAGCCCAACATTTCTCATACGGCGTCTCCCATGACGCTGACCGTGCGGTACTTAAAGGAAAATGAGCCGGACATAAAGGTTGTCTTTTTTGGCCCCTGTGTGGCGAAGAAGCTCGAAATTCAGAAGGCGGAGAATACTGCCGATTATGTGATGACCTTTGAAGAGCTGGCCGCCATGTTCAGCGCCAAAGAGATCGAGGTAGAAACTCTTGAGGTGGAGAACGTGCAGGACGGCAGCATCAAGGGCAAGAACTTTGCCGTTAGCGGCGGTGTTACCGCGGCGGTAGAGGCTGCTCTGGCCGAGGACGGCTTTGACCAGCCGGTTTCCTGCGTAAAATGCAGCGGCGCCAAGGAATGCAAAAAGCAGCTGATGGTGATGAACGCCGGCCGTATGCAGGAAGACCTGATCGAAGGCATGGCCTGCGAGGGCGGCTGTGTTGCCGGGCCTGGCGGCGTAGAGCCGGTGCAGAAGCTGATGAAGAACCGTCAAAAGCTGCTGGCCGCTGCCGACAAACGCGGCATTAAAGAAAATTTGGAGCAAATTCACGATCTGACGCACATTCACATGGAGCAGAGAGCATAATAGATTCATGTACTTTCAAACGGTCTGATACCAATATAGCGGTTTCTTCCTCCGCCGCAGGCGGGGGAAGAAACCGGCCGCTTTATCATGCGGCATGACTGATCGTATCGAAAAGGAGGCGGATGACCCAATGAACGCCATAGCTGCGCAGGGCCTGGGAAAATCGTATGACGGGAAGACCGCCGCACTCTCGGAGCTGACTCTTCGGGTGCCGCAGGGGGGCGTGTGCGGTTTTCTGGGCCCAAACGGCGCGGGCAAAACGACGACCGTCAAGCTTTTGACCGGGCTTCTGCGTCCCACCGCCGGCGAATGCTCCGTGATGGGCCTTTCGCCGCAGAACGAGCCGGAGAGGGTTCACGCCCTGTGCGGGGTCATGACGGAAACCGCCCATCTATACGGTAATATGACCGGTCAGCAGAATCTGGAGTTTTTCGGCCAGACGGCCGGGCTCGTCCGGGCCCAGGCCAAAGAGAGAGCCGAGCTGCTGCTGCGCGAGCTGGAGCTTTGGGAGGCCCGGGATCAGAAGGCGGGCCAGTATTCCACCGGAATGATGCAGCGCCTGTCTTTGGCCCGCGCGCTGATGCACGAGCCGCAGGTTCTGTTTCTGGACGAGCCCACCAGCGGCCTTGACCCCGAATCGGCCCAGGCGGTGAATGAAATGATCTCCACCCTGGCGAAAAAGAGCGGCGTTACCGTCTTTTTGTGTACGCATCAGCTGCGCTATGCGCAGGATCTGTGCACCACCTACGGGATTTTGTACCGCGGCCAGATGATTCTGCAGGGGGATTTTGCCGCCCTGTGCGAAGGCGCCGGGTGCCATATCAAAGCGGGCATCCGCACAGAGCCGGAGCAGACCCTGCACGGCTTTGTCAAAAACGGGGAGTACTGGGAAACGGAAATCGCGTCCGAGGCCGAAATGCCCGCGATTCTGCGTGATCTGGTCGCGCAGGATATTCCGGTGTATGAGGCGAGGCTGATCCGCCCCACACTCGAGGATGTTTATTTTTCCTGCCTGCAAAGTCAGGAGGTGGCGAAATGAAATTGCTGTCTGAGCCGGAGCTCGCTGTTTTTAAGAAGGATTTTAACGAGGTCTGGCATATTCGCAGTGTGCGCGGCACGCTGATTGGCGTGCCGATCTGCATGGTGGTGCTTCTGCCGGCGCTGTATCTGTTTCTGGTGCTGTACGCTCCGTCCGATCAGCTCAACGGGGTGGACAACATGATGAAGCTGATGCCGCCGGAGCTTTTGGACGATTTTGATCTGAAGCAGTCCATGTTCTATTTGATGGTGAACTTGGTTTGTCCCATGTTCTTCCTGATGATCCCGCTGATGTCCTCCACCACGTCGGCCGCGGCCAGCTTTGTGGGGGAGAAGGAACGGGGAACGATGGAGACGCTGCTGCTGACTCCGCTTTCGGCCCGCAGCCTGTTCAAGGCAAAGGTAGCGGGGTGCGCGGCGCTGTCCTTTCTGATTTCGACCATTTCCTTTGTCACGTTTTCCATTGTGGTCGGGGCAGGCAACCTGATTCTGAACATGCCGTTCTTTCTCAACTGGAACTGGCTGGCGCTTGTGTTTGTGCTCTCGCCCGCCGCAACGGTGTTCGGCGTCATTTTCATGGTGCTGCTTTCCGGCCGGTCGAAAAGCTATCTGGAATCCATGCAGCTTTCGGGTTATATCGTCCTGCCGCTGGTGCTGGTGCTGATCGGCCAGTTTACAGGGCTGATTTACCTCGATGCGTTCTGGACTCTGCTGGCCGGCCTTGTGCTGATTCTGGCAGATGTGCTTCTGCTGTTTTTGTCCGCGAGAAAGTTCAATTCAGAGTTGCTTCTGAAAAAATAGAGCTCTGTCTGTATTGCGAATTTATTTGAAAATAATTTTCTGTGAAAATAGTAATTTTCCCTTGCCAAAGGCGAGGGAGCATCCAATGGCTTTTTTGAAAGTAAAATTACTGTATGATTGCGCAGGGACAAGCCGGGCTTGTAAAAGCTTTGGCTTGTTCCCTTTTTCCTGTGTCCTCATCTGATGATAACGGATTAGAAACAATGTAACTTTAAAATGACTGCGGTTTCTTCCCCGCTCTCGGCAGGGAAGAAACCGCCATTTTCAGGGAAGCCCGCTTCGATCCGTTGATGATACACGAAGAAATGGCTTACATTTTATTTTTCGATTTGATATACTAAATATGAAGGATTGATGGGGGGATTATGATATGGCAGCGGATTTGCATTGTCATACAAGAATGTCGGACGGCGCGGTTTCTATTGATGAACTGGTGATGCTGGCGAAAATAAAAGGGATCGGTACGATTGCGGTAACCGATCACGATACCTTTGCGGGCGCGACCCGCGCGAAGATTTTTGGGGATCGCCAGGGGGTAGAGGTCATTCCCGGAATCGAAATCTCTGCTTACGATAACGCACGGGGCAGGAAAGTACATATTCTGGGGTATGACTGTGAAAGCCCCGACCGGCTGGAGGGGCTGTGCAAGCGCATCGGTGAATCGCGCAAACGGGCCGCCAATATTATGATGCAGAAGGTCATGCGGCTGTATCCGATTCCGGCAGAAATGATCCTGCGCCGCGCGCAGGGCTGTACGAATATTTACAAGCAGCATATCATGCACGCGCTGATCGACGCGGGGTATACCACCGAAATGTTCGGTTCGGTGTTTCATAAGCTGTTCAGCCCGCGCGGCGGCCTTGCTTACTGCGCGATCGAATATCCCGATGTGCACGATGTCATCCGGCAGATTCACGAGGCGGGCGGCGTTGCGGTGATGGCGCATCCCGGCCAGTATGACGGCCACGATCTGATGCTGGAGCTGGCCGATCGGGGAGAGATCGATGGGATTGAGGTATGGCACCCTCTTCACAAGGAAGAGGATGTCCCCCAGTACATCGCGCTGGCGCGCCTGCGGGGCCTGCTCATGACCGGCGGCTCCGACTTTCACGGAATGTACACCTCACATTCCTGCGCGCTGGGGGCTTTTACCGCTCCCGACGAGCAGCTCGAGGCGCTCAAAAAGAAAAGCCGCAAGATCAAATCCGGCGGCTGATTGGCAGCTGATCTAAAAAAATGATGATTTCTTCCCCGCCGAAAGAAGAGGGAAGAAATCACCGGTTTGAGCATTCTGAAAAACAGAAAAGGGGGCAAAGCAATGCAGTATGAATTTCGTCCCAGCGGTGTATGTTCTTCAAAAATCGTTCTCGATGTGGACGGCGATACCGTCCAGCAGGTGCAGTTTGTCGGCGGCTGCAGCGGCAACAGCCAGGGGATCGGCGTTCTGGTGCAGGGGATGAAGATCGACGATGTGATCAGGCGGCTGCGGGGAATCCGCTGCGGGCGCAGAAATACGTCGTGTCCCGATCAGCTCGCGCAGGCGCTGCTGTTATACCAATCCAAAAACGAAACAAAAAACTAGGCCTTGTTTATCAAAGAAGAATCGGCGGATTTTCGGGATGAAATGATGCCCGGCAGGGAAGCGGCACAGGAATACTTACCGTATTCCTGGCATGGTTGACGCTGCCGGACGCAATTTTAGCCGAAACAGGCGAGACTCTTGATTTGATAAACAAAGCCAAAAGCTTGCTTGCGAAAAGGGAGCTGTGGGGTTTCCACAGCTCCCTTTTCGTGTGCGGGTTAGACGGTAGTTTGCTGATTGTGGAATTAGCAGCCGCAGCCGCCGCAATTGTTGTTGCAGCCACAATCGCCGCATCCGCTATTGCCCCAGCCGCCGCAGCAAAACAGAATGAGGATTAAAATGATGATCCACCAGCAGCCACCAAAGCCATTATTATTGTTACACATTATTGTATTCCTCCTTTCGGTTTACACTATAGTATATTGCATGCGGAGAAATGGTGTTACAATAATTTTGCTGCGTCATTTCTAGCGGGAAATTCTCCGCAAATACTTTTTTTCGGCGCTTGAAATCCGCCCAAATGAATACAATAGGAGAGGGCGGGGCAGCAAAAACGCAAGAAATAATTTATAATCGTTAGAAAATAATATGCTGAGCGAGTTAAATTGCTACTGTTTGGTAAAATAAGTGGAAATTGACTTTAACTGACTTTGACTATCGAGCGGCTGCTCTTTATAATAAGATTTATAAAGTCAAAGAAAGTCAAAATCAAACTTCGACTGGAAGGGTGATTATGAAAATCAGTGATCATGTTGCCAATTATATATTGGCACTGTTGGAAGAAGAAAACGGAAGAGCAGAAATTCAAAGAAACGAGCTGGCCGAATCGCTGGGGTGCGTTCCCAGTCAGATCAGCTATGTGATTACCTCTCGCTTTACGCCCGAACAGGGCTACCTGGTAGAAAGCCGGCGCGGCGGCGGCGGGTATATCCGCATCACACAGATTCAGATGGACGCAAGCAGCGCGATCATGCACACGGTCAACTCCGTCGGGGATTCGCTCGACAGCGCGACGGCGCGCATTATGCTCTCAAATTTGCTTCAGCGCGATATTATTTCGGAAAAAGCGGCAAACATTATGGCAGCGGCTCTGAACGACCGATGTTATCAGAATGTACCGAAAGAAAACCGGGATGTGCTTCGCGCCGCGATTTTTAAGCATATGCTGATGACACAGATCTGAGCTTTTAGGAGGGATTGTCATGAAATGTCAGATGTGCGGGAAAAACCCGGCGACCACGTATGTAAAAATCATTGTGAACGGCGAATTGACCGAATACGCTCTGTGCGGCGAATGCGCGCAGAAAGCGGGGTACGGCAATTTTTTGTACCCCTTTGCGCTGGATTTTAACAGCCTGCTTGGCAGTTTCTTCGGGAACCCCGTTCCCGAAATGACAGACACCGTCCGCTGCCCGGGGTGCGGCTCTTCCTTTGGGGAGATCGCCCAGAGCGGCAAGGTCGGGTGTGCCGAATGCTACAATACCTTCCGCGACCGCATGATGCCGTCGATCCAGAGGATACACGGCAACACCAAGCACTTTGGCAAGCGCCCGAGCAGCCGGGCCCTGCGGGTAAAGCCCGAGGCAAAGCTGAGCGTGGCCCCGCAGGAGGATACGGAGCTCAGCCGCAAAAGGAAAGAACTGCGCGAGGCGGTCGAAAGCCAAGATTTTGAGCGTGCGGCGGTGCTGCGCGACGAGATCAAAGCGCTGGAGGGGGGCGGCAAAGCATGAAGAAATGGTATGAAAAAAGCGGGCAGGAGGCCGACGTGGTCATCAGTACCCGCGTGCGGCTGGCCCGCAACCTGAGCGATTATCCGTTCCCGGTAAAGATGACCGCCGAGCAGCGGGAAAAGGTGGAGCAGGCGGTGCGCGATGCCGTGATGCGCGGCAACAGCTCCATTTCCAATGATTTTCGGTTCATCAGTCTCGACGACATCAGCCAGAACGAGGCCGTCTCCCTGGTGGAACGCCATCTGGTCAGCCCGGAGTTTATCTCGGCGCCGAACGGCCGCGGTCTTCTGCTGACGCAGGACGAAACCGTTTCGGTCATGATCAACGAAGAGGATCACCTGCGGATTCAGGTGATGTGTGAGGGCCTTGATCTGGAGGGCGCCTACGAGATGGTAGACCGTGTGGACGCTCTGCTGAATGAGAGCCTGCATTTCGCGTTCGACGAGGATTTGGGTTACCTGACCCAGTGCCCCACCAATCTGGGCACCGGCATGCGGGCGTCTTTGATGCTGCATCTGCCGGCGCTTCAGGAAAGCGGCGCCATGCGCCGGGTAGCGTCCAGCCTGTCAAAGCTGGGCCTTGTGATCCGCGGCATTTACGGCGAGGGCAGCGAGCCGGTGGGGGCGATCTATCAGCTTTCCAATCAGGTGACGCTGGGCCTGAGCGAGCAGTCTGCGATCGCGAACCTGAAAAGCATCGCGGGCCAGCTGATCGCGCAGGAGCGAGCAGCCCGGGCGGAGCTGGTGAAAACAGTGGAAACGCAGGACCAGATCTTCCGTTCCATCGGGATTCTGAAAAGCGCCCGTGTTCTCAGCAGCGACGAATTTATGCGGCTGATCTCTTACGTGAGAATGGGAGTCGCCACGGAGCTTCTCACCGGAATTTCGTACGACACCATCAACAGTTTGATCGTGCAGGTACAGCCTGCTACCATGATGCTGACAAAGAAAATGACCACAGCCGAGCGGGATGCGCTTCGCGCAAGCATTGTATCTCAGCGGCTGAATGTAACATAAAAAAGGGGGGACGATCTATGTATCGTTTTAACGGATTTACAGAAAAAGCAAACACTGCGCTGAACCTTGCCATTGAATCGGCGGAAAATCTGGGGCATACCTATATCGGCAGCGAGCATATTGTGCTAGGCCTGCTGAAAGAGGGTACGGGCGTGGCCGCCACAGTATTGAATAAGCTGCAGGTGACAGCCGCACAGCTGGAACAGCTGATGTCCGAAAAGATCGGAACCGGCACAAAAACCAGCCTTTCCGCGGATGACTTTACGCCCCGCAGCAAGCGGATTCTTCAGATCGCCGTCATGGAGGCCGCACGGCTTGGCCATAACTACGTGGGAACCGAGCATCTGCTCATCGCGATTTTGTCGGAGGGCGACAGCTACGGTGTGCGCTTCCTCCAGTCGCTTGGCGCGAAGTCCGGCGACATTCTGAATGAGATCAGCTCCGCTCTGAGCAGCGGGGAGGATTCCGCTCCCGCTCCCGGCATGTCATCGACTTCGTCCGGCAAGGGCGGTAAAAGCGCTACCAAAACGCTCGATCAGTTCGGGCGTGATCTCACCGCGCTGGCTGCAAAAGGCGGCATCGATCCGGTGATCGGCCGTCAGACGGAAATTGAGCGCGTGATTCAGATTCTGTCCCGCCGCACCAAGAACAATCCCTGCCTGATCGGCGAGCCCGGCGTCGGCAAAACAGCCGTCGCGGAAGGTCTTGCCCTGAAGATTGCGGAGGGCCAGGTGCCGGAGCTTCTGAAAAACAAGCGCGTGATTACATTGGACCTCACCGGCATGGTTGCCGGTACCAAATACCGCGGCGATTTCGAAGAGAGAATCAAGGCCGCAATGGACGAGGTGCGCAGCGCGGGGAACATTATTCTGTTCATCGATGAGCTGCATACCATCATCGGCGCCGGCTCCGCGGAGGGCTCCACAGATGCCGCGAACATTTTAAAGCCTGCGTTGGCCCGCGGTGATTTTCAGGTGATCGGTGCGACCACCATCAACGAGTACCGCAAATATATCGAAAAGGACGCCGCTCTCGAGCGCCGGTTCCAGCCCGTCATGGTCGGCGAGCCGAGCGAAGAGGAAGCGATCGAGATTTTGAAGGGTCTGCGCGACCGGTACGAGGCGCACCATAAGGTCAAGATCACCGACGAGGCGATCGACGCCGCCGTGAAGCTTTCTTCCCGCTATATCGCAGATCGCTTCCTGCCGGATAAGGCCATTGACCTGATGGACGAAGCGTCCTCCCGTGTGCGCCTGCGTGCCTTTACCGCTCCTACCGATTTGCAGGAGCTGGAAAAGAGCATCAAGGAGCTGGAGCAGGAGAAAGCCGCCGCCATCAACGCGCAGGAATTCGAGCGGGCCGCCAAGGTGCGCGACGAAGAGAAAAAGGCCAAGGAAGAGCTGGAAAGGCAGAAGAACCTGTGGACCGAGAAGCGCTCGCATGAGGGCGGAGAGGTCACTCCCGAGGATATCGCAAACGTGGTGTCTGTGTGGACAGGAATCCCCGTGGTCCAGCTGACCGAAGAGGAAAGCGAGCGCCTGCTGCATCTGGAAGAAACTCTGCATCAGCGTCTGGTTGGGCAGGAAGAGGCCGTCAGCGCTGTGTCCAGAGCCATTCGCCGCGGCCGCGTCGGCTTGAAAGACCCGAAACGCCCCGTCGGCTCGTTCATCTTTCTCGGGCCGACCGGCGTTGGTAAAACCGAACTGACCAAGGCCTTGGCCGAAGCGATGTTTGGCGACGAAAACGCGATGATCCGTCTGGATATGTCGGAATATATGGAGAAGCACACCGTGTCCCGTCTGGTTGGCTCGCCTCCCGGATATGTGGGCTACGATGAGGGCGGTCAGCTGACTGAGGCCGTGCGCCGCAAGCCGTATTCGGTGGTGTTGTTCGACGAAATCGAAAAGGCGCATCCGGATGTGTTTAACATCCTGCTGCAGATTCTGGAGGATGGCCGTCTGACCGACGCGCAGGGCCGGAAGGTCGATTTCAAGAATACCGTGATCATCATGACCTCGAACGTCGGCGCACGCCTGATCACCGAGAAAAAGGGCAGCCTTGGCTTTGCGTCGGAGGAGAACCAGAAGCTGGACAGCGAAAAGGTCAAGGAACTGGTGCTCGGCGAGCTGAAAAGCACGTTCCGTCCCGAATTCCTGAACCGTGTGGACGACATTATTGTGTTCCATAAGCTCACCGATGAGGATATCCGCGAAATCGCAGGGCGTATGCTCAAGACCTTGCAGAAGCGCCTGAGTGAAATCGGTATCTCTGCAGAGTTTGCCGAGGCCGCCGTGGCGGAAATCGCCAAAGAGGGCTTTGACCCGATCTACGGGGCTCGTCCGTTGCGCCGCGCGATTCAGACAAAGCTTGAGGATCGTCTTTCGGAGCTGATGCTGGAAGGAAAAGTGCACGCGGGGAACCGGGTTGTATGCGATTTCGAAAACGGTGAATTTATTTTTGTAGAATCCCCTCTTGAGAAATAACTGGACTGCGGATATAATAACCTCACGGCGCAAGCCGAAGCAAAGCTTCGGGCGCCTGAGAGAGCATTGAATCATCTGTTTCGTGATTCCGGAGAACCGGGCGAATCTTTTGCTGGCTTGTATCGGAATTTATGATATAATAGAGGCATTCATAGAAGTGAAAGTGGGTGTTGTCAATGGAATCCGCAGCCAATAGCCGCCCGGATTTAGCGGCAGCTTTATTCCGATTAATCGGGGCCTCGATCCCTGTCAATTATACAGAAGAGGAAGAGGCGCAGCGTTTGTATGCAAAGCTCCAAAATGATCATGAACGTCTGAGCAAGGTGATTTCTCTTTGTGGCACTCCAAAAACGCCGCAGCAGCTTTATATTGCCGCCACCGCGTGCAGCTGGCTGGGCGGAAATGACGAGCTGACGGCCAAATATGCCCAGCAGTATCTGGAAACCTCGGGATGGGACCGCCTTTCTTACGGGACGATGATCCAGGACGGCGTCACCATCAGCCGATGGGCCAAAAGCCGCGCGGAGATGTATGTGATTCTGGCGCAGGCACAGGAAAATCTGGGGAAGCACGAGGCCGCTCTCACCAATTTTGCCGAAGCCTATCGTCTGGAGCCATATGACGCGATGTACGCCGTAAAAATGGCGGGCGTGATTGAACACGCGCGCAGCCGCAAAGAAGCCCTGCAGTTTTTAAAGCAGCAGACGCTGACCCCGCATTACCGCCCGCTGCATTACAAGGATGAGCATGGCAATCGCGGCAGCAACCAGACCTTCCGCCAGATTATCGATTCTCATATTCTAAAGCTCGAGTCAAAAGAAGACTAAAAAAGGCCCGCGAAGCAGTTTGTGTTACTGCTTCGCGGGCCATTTCTGTTATTATAGAAACTCCGTTATGATTTGCTTATCGCTGCATTCCGGCGAATAGACAAAGCGATCCATGTGATCTCCCTTAAAAAAGTATTTTGGCGGAATCGGGCGGTAAGAATAATCAAAGGTATCGATAATGACAAGTTTGATTTTCATGCGCGAGGGCAAAATGCTTTTAATGTAAACGCTGGCCTGCTGCCCCGGCAGTACGCCCTCTTTGATTTCGGCCAGCCCGGCCAGATTCGGCGCCAGCTCGACGAAGATTCCATAGGGTTCGGTGGAGCGGATGATCCCCGCCACGGTTTCGCCCGTGTGGAACAGGGCGACGTTTTCTTCCCAGGTGCCGAGCAGCTCCTTTTGGGTAAGGGTAATGCGGTCCCCTTCAATCGATTTGATGATGGTGCGAACATCCATCCCCACGGTAAACCGCTCTCTGGGGTGGTCGATGCGCGAAACGGAAATCGCGTCGATCGGCAGCAGCGAGATGATCCCGCAGCCAATGTCCGCAAAAGCGCCGAACGTTTCCAGATGTGTGACCCGGGCGTCCGTCACGTCGCCGGGGCGCAGCTTCTCTATGTACTCTCTCCGGCATTTTTCCTGCGCCGCCCTGCGCGAGAGCACAGCAATCGGATTGCCCGCATCATCCTTCTGAAATCCGGTTATGATAAAGCAGACAGGCCGGTTCACGCGGGAAATGATGGCAATATCCCGGGTGGTGCCCTCCCGAATGCCCAGAGCGCCCTCTTCCCGGGGAATCAATCCTTTCATGCAGCCCAAATCCACCAGCAAATTGTGGAAGCTGTCACAAACTAGCGCCCGGCCCTCCAGTATTTTTTCATCCCGGCATGCGTCCATCAGGGCGGTCATGCTTGCCATGGCAGCCCGGTTCTCCGGCGTATCAATCTTCCAGCCCTCGGGTTTATAAGTATTCAGGCCCATTCTTTTACCTCCTTTTTCCGGTCAGAACATCTATATGCAAAAAACCGCGCGCCTAATACAGAAATCAAAATGTTCCGCCGATTCAGGCCCCCCGGCGTGCATCATATGGCATCGATTTCTGCTGGGAAAGCTTGCATATTTTCATGAAATAGACTAAAATATTACCAAATTGATCGAAAAAAGGATGGTGGTTTGATGCGCAAAAGAATCCGCGCGGCGCTGGTTGGTTTTTCCCTGCTGCTGCTTTTAACGGCCTGTGGCGGCCAGCAAAAAAAAGAGCTCGGTTATCAGCTGGACAAGCCCGCGGCCGGCGAGGAAATCGCTGTGATGGAAACCAGCATGGGTGAGATGAAGCTTCGTTTCTTCCCGGAGGCTGCGCCGAAAGCGGTAGGTAACTTTAAGCAGTTGGTGCAAAAGGAGTATTATGACGGAATTACCTTTCACCGGGTTATTGATAATTTTATGATTCAGGGCGGCGATCCCACCGCGACGGGCACCGGCGGTGCAAGCGCATCCGGCGCGCCGTTTGAGGATGAATTCAGCGAATCGCTGATCAATCTCCGCGGCGCGGTGTCGATGGCGAATTCCGGCCCCAATACCAACGGCAGCCAGTTCTTTATCAATCAGGCCCCGGCCTCTTCGTTTTCGGGCTGGGAGTATTATCAGCAGATTTACGATTTGTACAAGAAGGATTCCGATGCATTTATTGCCCAGTACGGTGAAGTCAGCTTAGTGGATATGAGCAAGATTTCGGATACCTACAAAAAGCTGTATACGGAAAACGGCGGCAATCCCACGCTCGACGGCGCTTACAGCACCACCAAGAAGGGCCACACCGTGTTCGCTCAGGTATTTGAGGGCATGGATGTGGTAGACAAGATCGCAGCGGTAGAGGTCGACGGCAGCAACAAGCCCACTGCCGACGTGACAATTACAAAGATCACTCTGGAAAAATACCAGGGCTAATTTCTGAAGCGTGTGTGCAGATCGAGAATAAACCGTTCCGGAGTTTGCCGACACGCTCTTAGGATCACAGAAAAGGAGATCATAACAATGGAACTGATTCATGCAACCGAAGAAAATTTTGATCAGCTGATCACTGAAAATCCGCTGGTGCTCGTCGACTTTTGGGCCAGCTGGTGCGGCCCCTGCCGCATGGTGGCCCCGATTGTGGAAGAGCTCGCGAAAACCTTTGAAGACAGCCTGACCGTTCTCAAGGTAGACGTTGACGATAACCAGGAGCTGGCCCGCCGCTACGGCATCATGAGCATCCCCACCATCATTCTGTTCAAGGACGGCCAGAAGCAGTGGACAGAGGTGGGAGTAAAGCCGCAGAAGCATTTTGAAGAGCAGATCCGGCAGTCACTTGAATCATAATATCCCTGCTGATTGAGGTAAGTTCCCTTTTGGAAAATCAAAATCATTCGCGGCTTAGCGTCTTCTTGTGATTTTGAAAAAGATTTTTCGTACGCCGTTCCATCTGTTTTTGCAAATTGTGATGTGAAAAATCCATTTTGCAGGTGCAATGGATTGATTGTTCCGGGAAAAAAGTGTTGTTTTTTCTCTTATCTTTGGAACTCCTTACGAATCCGACAAAATATCGCCTATCCCGATTGACACCCGCTGGGATAGGCGATATAATAAAATGCGGTAATTTGTGTTCCCCAGCAGTTTGGTGGGGAATTTATTTTTTAAAAGGGCAATTGCTGGTAGGAGGAAATTATGGCAGCGAAATTTGTATTTGTGACCGGCGGTGTAGTGTCTGGCCTGGGAAAAGGAATTACTGCAGCATCTTTGGGGCGTTTGCTGAAGTCGCGCGGACTGCGTGTGACCATGCAGAAGTTTGACCCGTATTTGAATGTTGACCCAGGTACGATGAACCCGTTTCAGCACGGCGAGGTATTTGTAACCGATGACGGTGCAGAGACCGATTTGGATCTGGGACATTACGAGCGTTTTATCGATGAAAACCTGACGCAGAACAGCAACGTGACCTCGGGCCGTGTGTACTGGAATGTTCTTCAGAAAGAGCGCAACGGCGATTACGGCGGAGCAACCGTACAGGTGATCCCGCATATTACAAATGAAATCAAGAGCCGCATCACGGCCGGCAAAGAGAATGTGGATGTAGCGATCATTGAGGTCGGCGGCACGGTGGGCGACATTGAGAGCCAGCCGTTTTTAGAGGCGATCCGTCAGTTTGCGACAGAGATCGGCCGCAATAACTGCCTGTTTATCCACGTGACGCTGGTGCCGTATCTGGCCGCGTCTCACGAGCAGAAAACAAAGCCTACTCAGCACAGCGTAAAAGAGCTGCTTTCCATCGGAATTCAGCCTGATATTATTGTTCTCCGTTCCGAACTGCCGGTCGGTGAGGATCAGAAGAAGAAGATTGCCCTGTTCTGTAATGTAAAAGAAAACTGCGTGATCCAGAATCTGGATCTTCCGCTGTTGTATTCCGTGCCGCTGGCTTTGAAAGAAGAGCGGCTGGATGATATTGTCTGCAAGCACTTTGGTCTGGATACCCACGGCGCGGATTTGACGGAATGGATCAAAATGGTCAACACCGCCATGGCGCTGACGGAAACCGTCACGATTGCCATGGTGGGCAAATATGTGGATCTGCACGACGCCTACCTGAGCGTGGCCGAAGCGCTGACCCACGGTGGCATCGGCAATCACGTCAAGGTGGATATCCGCTGGGTCGATTCCGAGCTGATCACGTCCGAAAATGTGGCGGAGGTTCTCGAGGGAGTGCAGGGCATTCTGGTACCCGGCGGCTTTGGCCAGCGCGGGATCGAGGGCAAGATCACCGCGATTCGGTATGCGCGTGAGCGCAAAGTACCGTTTTTGGGTATTTGTCTTGGCATGCAGATGGCGATTGTGGAATACAGCCGCCATGTCCTTGGCCTGGAGGACGCGAATTCTGCTGAGTTCGATCCCCAGACCAGCAACCCGGTCATCGATCTGATGCCCGAGCAGAAGGATGTGGTTCAGTTGGGCGGAACCATGCGCCTTGGCAAATATCCCTGCAAGCTGCTGGTTGGCAGCAAGGCATCTGAACTGTACGATGAGCAGCCGCTGATTTCGGAGCGCCACCGCCATCGTTATGAGGTGAACAATGATTACCGCGATCGCCTGGAGGCGGCCGGAGTCGTATTCTGCGGCAGATCCCCCGACAACCGGATTGTTGAAATGATGGAGCTTCCGAATCACCCGTGGTTTATGGGCGCACAGTTCCATCCGGAGTTTAAGTCCCGTCCGAACCGCCCGCATCCGTTGTTCCGCGGTTTTGTCGGCGCTGCCAAGGAATATAAAAGAGAAGCTTCGGTTGAATAGTATCACTTGAGACAATGAACGACTTCTTCCCCCGCCGCAGGCGGGGGAAGAAGTCGTTGAACTCACATGAGGTCATATTGTAAAGTGAATTGATGATAATACGAAAGGGTTAGAATTTCATGGAGCATAAAATCAAGGTATCTGCTCCCGTATATCAACAGATTGCGGCGGATATTGCCGCAAAGATCGTTGAGCGCAGGTACCAGGTGGGCGACAGGCTGTATGCCCGGTCTGCACTGGCCAGCCAGTACAGTGTTTCGCCCGAAACGGCTCGCCGTGCAATTGCCGTTTTGTCTGATCTCGAGATCGTTTCGGTGGTAAAAGGGAGCGGAGTCGTGATTCTCTCTTACGATAACGCGGTCCGTTTCGTTCAGCAGTTTATGGATATTAAGTCCATGTACGACCTGAAAAAGAATATTATGGACAGCCTGGATCGGCAGCGCAAAGAGGCCGAGCACATGGCGGAGTCCATTTCTGAAATATTGGACAGAACAGAACGCTTTCAGGCATTCAACCCCTTTATCCCGTTTGAAATTGAAATCACATCCAAAACACCGTATTTGAATCTTTCGATTTCCGATATTAATTTCTGGCATTATACGACCGCAACGATTCTGGGGATCCGCAGGGGAGAGATGATGATGGTTTCTCCCGGGCCCTACGCGGTTCTCTGCGAGGGCGACGTCCTCTATTACTGCGGCGATACGGACTGCCAGCAGCGCGTCCGCAACTTCCTGTACCCGGAGCATCCGCCGGAAAAGGCGATTCTTGATAAATTACGTGCTTCCCACCGAGATGGGAAGGAATAAAAACGGCATCCTTTCCTTTGCCTTTACCGGGCAAAGAAAGGATGCTGTTTTTTCATGTGGAGTTTATCCGTGTATATCGATCTTACAAAATCCAGCGATTCCGTCTGATTACAGAGAGTTTCCCTGCCTGTTATAGAAAATCAGCATCTGCTTTACGATGGTGGTTTGCTGTGCTAAAATATCTACAGCAAATATCGCAGCATTGATAAAAATGAGCATATAAATCGTGCTTCTTACGAGGATACAAAATGAATCTATGTGATGTGTATCAAAACTATTATCAGTATATTTTCAACTATGCTCTCAAATTGACCTGTCATCCTGAGGATGCACTTGATGTAACGCAGGACACTTTTTTAAAAGCAATGCAAAAGCTGGATACCCTGGAAAATGAACAGGCATTGGCAAGCTGGTTAAGAACAATCTGTTTCCATGAATTCGTTAACAGGGCCAAAAGGGACCCGAAGAAATATTTAATGGAACCAGTCGAATGGGAAAAGCTGGAGAGGGAAGGCGTTCTGCTGATCAATGCAACACCGCAGCCAGAGGATGAAGTGATCGTTGAGGAAGAAATCAGGAGCTTGCAAAACGGGTGTTTTTTGGCGATGGTAAGAAAGCTGACGCTACATCAGCGTATCGCATTTTCTCTAGTGGACATGTACGGGCTTCCGATCGAGCATGTCGCCGGAATACTGGACATCTCCAAGGGTGCGGCAAAAGGACTGTTATACCGGGCCAGAATGAATATCGATTCTTTTTTCGCCGATCACTGCAGTATCATTTATGAAAAGAACCCTTGTTCCTGTAAAGCGTGGATCGCATTTTCTCTGAACCGTTCCAACCTGCAGAGCAAGGCGAAAAAACTGATTGACAGATTAGATTTTGAACAGAAAAACTATACTTATGATGAAAGTGTCAGAAAAAGAGTCATGTACTTGTATCGTCATATGCCGGAACAAAAGCCGCCTGATGAATGGTATCAAAGTGTTTTGACCATGCTGATGTGAAGTAATCCTAATAATTTATTATTTTTTATTCAAACCGTATTTTTTGCATTTTGATTTTGTCTTTATAGGTAGTTGTTTTAAAACAATGCACAAAAGAAAGGATGAAATCATCATGGAAAAAGTAACAAACGGTTTTGAATTGTTTATGACAGAAACAAACGGTGTGGGTCAGGCATTTATGGATGCTATCTTTCAAATGTCGGAGAAAAGCGCTCTTGATAAAAAGACGCATGAATTAGCATATATTGCTGTTCTTGTGTCGACAAAGATGTATGGAGGACTGCCATTTCATATTCACCGCGCAACAGAACTCGGCGCAAGTAAAGATGAGATCAAAAGCGCCATGCTGGTATCTATGCCAATTGTCGGCATACAGGTTGCAGATGCTTTGCCCTATTTGACTGAGATGATGGAAAAATAGATATCACGTAAAATTCAGCGAAACGGGTCATCCGGAAAATTCACCCATTGTCAAAAAACGATACAGAAAAACAGCATCCTTTCTTCGACCATTATCAGGCAAAGAAAGGATGCTGTTTTTGTATAAAAGATTATCTGCGTTCCGATTTGCTCTGCAAAAAGAAAAACGCCGTGTCAGGAGCAGGTTTCAAAAGGAAATTGCAGCAAGAGCGGTGAAGCGATCTGTATCCCGTCATTCTTTGTTCGTATTCATCCCATAACCGCGCAAAATATCATTATGATTGATCGTTGGAAAGAATGCGCCATAAAATATGCGCGTTCATAACAAAACCATACTTTTCATATAATCTCTGCGCTGCGGCATTCCCATCAATTATTTTTACTTCCACATGCTTCGCGCCGTATTCACGAAAGGCTTTCATTGCCCAATCCATCAGCAGCGCCCCATAGCCCCTGCCGCGGTATTCCTCTTTGACAATCAGGTAATCAAGCTTTCCTTTTTCTCCGTGTATATCGATCTTACAAAATCCAACGATTCCGTCTGATTCTTCTATCGCAGAGATCATCGACGTTTTGCTGTTCAGAACTTCCCGAAACAGCTCCAGCGTATCCTCGATAGGGCGCCCCGGGTAGAATCCCGAATGATGGGCGGAAACCTGATTGTGGTATTCTGCAAGAGCTTTTAAACATTCCGCTAACTGATATACTTCGCCGGGCAGTATGTTTTTTGTTATCATAACGGCCACCTCTCTATGAACAATATCAATATGGAATACACACATAGCAAGCATGCGGATATGCTTGCATCAATATTTTATATGGCGGAGCGCCATCGTAAAGCAGAGGTTGATTTTCTTTGACCGGTCGCCATGTGATTTGCATGGATATCACATGGAGCCGGGATACATCCTTAAGTTCCAAGCTAAAAAAGAAAGGTGAACGGCCGAAGCTGTTCACCCTGATTTCTTTATTCCGCCTTATTCTTAAACAGCAGTATCATCCGAAGCGTCTTTTTCCTCCTGATGATCGGAAATGCGGTAGCACAGCGTCATCAGGCTGTCGTTCAAATGGACGTTTTCCACTACGGCGTCCGGGTACTTCATCGAAATGTCAAAATGACTGAAATTCCAAAAGCTGCGGATGCCGAGGCTGTACAGCTGTTCAGAGAGCTTTTCGGCGCTTTCCCGCGGGATGCAGAGGATCGCCATGGCCGGCTGCTCCGCCTCGCAGAATTCTTTCAGGCGCTGTGTGTCGGTTACCGTAATGCCGTTGATCTCGGTGCCGATTTTTGATGGCGAGTTGTCGAAGATTCCCACCAGCTGGAATCCCTGCGTGGTAAAGGCCATATGTAGCGCCAGAGCCTGTCCCAGGTTGCCGGCACCGATCAAAATGGCCTTGTAAGAGTTCGAAAGCCCGAGAATTCCCCCGATTTCCCGCTGCAGCTGATCGACAATGTAGCCGTAGCCCTGCTGTCCGAATCCGCCAAAGCAGTTTAAATCCTGGCGGATTTGAGAAGCAGTCAGACCCATTTTCTCAGACAGCTCTTTGGAAGAGATACGGGTCATCCCCATTTTTTTCAGATGCGTTAGAAAGCGGTAATAACGCGGGAGCCGCCGGATCACGGACATGGAAACGTTTTCCCGTTTAGACATTCAGTCCACCTCCAATAATTTTAAGTATTCCTTTGATACAGATTGCCCACAAAACAGTAGAAAGAAACTTTCAGTTTCTCCCCCGCCTACGGCGGGGGAGAAAGCTCTTTTTTCGCCCGTTTTATGAAAGATTAGTACACTTAGATAACAAATTGATGAATCACTGTCAAAACAATCAGGTGCAAGGGGTAAAACACGTAAAAAAACCATTTGCCCGCAGGGGAAGTGCCGCGCTGCCCATTGTAGCGGAGCAGCAGGGGAACAGCCAGAAGAAGCCCGAACTGGAAGAATCCGCCCCACGGCGGCGCGTCGCTGAGCAGAGAATTGCTCCAGGCCAAAAAACCGGCGGTGGCCGCGGCAGCTCCCGTGAACACAAACATCTGACGCTTTGGATTAAGCCGGTTTGCTGCGAAGATCATCGTAAAGATTACCGCAAAGACTGACCAGTCGCCAAAGGAAGCCAGCAGCATCAGAAGCATCAAGCCCAGCCACCAGAAAGGCTGATACCGCATCCTGTCCAGAATCGAAAGAGAGAGAAGAGCGAACAGGAGTGTGAACAGCACGTTCAGGCGAACAGGGGCAGACAGGACATTCAGGTTTCCCGTCATAAAATAGTGATAGGGTATCTGAGAAATCACCGCGAAGACAGCCAGCCTCGCCGCATATCTGGTACGGCTGCGGGTCTGGTAATATCCCTGCGCGATGAAAAAGCACATGATTGGAATTGTGGTTCGCCCGATCACGTGGAGAAGCTGGCCGGGCGCACTATAGGTTCCCAAAAACAGCCATGCAAAATGGTCCGCCAGCATGGCGGCGGCTGCGATCAGCTTCAGGGAATGCGCGGTAAAACCACGATAAGCGTTCTTTTTCAATCGGCTTGTCTTTCCCTTCTGTTGGGATGAGGGTCTCTGTTCGTGCAGAGAAACTAAAAACAAGTGAAACTTATTATGAAGTAAAACGAAAAGCTTGTCAATGCCTTTCAAAGAATCAAACGCGAGATCGATAAATTTTTATCGTTCAATTAGACGATATTTATACGTCTATGCCCAAAATTGGAAAAAACTGTGAATATTACATCACTCCAAGCTGTTTCAGACCGAAAATCAAAAGAAACATGGTCACAATGGAACAGATGGAGGTGTAAACCACCAGCTGACCCGCGAGCTTGCCGTCAGAGCCCATCTGCTGCGCCATCGTGTAAGATGACACCGCCGCGGGAGCACCCAGCATACCCATCAGTGCCGCCAGCTCTTCATTGCGGAAGCCCAACGCGACGGCGACGGAAAGAAAAAGCAGGGGGGCGAGAATCAGTCTGTTGAATACACCGATTATCAGCGGCTTGCGGTAAACCCGAGTGTCGGCGAATGAGAAGGAAGCGCCCAGACCGATCAAAGCCAGAGGAGTGGCCGAACCAGCAATATCGCCGACGATTTTCTCCGCCACATTCGGCAGGCGGATACCGAAAAACAGGCAGCTCAGACCCAATACCGCGCCGATGATGAGCGGATTTGTAACGATCTTTTTTGCGATCGAACCAATCTGGATTTTCTGGCCGCGGAACACTTCCAGCAGAATCACAGAGAGAAAATTGTACATCGGCACGATCAAAGAGATCAAAAGAGCTGTGATTCCGGCTTTCTCCGGGCCGAACAGCGAAGCGGTGACCGGCAGGCCGAAAATGACGAAATTGCTGCGGAACGAAGCCTGCGCCACAGCGCCCCGCTGGCGGTTGTCCTTCAGCGTCAGCAGAACGATCAGGATCGATAAAAAATACATGCACAACATCGCGATAAAGCCGTAAATCATCAGACGCGGACGCACCATACCGCTCAGGTGTGTTTGATAGATATTGTAAAACAGCATGGTCGGCAGAAAAATACGGAAAACCAGATTATTCAGCTGGTCTACCGTTTGGTCGCCGATCATTTTTTTCATTTTTACAAAGTAGCCAAGAGCCATTAAAGTGCAAAGAGGAGCGATTACCTCTGCAGATAAGATTAAATTATCCATTCAGGTCGTTGTATCCTTTCCAGAACAAGGGCGCGGGGAAAACAAATACTTTCTCCAGTGGTTTTTACCGGAACTGTCATCAGCGCGGCGATTTGCCCTCTGTATTCGGCGGGAGAAATCAATGCAATTTTTTCAATTATAGTATATTTTATAACAAATGGCTATACCTAACGGGGCCTATGGCAAAAAAATATCATGCAATCTCTGCCGTGGGAACTTCTGCTTTCGGACAAATCCATAAAAACCATCTGATTTTCCCAAAGGGAGAGCGAACGAAGAATTCTGCAATCAAAATATAAATAAGTGGGGGATTACTTGCATAAACAAGAGCAAGTTTCCCCTTTTTTGCATCTTATGGTAGGGAAAGGAGCGTTATCATGTCTACCAGAAAAGGAATCGATGTCTACAATGGGACAGGTAAGGTTGACTGGCTGCTTGTAAAAGAAGCCGGGTACGACTTTGCCATGATAAAATCCAGCGAAGGACACACACTGGCAGATCAAAGCATGAGTGAAAACCTGACAAAGGCCGCGGTGGCCGGGCTGCATACCGGCGTCTATCACTGGCTGCATGCCGTTACAACAGAAGAAGCGGCAAAAGAAGCCGCGTTTTTTCTCAATGTGGTCCGGGGCTGCAAAATGGAATACCCTGTGGCTTTGGATGTGGAACAGGATACTATTCTGAGACTTCCGCGAGATCAACTGACGGATATTGTAACGACCTGGTGCAATCAAGTGCAGCAGGCCGGGTATTACGTGGCAGTCTACGCAAATCTGAACGTTTTGCGAAATCATCTGGACTGGAGCCGAATCAAACAGTTTGATCTGTGGCTGGCTCAATATCATACGCAAATGTCGAATGAATTCCCCGCATCTATTTGGCAGCACAGCAATACGGGGCGTGTGCCCGGTGTAAAAAATGGAACGGGAGATGTTGATTTAAACCTTTCCTTTAAGGATTATCCCGAAATCATACGCAGGGGAGGCTTTAATAATTTTCCGGCGACCGCACCTCCGGTACAGACAGATTCCCCTCTTTCTCTTGATACCAGAAGCAAGGATATGTCCCCGGGTGAAATTTACACTGTTCTGGCCAGATGCAAAGAAAAACCGGAAGTAACTGTAACGGGCCGGGATGTCATCCAGGCTTCGGAGCCGCGTCTGGATGCAAAGGGGCGCGGGTGGCTGATCGATGTTACGGCACTGAAGCCGCCGGTGCGCCACGCGCACATTCAGGTACGATCAAAGGAAGAAACCGCCAACTGCAATTTCAATGTTTTGTAAGCGGTGTCTGGGGGCGAAAATATGGACAAAATCAAAGCCGGTCTGGCTGCCATGTTTGCGGTGCTTTCCGCCCGGCTTGGAATCCTCGCGGTTCCCGTTTATCTTTTGGTCCTTTCCAGTCTGGCCGACTATATTACAGGGATTATGGCTTCTATTTACCGAAAAGAAGCGGTCAGCTCCTACCGAAGCATCCGGGGGATCATTAAAAAGATCCTCATGTGGGCTCTGGTGGGCGTAGGGGTCGCGATTGATTACCTGCTGATGTATGCGGGCAGTCAGACCGGATTGGAACCTGTTCCGGTCCGCTTTGCGGTGGCCTCTCTGGTCGCTGTCTGGCTGACGGTAAACGAGCTGCTGAGTATCCTGGAAAATATTCAGGCGGCCGGCGTTGCGCTTCCACCCTTTTTAACACGGATTCTGCAGGGAATCCAGAAATGCGTTGAAGAGCAGCGGGACGATACGCAGCCAAAAGAATAAAGGAACAACAGAAAGCGCCTTCCTCCCATCTACTGCGGAGAAAGGCGCTTTCATTTACAATGTAAAATCATCCATGTCGTATTCCCGCAAGGGGGGCAGCGCGCGCGGGGTGCGCATCAGCGGATCATAAGCAAAGCGGCGGCAGGAGCCATCCTCCTTGATCGTCAGGCCTTTGGAACACTTGGGCTCCTCTTCGGTTCCTGTATTGTGGCTGCAATAATCGCAGTTGATTTCAATTTGACTTCCGAACAATTTTTTCTTCAGACCGAACAAAACAAATTCCTCCATTGATTGGCAGGCCAATGCTGGTGCCTGTGACATTTTAACAAATATCCTTTTGAAGCTTCGTTCTTCACAATAAGTGAGAAAAACAATTTTTACAGAGAACCTCCGCGAAGGTTTCTATTGGCGGAGGGGTTGCCCTTATGCCGGGATAAAACCTTTTTTTATTTTTGGTATAAAAGAGCAAGTTTTCAACGGGTTTCCCCGCGTGAGTTTCCGCTTGCGCGGGCATGCCCCTCGTGCCGGGGCGGGCACTTCCTTTCTTTGCGAAAAGAAAGTAAGCAAAGATTCGCCAAAGGGGAGAGTTTCGATTCTCTCCCCCTTGGAACTCCCTCA